>NZ_CP032482.1:2535973-2852969 GCF_003600645.1 Yersinia rochesterensis
ATGGGATCAATATCCGTGATATGACCCAACAATCATTGCGCAATAATATTGGTATTGTTCAGCAAGATGTTTTCTTATTCGGCGGCTCTATCCGTGAGAATATTGCTTATGGCAAACTGGACGCCAGCGATGACGAAATTATGGCGGCGGCACAGCAAGCTCGCTTGGATGAGCTGATTGAAAGTCTGCCTGATGGCCTTGATACTGTAGTTGGTGAGCGCGGAGTTAAATTATCGGGTGGCCAGAAGCAACGCTTGTCTATTGCGCGTATTTTCTTGAAAAACCCGCCAATTCTTATTTTGGATGAAGCGACATCTGCATTGGATACGGCCACAGAACAAGCTATTCAGTTGGCATTGACTGAGTTATCACAAGGGCGAACCACCTTAGTCATTGCTCATCGTTTAGCCACAATTCAAAACGCCGACCGCATTATTGTGGTCGATAAAGAAGGTATTGTTGAACAAGGTGACCATCACGAGTTGCTCGCCCGCAAAGGGGCTTATGCCAAACTGCATAATGCGCAGTTCAATGCAGCCTGATTCACAGTAAAAACCCACCCGCAGATGGGCTCGAATGGTAAACTGGAGGAAAATTCAGCCAAAGCCATTCCATCGCGGGCTTAAATAGGGTACAAGGACGCCATGAAAATTCCAAAACGAATCCAACCGCTGGTTGATGACGGCTTGGTTGACGAAGTCATCCGTCGTTTAAAAAGTGGCAAAGAAGCTGATGTCTATGTTGTCCGTTGTGGGCAGGATATCCGTTGCGCTAAAGTTTACAAAGAAGCAGAGAACCGCAACTTCAAACAAGCGGTTCAATATCAAGAAGGTCGTAAGGTTCGTAATAGCCGTGATGCGCGTGCTATGGCGAAGGGTTCCAAATTTGGCCGCAAGCAGCAAGAAGAAACCTGGCAAACTGCCGAGGTCGATGCGTTGTATCTGCTAGCCAATGCCGGTGTTCGCGTGCCACAGCCCTATGCTTGTCTTGATGGCGTGCTTCTTATGGAGCTGGTCACCGATGAAGACGGCCTCGCCGCCCCTCGCCTTAGTGATGTTCCCTTTAGCAAAGAGCAAGCTCTGATTGACCATGAAATAATGATCCGCTATGTGGTTCGGATGCTGTGTGTGGGCCTGGTTCATGGTGACTTGTCAGAGTTTAATGTCTTAATCGACAAAGACGGCCCGGTGATTATCGATTTGCCGCAAGCCGTTAATGCTGCAGCCAATAATCACGCTAAAGCCATGTTGGAGCGAGATGTGGCGAATATGACGCATTATTATGGTCAATACGCCCCTGAATTACTTGACCGTAAATATGCCAAAGAAATGTGGGCGCTCTATGAAGATGGCAAGTTGCATCCTGAAACCCCATTGACTGGTGAGTTTGCAGAAAGCACGCAAGCCGTTGATGTTGATGGTGTACTAGAGGAAATTCAGGCGGTTATCGCTGAAGAGCAAGAACGTCTGCGGGAAGCTCAAGACCATACAAACTAAGCGAGATATCGCTTTTTAATATCAGTAATAATCACATCGGCAATAATCATATCGTCAATGTGTATTTGTGGGGCAGTAATATCTTCCTGCCCCACATTTTTTCATATGTATGTTACGAATCAACTTAGTTCTACCGCTTTAACCTGGTTTTTCCCCGCAGTTTTCGCTCGGTATAGCGCTTTATCCGCAGCATCTGACAAATTTTTCGCCGACAGATGTTCACCCGGTTCAGAAACTGAGGCCACACCAACACTGATAGTCACGCGCCCATGGGGTGACATTCCGTGCGGAATATCCAGTTCCTCAATCGAATGACGCATACGCTCAGCAACCGCGGTCGCATCTGCCAGAGTACTTGGGGCGAGTAAGACAATAAACTCCTCACCACCATAACGAGCCAGAATATCTGAATCGCCACGAATAGACTTTGCCAATGTTTCGACAATAGACTTAAGACACACGTCACCCATGGCATGCCCATACAGATCGTTAAAGCTTTTAAAATTGTCAAAATCAATCATCAAGACTGATAGGCTGCCACCTTCTGTTTGATTTTTCAGCCAAAGACTCTGATAGATGTCATCAAAGTGACGGCGATTTGCTACCCCCGTCAGCACATCAGTTTGTGACAATGCTTTGAGGATCGATTCAGACTGTTTAAGTTCTGTAATATCAAAAAACGAACCATACCAGATAACCGAACCATCATCTTGCCGCATGGGGAAAGACTCACCATGAAGCCAATGTGTTCCTTTCCCTGGTCGCACAACACGGAAATCACAACTCCAAACGGATAAATTCTGCTGGGATGTGATAACCGCTTGTTTTAACATCTCCATGTCATCGGTATGAATACGGCTAAATAATGGATTTTTCTCTTGAGGCACATGCAAAACATCGGCAGGTACAAGGTCAAATATTTTCCTGATTCCCTCACTGCAATAACTAAAATACGATTCTCCATTAGAATTTAAATAATATGCATAGATCATCGCTGGCAAGTTTTTAGTTAACTTGTCCATCATTTGTTGGCTTTTTTCCAGTTCTATCAATAAGGCTTTTCTTTCCGAAACATCCGCAATCACACTGATATAACCCACAATACTGCCACTCTCGGATGTTATTTCATGGACGCTCAGTGCCCCCCAGAAACGTTCACCATCCTTACGTTGATAATACCATTCACTGGCTTCACGGCGGTTAAGTAATAAATAATCCAGCTTAATTTGAAATTCACCATTTTCTGGAATATGTAATATATCAGAAATAGGCTTACCGATGACTTCATCCTTAGAATAACCAAACATTCGTTCTGCGCCCACATTATATATCGTGACACAATTATCTAAGTCGGTTGTAATAATAGCGACTTGCTTCTCGGCATTCAGTAATACATCCAGTTGAAGATTAGATAATTCACTCTTCCCATTCTCTCTCTCCACTGGTTCACCTTCGGGGCGCTTACCAAAGACTTTTTTGGCAAAATAACCCAGACAGTTATGATAAAAAGAAAGTATAGACATAAAGATAAATCACCTGTTATTCAGCATGGAAATAAAACTATAATTAACTTAACTCTCAGTATAAACAGTAACATAGCCAATTATAACACATGGTAATAGCCCAGTGTAGATCTGGCCTAATGTGCTCTACAAGCAGTCTCCATCCTTGTAGGAATAATATGCTTCTATTTACCTGCTTGTTATTAGCCCGCATATTGCAATGCAATAATTTATTATAATGAGATTATTAATAACTTCAACCCACACAACAGAGTAATAATCTAAAAATAACAAAAAACCATATTATCATAAAAATCAGTTAGATAATAAGAGCACCATGAAAATTAATAATAGCATAAATTTTAAATTAAGTTATTAAACAAGACATAAAATTGGCAAGATATAAATTTATAGGCCATGCTAAATAACGAGAAAATATCATCCTTATGCACCAATAACACCCTGTGAAGTATAACAACCCAATAAGGAAATAATCATGCTCTATAAATCATTACCTAACTTAGCCATTGCAACACTGCTACTGACCACCATGACGCCAGTATTTGCCTCCTCCACGACCCCAACAGAGATGACCTGCAAAGAGTTTCTTGATCTTAATCCAAAGAGCATGACTCCGGTGGCTTTCTGGATACTGAATGAGGATACACAGTATAAAAAAGGGGACAATGTAGACTTTCAGGAGGTCGATACTGTATACACCCCAAAAGTCATTGATATCTGTAAAAAGTCGCCTGATAAAAAAGTATCCGCTGTAAAAACAGATATTATGGCAGCGGCCAAGAAATAAATGTCATATCATTCAAAGCCCCGCCTTAACGAGGAGGGGCTGTCTGTTACTTTTGGTTATTCTTATTTTGGAGTCATGATGCTAAAGAAGAAGATTATGTTGGTATCGTTATTGCTATTACCACTCGGTCAAACTTTGGCTCTTAATTGTCAAAACGCGGTAACACAGCAAGATATGAATCAATGTGCAACTTCAGATTATAAAAAAGCCGATGCCGAACTTAATCGCACTTACAAGGATGTTCTTGCCAAAACATCTGTCGGCCAAAGGCCATTATTAAAAAGTGCGCAACTGACCTGGATAAAATACCGTGATGCGGATTGTACTTTCCAGTCATCAGCCACCGAGGGGGGGTCAGTACATCCAATGATTATTTCTGCTTGCTTGACCCATAAAACCGAAGAACGCACCGCACAATTGAAATCATTCCTCAACTGCCCTGAAGGTGATTTAAGTTGCCCGCTGTAATATCACTCAGAGATACACACTCGCTATAATTCACATTGTCGCAAAATGGAACTCACTCAGCCCCGCCTGTTCAGCAAGACCTGATAATAACAGCAGCTGCGCAAGGTGATCGCCGATATACTCCTTTACTCGTTTTAATACTTCCGGGGCTAAACCACCACGAATGCTGGGTATTGCCCACTGCAACTGAGTATAATTTTTGAGTAGATGAGTCATCAGCAAAGTCGCGGCACTGCTGAGCGCCAGTATTTTGGGAATGATAGGTATTGTTGCCCTATTCTGACAAGATCTTACCGCGGCTCAAATAGCACCGGAATTATTGAAAGGAATTGGCCTGAGCTTGCCAGGGACTTACGGCTTTTCACTGGGCAATATGATAAGCAGCCGCCACCATTGGGTAGTTTGGTTATGTTCTCTAAACCCGGCTGGGTACAATCCTGGTTTAAGCAGATATCACTTAATAATCATTCAGCAAGTTAAGGAATTGCCGAGTATGGGAATAATAGAGATTGTATTTAATGATGAATAAATTCAATGCCATATAGCCCGCCAATCGCATTTATTGTTTCCAGTAAGTGCGCCCCATCTGCCTGAGAAAAAGTAGCATCACTCTCAGGCAAAGATGCTAGCGGCCGCCCAGGTAATCCAGTAAGCCATGCAATAATCTTAGCCATTGTCATCTCCACGTTATCGAGCAAACTGAGTCAAACTAATGTATTAAGAGTAAACGCCGAACTACACAATAAATGAAATAATCATTATTACTTTCAATATGCAAAATTTAGCTATTAAAGAACTGACTTCGTGAATTTATCACTTTAGTCATGCTAGCCATGCGCCAAAACGCTATATTGAATGGACATTTATCTTTAACAGATACGCCCTTGGAGGAGCTCCGCATGTTTATTGTTAGCCTAACTTATCATCAACCTATTGACGTAGTTGAAGCATTGACCGAAAACCATAAAGATTGGTTGAAGAAGTATTATGCACAGGGGGTTTTTATTGCCTCTGGCCGTAAAGTCCCGCGTACTGGCGGTATCATTTTGGTGAAAAGTATCGCTCGTGAAGAGTTGGATAAAATATTGTCAGAAGATCCTTTTACTGCGGTAGCTCATTATAGTGTGACTGAGTTTGTCCCCTCTATGGCTATCGAGTCAGTTGATGCATTAAAAACGCTGTAATGGATTGATATCAAATAATAGCAGCCAGAGCCGATGCTATGGCTGTTGTTGAATACCAACGAATGTTGAATACCAGCGAATGTTGAATACCAGCGAATGTTGAATATTATGATGCAGCCTGCTGCTGTCGTTTCGCCATAATGCGGTGAAAATTCTCCTCAAGCCAGAGAGCCAGCCCCTCAACCTGCTCCTGAACCTCTTTGCCCAATGAGGTTAGCTTATATTCCACATGCGGTGGCACAACCGGATACGCGATACGTTCAACAAACCCGTCCTCTTCGAGGTTCTGCAATGTTTGCGCCAGCATTTTTTCACTGACACCACCAATCTTTCTTCTCAGAGCACTAAAACGCAGGGTTTCATTACTCAACGCAATGAGTACCAAAACCCCCCAGCGACTAGTAACTCGCTTGAGCACTTCTCTTGATGGGCAATCTACATTGAGCAACTCTCCCCGCCGGACTTGTTCCGGAAATGAAATAGTGTCAGGCAAATTTGGCGATTCTATTATTTTCATACTAACCTTTTTGTGCGTACTTACTTAAAGTTAGTATATTGCATATGATGATCTCAAGAGCGGTTTTTTAGCGAATATTATCTTTTGTTCCTTAAAACAGCTTGTCACCTGACTACTTGCCCAAAGTCATTAGTGTGGTAGGTAGCCAGTGAATAAACCGCGCAGCTCTGACTCAGGTCAGTGATTCGGGTACGAGAATCTAGCTAACCCCAGCTATTTCAAGTACGAAAGGCATAACATCACATTTGGAGCATCATAATGATCGCAGTAACCGGAGCTACCGGCCAACTAGGCCGCCTTGTTATCAATGCATTACTCAAAAAAGTCCCAGCCAGTGAAATTATTGCCGCCGTACGCAGCCCTGAGAAGGCCAGTGATTTAGCAGCGTTAGGCGTTCAGGTACTTAAAGCTGATTATAGCCAACCCGCGACATTAGAAACTGCTTTCCAAGGGGTTGATAAACTGCTGTTAATCTCATCGAGTGAAGTGGGACAACGTATTGCCCAACATACTGCGGTAATCAATGCCGCCAAAAAAGCAGGCGTCAAATTGTTGGCGTATACCAGTTTGCTGCATGCCGATAAAAGCACTTTGGGATTAGGTGAAGAACACCGTGCCACAGAAGAACTTCTGCGCGACTCAGGCCTGCCGGTGGTGCTCTTGAGAAACGGCTGGTATACCGAAAACTATGCTGCAAGTATTGCACCGGCGCTAGCCCATGGTGCATTCATCGGCGCGGTCGCTGATGGCCGTATCGCCTCTGCCGCGCGTGAAGACTATGCCGAGGCCGCCGCCACAGTGCTGACCCAAGAAAATCAAGCCGGTAAAGTTTACGAATTAGCTGGTGATGACAGCTATACATTGGCCGAATTCACAGCAGAAATTGCCCGCCAATCCGGCAAACCAGTCGTATACAAAAATCTATCTGAGACTGACTTCAAGCAAGCGCTGATTGGAGCCGGTTTACCTGACGGTTTTGCCAGCCTGCTGACCGATTCTGATGCGGGTGCGGCTAAAGGTGGGCTTTTTGATGATAGCCATACCTTGAGCAAACTTATTGGCCGCCCAACAACCCCCTATGCCAAAGTGATTGCTGCAACACTGGCTACACTTTAATTTTTCACCATCATTGTTTCCGCTATGACTCTTGACCGGTACCCTCGGGCTACCGGTCACATTCAGCGTCTGTCTTATGATTTAGCCGCATCCAATGCTTGGGCAAGGTCATTGAGGATGTCATCAATGTGCTCAATACCAATCGACAACCTCACCATATCCCGTGGTACACCCGCCTTAATAAGCTCTTCATCATTGAGCTGACGGTGAGTTGTGGAGGCTGGATGGCACGCCAATGATTTGGCATCACCAATATTAACCAGCCGTACGATCAAATTCAGCGCATCGATAAATCGTCCCCCCGCCGCCTGCCCGCCATGAACACCGAATGACAATATAGCGGCAGGTTTACCACCAAAATAGCGTTGGGCTAATTCATGTTCAGGATGGTCAGGTAAACCGGCATATTTAACCCAGCTAACTTGTGGGTGATTCTGCAAGTAATGGGCAACTTTCAATGCATTTTCAGTATGGCGCTCCATGCGCAAAGCCAGAGTTTCTAGCCCTTGTAAGATCAGAAAGGCATTGAATGGCGACAGTGCCGCGCCGGTATTTCTCAGCGGTACCACTCGGCAGCGACCAATATACGCAGCCGCGCCAAATTGCTCGGTATAAGTCACACCGTGATAAGACGGATCGGGCGTATTCAATTGAGCAAAACGCTTCGGATATTGTGCCCACGGGAACTTACCGGAATCCACCACTATGCCACCAATGCTGGAACCGTGGCCGCCGATATATTTGGTCAATGAATGCACCACAATATCCGCGCCATGTTCAAATGGCCGACAAAGAATAGGTGTCGCGACCGTATTATCGACAATCAATGGCACCCCGTGCCGATGGGCGGCATCAGCCAATTTTTTCAGATCAACAATATTGCCCGCTGGATTACCAATTGATTCACAAAAAACCGCTTTTGTCCGGTCATCAATCAATGCTTCTAATGCTTCAATATCATCATGGTCGGCAAATCGAGTTTCGATCCCGTAACGCGGCAAAGTATGGGCCAGCAGGTTGTAAGTCCCGCCATACAACTTCGCTACTGACACGATATTATCCCCGGCTTCAGCAAGTGTCTGGATAGCATAGGTGATCGCGGCCATACCGGATGCAACTGCCAGGGCAGCAATCCCCCCTTCCAGCGCTGCAACCCGTTGTTCCAACACATCATTGGTGGGGTTCATGATTCGTGAGTAAATATTGCCCGCGACTTTTAAATCAAATAAATCGGCACCATGCTGGGTATCATCAAAGGCAAAAGAGGAAGTCTGATAAATGGGAACGGCAACCGCTCTGGTGGTGGGATCTGGTGAATAGCCGGCATGAATAGATAATGTTTCTAATTTCATTTTTAATCCTTGTTATAGATACAATATCAATAGCTATGAACTGGTCGATAGCTACGGACTGGCGCTTTATGATGCTGCGCCTCTGACTAGACCAACAATTTACTTGCGATAGACGATATTAAGGAATTCACAATAGAGGAATTAATGAACGATACATATATGAAAAAAACAATTATTTAGTTATTAATTATAATTAAAAATTATCGACTTCCCCCGACTAAGTCCTCCATCACTCTTCGCCGTTTCCCTGTATTTTTCTATCCCACTAACTTTCTCTTCTTACAAACCAATCATCTGATTAAAAAAGCAGATTGGTGTCTTGCTGTCTGTCTTCATTGTTAAATACTGTATATATAAACAGCATTGGATGGCAAGTTATCTTTTCTTCTTGTTCTCGCATTTAGGAGCATTTACGAGGGAATCTAATCATGTCGGGCTGACACGATGAATTTGAAGGATAATTTAAACCTAAATGTCATTATGCGGAGTGGGTTTGTCACAACAAAGTGGTCATTTTCACTTAGGGAGTATTGCCCCCTTAACTAAATAGATAGAGCATCAACCTATCACTGTCCGCTATTTACAACCATGTCCACTCCAGTGATACACTTGTCTCATATCATGCTAACTGAACAATTAATGCCATGCACACTTTCTTGATTATCATCCCTAATGGGGGAATGCTGTTTGAAGCAATAGGGGTCACCGATATTCTTATGCATGCTAATCGCCTGCGAACAACGGATACTCCTAACCCACCCTATCAGGTCACTGTTGCAACAACACAACCGCATCGCGTGGTAAACGGCATTTCAGGTCTAAACTTGCTTGCTGACCAGCGGCTTTCCGACCTGGATCCGACACTTTCCCGCAACACAATAATGGTCACTGGCAAAGGGCTGACAGAGGATGAAAGTAGCAATGTTGTCAGTTGGCTTAAGCTGGCAGAGCCACATGCCGAACGAATAGTTTCGATCTGTGGGGGCGCACTTCTACTGGCCAAGGCCGGTTTACTGGATGGGCGGCATGCCACTACACACTGGCGGTTGCTTGATACCCTGCAAACCCAATACCCACGGATAATGGTGGAACGCGGTCCTTTGTATGTTCAAGATGGCATGGTCTGGACATCTGGGGGGGTCAGTTCAGGTTTTGATCTGACTCTCGCTTTGGTCGAAGACGACCAAGGATTTAATATCGCCAGAGAGATTGCGCAAGACCTCGTGATGTTTCTGCGCCGTCCTGGCGGACAAATACAGTTTAGTCGGTATTTACTGAATCAAGCCAATGATGGGGTGATCCGTGATCTTCAAGCATGGTTGCCTAATAATCTCACCCATAATTTGTCCGTCGAAAATCTGGCAGAACGAGCTGCCATGAGTCCGCGTAACTTTACTCGAGTATTCACTCGGGAGACCGGTCTTACACCAGCAAAGTATATTGAAGAAGTCAGGTTAAATGCTGCCAGACAGCACCTTGAACAGACAACCAACAGTATTGAGCAAATTGCGGTGGTCACTGGGTTTGGTCGCGGTCTAAATCTACGCAGAGTTTTTGAACGCAACTTACAGCTGACGCCAACAGAATATCGTGAACATTTCCATTCTCGCAAAATGGCATAAATTGATCTTTTGTTGTCATTTACGCCCCCCTTTTCTGAGAGCTATTATTAATTCAATTCAGTCAATAAAGGGGTTTTTATCATGGTTAAAGTGGGTATTAACGGATTCGGCAGAATTGGTCGAAATGTCCTTCGTGCAGCATTGGGACGTCATGATTTTCAGGTGGTCGCCATTAATGACCTCACTGATAGCAAAACTCTCGCTCATCTCCTTAAATATGATTCACTCTCCGGTACGTTAAATGTTGATATTAAAGCGAGTGAAAACCAAATTTTGGTTGATGGACATGCAATTCGCGTCTTTTCAGAAAGAGACCCAGCTGCAATTCCGTGGAGTAGCGTCGGTGTTGATATTGTCATAGAAGCCACCGGATTCTTTACTGAAAAGGCCAAAGCAGAAGTCCATATCACCCAAGGTGGAGCAAAGCGTGTCATCATTTCCGCTCCAGCTAAAAACGACGACATGACCATTGTGATGGGTGTCAATGATGACAAATATGATGCAGCCAAGCACAAAGTCGTCAGTAACGGTAGCTGCACCACTAACAGTCTTGCTCCTGCGGCACAAGTTTTACATCAGGTATTTGGCATTGAACATGGGCTTATGAATACCACCCATGCATATACCAACAGCCAAGCACTCCATGACCAACCAGAAAAAGACTTACGAGGAGCACGTGCAGCAGCTGTTTCTATTGTTCCTTACTCCAGCGGTGCTGCTAAAGCAATCGGCAAGGTTATTCCTGAACTTGAAGGTAAAATGACCGGCTATTCCCTGCGCGTTCCTGTGCCAGTGGTCTCTATAGTCGATTTAACCGTAAACCTTAAACGTGAAGCGACAGTTGAAGAAATTAATGCTGCATTTCGTCAAGCTAGTGAATCTGGGCCGTTAAAGGGTATTCTGGGCTACAGCGAAGAACCTCTGGTATCAAGTGATTATCGCGGCGATCCGCGGTCATCTATTATTGATGGCCTTTCAACACTGGTCATTGGTGGCAAACTGGTCAAAATCTTGGCTTGGTATGATAACGAATGGGGATTTTCGAATCGCCTCATTGACCTTGCTTTGTTAATGGAAAAACGCGGTTTATAACCCCTTCTTGGCTATATTATCCGGGAGCATAACAAGCTCCCGGAATAGGCCAGACTCATTTTGCACTGTAACGTCTGGAACAGTTAACAACATCGACGATGGCGGCTTAATCAACTCTTCCGCCCAAAATTTTCGTGCAACTGCTTGATATTTTGAGCAAAGACTTTAACCGACTTTCACCTATCTATGACTTTCTGATGAAAATAGAAAGCTTAAAAAAGAGTCATTTAATTTTAAATGATTTTTGATTCAGCCATCATTATCGCTTTTTAGCTTTTCTAGCTCTGCATCTGCGGGGATTTTTATTCCTAATTAATATTACTCAGATTGATATGTCGGGCAACTGTAACAAATAATTATTGTGATATTCATAATTAACAAATATTGCAAATCAAACCACCAAAAAACATCACATCGTGTAACCTTTAAATAAAAATCATACATATTTAATTTCAATTACAGGCAAATATAAAAGCAAACAAACACTCATTTAAAAAACTCACCAATTGAACATTAAGCAACTCAACAAAAATAACATAACTAACTGTTTTATATGATATATATTTACAATTTAGCTATTTTAAATACCAAATTAATATTAAGGTTAAATAATGAATTAAGTAAAATTCATATTTTTCATAAATAGTGAAACGCACTAAATATGAGCAATGAGACGAATAAAAGCACCTTTATAGGGAATTGATGTTTTATATTAAGAATGCCATAAAGTTTTCTCTGCGACTGCCGATGACTCTCAGTAATTATTGTATTCCATTGTTATATCTCCTAAATAATTCGAGTTACAGGAAGGCGGCAATTGAGTAAATCCCGATGAGCTTATTCAAGTAAGTCATTCGGGTGAGCGAGAACAGCCAACGCACATGTAACGCTGAAGTATGACGGTATAAATGAACTCCCCCATTTACTGAGGTTATTATGCGAGTGAACAAACCTGTCAGCCGGCAGGAGTATCCTATTGATCGCGATACCACCTTGCAGTCTACCACTGATATTCAAGGTAATATCACCTATGCCAATGCTGCCTTTGTGCAGGCCAGTGGCTTTGAATATCAGAACTTGCTGGGTCAACCTCACAATGTGGTGCGGCACCCGGATATGCCCCCCGCGGCCTTTGCTGATATGTGGCGGACTTTGAATGCGGGTTTATCTTGGTCATCATTGGTCAAGAATCGTCGTCAAAATGGTGACTATTACTGGGTACGCGCCAATGCCACCCCGCTGCTCCATAAAGACCGTTTGACCGGCTATATTTCAGTGCGAATTGCGCCAACCCGCGAAGAAGTTAAACAAGCGGAAGCACTGTATGCCGATTTTAACTCTGGCAAAGCTAAGCAACGCCGCATTGCATTGTATCGCGGGCTAATTGTCCGCACTGGCGTGTTATCTTTCCTTTCATTGTTTCAAACTCTGCCCCTGCGTTGGCGTTTGCGCGGTGCATTATTGACTGCCGCACTGCTACCGACTTTGGCGGCGATGGGGATAGGAGTGACCGGCTTGCCCTTGCTGGAGCTAGGAATAACCACCCTTTTCAGTAGCTTGATCACCTCATTTTGGTTGGAACGCCAGGTCGCCCGCCCAATTGCCGCGATTTTGCAGCAAGCACAAGATGTCTCCTCAGGACAAGCCGGTGATTATGTGCAACTGAACCGTGTTGATGAAATTGGCTATTTAATGCGTAGCGTCAATCAGTTGGGATTGAACCTCCGCTCTCTGACAGACGACGTCAGTGGCCAGGTTGATGGTATTAATACTGCCAGCAGTGAAATTGCGGCAGGGAATCGTGAGTTAAAAGTTAGGACCGAACAAGCTACCGCCAATCTACAACATATTGTCAGTGCGACTGAACAACTCGTCGCAACCGTCCAAAACAGCGCCAATAGTGCCAATGAGACGACATCATTAGCTGCTATGAGCAGCCATGCGGCGGAACGTGGTAGTGAGTTAATGCACCAGGTGATTAATACCATGGGCACGATTAATGATTCCAGCCATCGTATTGTCGATATTATCAGTGTGATTGAAGGCATTGCTTTCCAAACCAATATTTTGGCACTCAATGCGGCGGTTGAAGCGGCAAGAGCCGGTGAACAAGGCCGTGGCTTCGCCGTGGTTGCCAGTGAAGTTCGCCATTTAGCCCAACGCTCCTCCACTGCGGCAAAAGAAATTAAGCACCTCATTGAAACTAGTGTAGAGCGGGTTCGCGATGGGAGTAAATTAGTCCAAAACGCCGGGGCTACCATGGATAATATTGTGCAACAGGCCGGTCAGGTTTCTACTTTAATCCGTGAAATTAGCACCTCAACCCATGAACAGACACAAGCTCTTGGCCAAATTAGCCAGTCGATTGGTCAATTAGACCAAATGACGCATCAAAATTCCGCCATGGTGGAACAATATGCCGGTGCGGCAGAAGAGCTCGCTCATCGTACCTTGCGCCTAACTGCGGCTGCCCGTATTTATCGCCCGGTAAAATAAGGGCCTTATCCATAATATCCCTTTGAAACAGCACGAATAAATTGAACAATTGAGTACCACCAGCACATTATCTGTTATGGATGCTATGACAAAGTATTCATCTGTCATAGCAATAAACAGAAACCCCGCTATAGTGGGCGGGTGGTTATTCAATTATTAAATAAGGAGTTTTATGTCATCACTTAATCAAACATCTGTTCGCGCCCAGCAAGGTAGCACTGATGCAAACTTACCTGGTGAAGATCATTTGATCGCCCATGAAGCTTTGCTTATCGCATTAATGGTTGAATGTGCTAACGAGTCAGACAATGATCAATTTTTGTTCAGTGTTCGAGAAACACTTAATCAGATTTTAAGTTCTTCCCGTTATCTTGATGCGAGCAAGATAGCCAACGGTCTGATTGATGAGGCTGATGATAAAGCCAACTGTTAGCCTCTAGCCCTCACTCATGAGGGCTTTTTATTGATAGAACCAGCCAATACCGCCGCTCCTATTAATCAATAATGACAGGTAGCCATCATCAACCAATCAAAGCGGTAATATAATCTATCGAGGAAAGTAATGGTTTCGCTGAAAGAAGTGGCAAATCTGGCGTCAGTTTCATTAATGACGGTTTCTCGGGCAATCAATGCCCCAGAACAATTGCGACCAGAAACTTATCAGCGAGTCATGCAAACCATTGAAACTCTCGATTATGTACCTGATTTCTTTGCCCGAAAAATGCGGGGCAACACCACCAAAACCTCGACTCTCGCCGTGCTTGCGCGCGATACCGCCACCACTCCGTTTTCGGTCGAGATATTACTGTCCATTGAGTTGACGGCACGCGAATTTGGCTGGAATAGCTTTCTGGTCAATCTAACTTCACACGAAGACAGCGAACGCGCGGTCAACCAACTGCTGGCCCAGCGCCCCGATGGCATTATTTTTGCCTCAATGAGGCTACAACAGGTCACTGTCCCTGAATGTCTTCGGGATAAGAATATTGTGCTAGCTAATTGTGTCAGCGAGAATAATACAATCCCCAGCTACATTCCTGATGACTTTGATGGTCAATATCAGGCGCTGAAATTGCTGCTGCGCCGAGGTTATCAGCGGCCATTGTGTCTCTATCTTCCTGAGAGTTCGCTGGCGGGAAAAGCTCGGCGCGCGGGCGTGGAAAAAGCATGGCGAGAATCTACCTTACCACTGGAGCAGTTACGTCAGCACCACTTGGCGTGGGGAGATGAGCATTATCAGGATGTTATTTCTCTCTTAGAGCGCAACTGCCCTAACGGGAAACCTGATTTTGATGTGCTTATTTGTGGTAATGACCGCATCGCTTTCCTGGCCTACCAAGTGCTTTTAGCGAAAGGTATTACCATCCCACAGCAAGTTGCGGTAGTGGGGTATGACAATATGGCCGGTATCGGAGAGCTATTTCTACCGCCACTGACTACGGTGCAACAGCCTCATTATGATATTGGTCGGGAAGCTGCTCTTCATTTAATTGAAAGGCGGGAATCACGATTAATACACCGATTGCCTTGCCCATTACTGGAGCGAGCATCCACTTAATGCCAACGCAGCTCTGTTATGCCCATAACAGAAAAGTCGTTTTGGTTTCGGCTCTTTTTCATCCTCTATATTGATACAATATCTCGTGTATTTCGTGATGTTAATCACCAATGTTAACGTTAACAATTCAATTTCGTGACGAAGATCACTTAACATTCGTTAACCCTGCCCATGCGTTTAATATGGTTTTACGTTATTGTTATGCAACAGTGCGCAGTTGACATAATGAGTCAATGTGACAAGTTTATTGGCTCAAATAATATAAGGAGAAAAAGTGCTACTTGATAAAATCCTACTGGTTGTCATTATGATTTTATTCTCACTTTTTGCCTGGTTGTTTTTTTCGCCCTATCATATGTATTCAACGGCTTATGAGTTGTTTGAGTTGTTTGGTTTTCAAGAGGGATACAACAACTTAAACTTTAGCTCGCCGCAGGAAGTATCAAACTAAATGGATAAAAAACAGGTGCCACTGTGGGCACCTGCTCTCTAGATTTAACACACTCTTTATTCCGAGTTTTATTCTGTTTGCTCTATTTCTTCGCGTTCTTTAGGCGGCAGTGCTGAATAACTGGCCACAATCGCCGTAAGGATGATAAATAAGTGCCCTTCTGAAGAGTCGAGTAAGAAGGAATTAAATAGGTGACAAGCCAAATAAGCACAGAGCAAAGCCACCAACACATTTCTAATGTGTGTTGGTAAACGCCAGGCAGAACGGAAATAACACCACATCCACCCGAGGAATAAAGCTAAACCGACGATTCCGGATTGCACAGTTTGCATTAAATATTCATTATGCGGATTTATGCTATATTCGCTTTGTGAAAGACTGAGCCAAAAGCCCCCAGCGCCATGCCCTAAAACAGGCGCTGACTCTATCAACCTTACAGATTCAAGTATGAATGACGTGCGCATTCCCATCGAACTGTCGCAAGATTTTTTATCCTCCTCGTGGGTGGCCGACAAGCAGGTTTGAACCTCGGTGACACCTTGCTGTAGCCGTTCAACTGCACGGTTTGGCACCACAAGCACGATCGCTGCGATGATAAATGCGCCCACCAGCATCCCCAAACGCTGACGGGTTGATAATGACAGCAGCGCCCACACCCCAAAAGCAGCCACCAAGGCAACATAGCCGGTTCTGCCCTGCACCATAAACACAATGTTATAGACCGCCAGACACACCAGTAGCGCATAGCCCCAGCGCTTAAGCCCATGGCTGCGGAATGCTAAAGAAAGCCATATCACCGCAGCTAATGCCATAAAGAAGTTATGTGTGATTTGTAACTTAAATACTGTCGGATTTAAGGGGTCAATATGACCCAACGGCATATGAAGGACACCGACCCAGAGACTGGCGGCCAGGATCACGGCATTGGCCAATAAAAAACCTTTGGCAAAATAGCGGGAAAGTGAGCGAGAAAGAATAAAAAACATCGCTAATGGCAAGATATACAACAGCTTGGAATATTTTCCGACCATCACTTTACCGTACAAATTGTGCTGCCATAGCAAAGATACTGCCAGCAGCAAAAACATAATTGCCGGTAACCAAATCAGCGGGTTTTTGACTAAAACTTTCACATAACGTGTATCGCGGCTCAGCAGTAAACAGATTAAAGCCAATACCATCGACAAGTTCATTATAAAATTAGAAGTGGGTACACCAATACCTAATAAAAATGCAGTTACACAAGATAACATGCCAACATAGCGATGCGCTGGCGGTGAACTGGGCAAGGTAGCAGGAGAAATCATAAGTCACTCACTTCAGATTAATAACCAAGAGAAGCCGCGTGACACACTGGTACCCAGTATCGCAGCCCTAATCTATGACATAGCCAATCAGTATACACTGACTGGCTATGAGAAATATTTTAGATAAATGCCGTTATGCCGCGAGTGAACGGAACAGGTAACGGAACCACCATAATGGCCGCCACCAGCCCTTACGTTCGGGGACTGTTGGTGGGCGTGAATGCACTTTTTTGATTTCCCAATTAAAGTTAAGGAATATTCGGCTATGACCATATTCCGCACCAAAGAGAGCAATTTCATTCTTCTTGCGATCATCAATAGGCGCATTGTGCGTCAAATCACGATCCAGAGAATGGTAGCTTTTCTTCCTATCAACATTACGCTCAATACAGCGATATTGCTTCGGCAGATAGCGAGGTGTGGTGCCATGATCTTTATGGAACTTCACAAAACGATAATCTTCTGAACCATAATGGCCGGCAAACTCTTCGTCATAGCCATAAAGTCTGAAGAATCTAGCTCTGGACATGAAGAATAAATTGGGATGACCGCGGTAGGCTTTGCCGGTTTTTTCATCTGTACGGTAGATGCGATACAGTGAGCGCCCAGGATTACGCGCATTAATCAGATAACGCAGGGTATCTTCTGGTAGCAAACAGTCTAAATCAGTAATGATGATTTTATCGGATTTAGCGTAAGTCACACCCAAATTACGGGAACCCGCTTGGTTCCACGGGATATCAGTGGTTATTCTTAACCACGTGAAATTCAAATCATAATCTTTTACTTCATACTCTAAGGGAGAGCAATCATCGACAATGACAAACTCTACCGCATCCTTAATATCGTCAGGGTAAGATTCATATTCCTTCAACAAAGACTCAACGGAATCCATATTTCCCTGATTACAGTAAAAATGGGTTACATAAGTCAGTTTGATGTGCTGCTTATCTAACGGATGCCGTGCTTTAACGATTTCTACATCCTTCGTCACAATATAAACCTCTGTTTTAAGAGAGAAAATAAAAAAAATTTATAATTTCTTAAGTTCTGGTGATTAAATGAAATACATATGCTAGATAACTTTGCCGTAAAGGATAAAGAGTTAACCTGACCAGTCAAATATTTTCTTCATATTATTATGGCGGGTCACAGCTCACTCATTGATTTATCCACAAAGTTGCAGAATTAGCTGAATTTACTGCAGCAGAGTTTGTGAGGTAATTGAGGGGGAACAAAAACTCACGGAAGCGGACGCCCCCGTGAGATATAGCTTAACTTGCTGAATTACATGTGTTGAATAATGGCATCGCCAAATTCACTACATTTCAGTAACTTAGCGCCTTCCATCAGACGCTCGAAATCATAAGTCACGGTTTTGGCCTGAATTGCGCCCTCGGTGCCTTTGATAATCAAATCAGCAGCTTCGAACCAACCCATGTGACGCAGCATCATTTCTGCGGACAGAATGATAGAACCTGGGTTCACCTTATCCTGACCCGCATACTTTGGTGCCGTGCCGTGGGTTGCTTCAAACAAGGCGCATTCATCACCAATGTTAGCGCCAGGAGCAATACCGATACCGCCGACTTGTGCAGCCAAGGCATCAGAAATGTAATCGCCGTTCAGGTTCATACAGGCGATGACATCATATTCCGCTGGGCGCAGCAAAATTTGTTGTAGGAAAGCATCGGCAATAACATCTTTAATAATGATGTCTTTACCGTTGTTTGGATTCTTAATTTTAACCCATGGGCCACCATCGATCAGCTCACCACCAAATTCCTCACGCGCTAACTGGTAACCCCAGTCTTTAAATGCGCCTTCGGTGAATTTCATAATGTTGCCTTTATGAACCAGAGTGACTGATTCACGATCGTTGGTAATCGCGTACTCAATGGCAGCACGAACCAAGCGCTTAGTCCCTTCTTCTGAACAAGGTTTCACACCAATACCACATTGTTCAGGGAAACGGATTTTCTTCACACCCATCTCTTCACGCAGGAACTTAATCACTTTTTCAGCTTCTGGTGAACCCGCTTTCCATTCGATACCCGCATAGATGTCTTCAGCGTTTTCGCGGAAAATCACCATATTGGTCAATTCAGGATGTTTTACCGGGCTTGGTGTCCCCTCGTAATAACGCACTGGGCGCAGACACACATACAAGTCGAGTTGTTGGCGCAAAGCAACGTTCAGAGAACGAATGCCGCCGCCCACTGGCGTGGTTAATGGACCTTTAATAGCAACGCGATATTCGCGAATCAGATCCAATGTTTCTTCTGGCAGCCAAACATCTTTGCCATAAACATGAGTTGATTTCTCACCGGTATAGATTTCCATCCAGGAGATTTTACGCTCACCTTTATAGGCTTTCTTAACCGCAGCATCTACAACGTTGATCATGGCTGGGGTCACATCGACGCCAATACCATCACCTTCAATAAATGGAATGATCGGATTATGCGGAACAACCAGTTTACCCTGAGCATCGACAGTAATTTTATTACCTTCTGCCGGAACCACTACTTTGCTTTCCATCAACCTCTCCTTCAGCGCAATTTTGTTAATGCCTTGTAAGATTCGTGTCAATACTACTTGAATATTCGTTCCACGCCAATCCGAAACAGATTGAGGTATAATGCGCTAATCATTCGGAATCGCAATAATCATGAATAAATTCTCTGTTAAAAATCACAAAGTTAACCGATTCAGCACCAAGACACTGGCGAAACAAGTCAAGCCTATTGCCCCACATCGCGTACTGTTATTCAACAAGCCTTTTGATGTGTTACCGCAATTTACTGATGAGTCTGGGCGCTCAACTTTGAAGGAATTTATCCCTTTTGGTGATGTTTATGCGGCGGGCCGACTCGATCGTGATAGCGAAGGTTTGCTGGTCTTAACCAATGATGGCAAATTGCAAGCCAGGCTCACCCAGCCCGCCCAGAAAACCGGTAAAGTTTATTTTGTACAAGTCGAGGGGGTGCCGGGCGATGGTGCGCTCAATCAGCTAAGGGCCGGGATAACCTTAAAAGACGGCCCCACTTTACCCGCAGGTGCCGAATTAGTCAGCGAACCCGAGTGGTTATGGCCGCGTAATCCGCCGATTCGAGAGCGCAAAGCCATTCCCACTAGCTGGCTAAAAATAACCCTCTTTGAGGGTCGCAACCGGCAAGTTCGCAGAATGACCGCCCATATTGGCTTCCCTACCCTGCGTCTGATACGTTTTAGTATGGGAAATTTAAGCTTAGGCGACCTACAGCCCGGCGAATGGAAGGAGATAAACTATGTTTAAGCCTCATGTTACTGTGGCTTGTGTCGTGCATGCTAACGGGAAATTTTTAGTTGTTGAGGAAACTATCAACGGCAAAAAGTTATGGAATCAACCGGCGGGTCATTTAGAGGCCGATGAAACCCTGGTGCAGGCCGCAGAAAGGGAACTGTGGGAAGAAACCGGCATTCGGGCCAACCCGCAATCTTTTTTGCGTATGCATCAGTGGATTGCGCCGGATAAAACCCCGTTCCTCCGTTTTGCTTTTGTGATTGAGCTGAAAGAGCCCGTAGCCACAGCGCCGCAAGATGACGATATCGACTGCTGCCACTGGCTCACTGCGGATGAAATACTGCAATCAGATAATTTACGCTCGCCACTGGTTGCTGAGAGTATCCGGTGTTACCAACAGCCCGAGCGCTATTCGCTTGATCTGGTTGGCTCATTTAACTGGCCACTATAAACAGCAGATTTGATTTACTCAGCTAATTTTGTTCAGGCTGAGGATCAACTATGCTGTGAAGCAAACAACCATGCAGTGAAGCAAACAACGTGATAAAATCCGGCGCTTGTTTTTATAATGCCTCACCCGCGCTGAGCAATGAGTCGGATAATATCATCCGCCACCGCCATCGCAGGGGCTTTAGGTATTTACGTTAGTGAGACTCCCATGTCAGATAACAGCCAGAAAAAAGTAATCGTCGGTATGTCCGGCGGTGTCGATTCTTCCGTTTCCGCCTACCTGCTTCAGCAGCAGGGCTACCAAGTTGCCGGCTTGTTCATGAAGAACTGGGAAGAGGATGATGGCGAAGAATATTGCTCTGCAGCGACCGACCTGGCCGATGCTCAAGCAGTATGCGACAAACTGGGCATGGAGTTGCACACCGTCAATTTTGCCGCAGAATATTGGGATAACGTGTTCGAATTGTTCCTTGAGGAATACAAAGCCGGGCGTACCCCCAACCCCGATATTCTGTGTAATAAAGAAATCAAATTTAAAGCCTTCCTGGAATTCGCCGCCGAAGACTTGGGCGCGGACTATATTGCTACCGGTCATTATGTCCGTCGTCAGGATGTTGAGGGTAAAAGCCGTTTGCTACGTGGCCTTGATGGCAATAAAGACCAAAGCTATTTCCTCTACACCTTAAGTCACGAACAGCTTGCTCAGAGCCTGTTCCCCGTTGGGGAATTAGAAAAACCTGAAGTTCGCCGCATTGCTGAACAACTTGACCTGGTCACCGCCAAGAAAAAAGACTCTACCGGCATCTGCTTTATCGGTGAGCGCAAATTCCGTGATTTCCTCGGCCGCTACCTGCCCGCTCAACCCGGCCCAATCATGACCGTAGATGGCCAACATGTGGGTGAACATCAGGGTTTGATGTATCACACGCTGGGCCAACGCAAAGGTTTAGGTATTGGCGGTACCAAAGAAGGTGGCGATGACCCATGGTATGTTGTGGATAAAGATGTTGCCAATAACATCCTGTTGGTAGCACAGGGGCACGAACATCCGCGTTTAATGTCTGTCGGTCTGATTGCTCAACAGTTGCATTGGGTGGATAGAGAACCGGTCACCGCCGCTTTCCGCTGTGTGGTGAAAACCCGTTATCGTCAACAGGACATTCCTTGCACCGTTACACCTTTGGATGACGAGCGTGTTGAGGTTCGGTTTGATGAACCCGTGGCGGCAGTAACACCCGGTCAGTCGGCTGTTTTCTATCAAGGCGAAGTTTGCCTCGGTGGCGGTATTATTGAAGAGCGTTACCCGCTGATTGGTTCAGCCGCAAACTAATTCAACCCATACGTGAACCAGAATGTTTACAGGAGTAACCGTGGCGAAAAACTATTATGATATTACGTTGGCATTGGCAGGAATCTGCCAGTCAGCTCGCTTGGTTCAACAATTGGCTCATGAAGGCCAATGCGATAATGATGCATTGAGCACCATGCTGGGTGGGTTGTTGCAAACCAATCCACCGTCAACTTTGGCGGTATATGGCGGTAATGAGCAATCCCTAAAAATGGGGTTGGAAACACTGCAAAGTGTGTTAAACGCCAACCGACAGGGGCCGGCAGCTGAGCTGACTCGCTATACCCTGAGCCTCATGGTGCTTGAAAGAAAACTCAATGCCAATAAATCGGCCATGAATACCTTAGGTGACCGTATCAGTCAGCTTGATCGCCAACTGGCGCATTTCGATCTCGAATCTGAAACCATGATGAGTTCGCTGGCGGCTATTTATACCGATGTTATCAGCCCTCTCGGCCCACGCATTCAAGTTATTGGCTCTCCGGCTATTTTACAAAGCACATTGGTGCAGGCAAAAATTCGTGCCACCCTGCTGGCGGGGATCCGCTCAGCCGTGCTTTGGCAACAAGTCGGCGGAAGCCGCTTGCAGTTAATGTTCTCGCGAAATCGTCTGTTTAAGCAGGCGCAGAGTATTCTTGCTCATAATTGACATTCTTTATCAGGAGTTGCCACCAATGGAATTATCCTCACTGACTGCCGTTTCCCCTATTGATGGGCGCTACGGCGATAAAGTCAGCGCACTGCGCCCAATCTTTAGCGAATTCGGTTTGCTGAAATTCCGTGTGCAGGTCGAAGTACGTTGGCTGCAAAAATTGGCCGCCTGTGCAGAAATCAAAGAAGTCCCGGCTTTTGATGCCGACGCAAACGCTTACCTCGATAAGATAGTGCAAGATTTCAATGAACAGGATGCACAGCGCATCAAAACCATTGAGCGCACTACGAATCATGATGTAAAAGCGGTCGAATACTTCCTGAAAGAGAAAGTGGAGAGTGTTCCAGCGCTGCATGCAGTGTCAGAATTCATTCACTTTGCTTGTACTTCAGAAGATATCAATAACCTGTCGCACGCCCTAATGCTGCAAACCGCCCGTCAGGATGTGGTGTTGCCGATGTGGCGTCAGCTTATTGATTCGATTAAAGCGCTGGCTCACCAACATCGTGATTTGCCGCTGCTTTCCCGTACTCACGGCCAGCCGGCAACACCGTCCACCATCGGTAAAGAGTTTGCGAACGTAGCTTACCGTATGGAGCGCCAGTTCCGCCAACTGTCACAAGTGGAAATTTTAGGCAAAATCAATGGCGCAGTGGGTAACTATAATGCTCACATCGTGGCTTATCCTGAAGTTGATTGGCACCAGTTCAGTGAAAGTTTTGTCACTTCACTGGGTATCAATTGGAACCCCTACACCACACAAATCGAACCGCACGATTACATCGCTGAACTTTTCGACTGTATAGCGCGTTTCAATACCATTCTGATCGATTTTGACCGTGATATCTGGGGTTATATTGCCTTGAATCACTTCAAACAAAAAACCATCGCTGGCGAAATTGGTTCCAGCACCATGCCACATAAAGTGAACCCTATTGATTTCGAGAATTCCGAGGGCAATCTGGGCCTGTCCAACGCGGTACTGGGTCATTTAGCCAGCAAACTCCCGGTTTCGCGCTGGCAGCGTGACCTGACAGACTCTACAGTGCTGCGTAACTTGGGTGTTGGGCTGGGCTATGCCGCCATTGCCTATCAGGCGACGATGAAAGGCATTAGTAAGCTGGAAGTCAACGAAGCGCATCTGTTGGAAGAACTGGACCATAACTGGGAAGTGTTGGCTGAACCTATCCAAACCGTCATGCGTCGCTATGGCATTGAAAAACCTTATGAAAAATTAAAGGAATTGACTCGCGGAAAACGTGTTGATGCTGCTGGTATGCAAACATTTATCGACAGTCTCGCACTGCCGGAAGAAGAAAAAACCCGGTTGAAAGCCATGACCCCGGCTAATTATATTGGCCGCGCCACGACGATGGTTGATGAATTGAAGTAATGCTTTAATCTCAAATACAGGTGGTGAATCAACGCCACCTGTATAACCCCCTATTTTTCTTATTCCCCGCGTACTGCCCCTGTTTAGCCCCGGTTTAGCTGTTGTCATTGATAATACTGATGATGTCAAAAGGACGTTACAATCACTGGAGCTATTCTCATTATGTTGAAGAAAACACTACTTTCTCTCGCCCTGATAGGGACTTGTACTACCGCTATTGCCGCTGATTACACTTATGTCGCGGGTGGCCTGCAGTATGGTTCAATCAGTAGTAATGAACGTTTTGATAAGCAATTTAATCAGAGTAATTACAGCCAGATCGGCGACCGTGACATGGGTGGCATTTATCTTAATGGTGGCTATGGTTTTGATAACGATTTGTTTATTGATGGCCGTATAAGCAGCATTGCCAATAGTGATCGGGGTCTTGCGGAGGCCGTATTAGGCCTGGGCTACCATTGGACATTCTCACCTAATATTGATTTTTATACTTTGGTCGGCGGCAGTCGCCGCGCCATGGTATTTGATGCCAGCAAAAACGGTGAAAAAACTAATAGTTACAATAGCGCTACCGGTGAAGTTGGAATCAAAAGTCAATTATCACAAGATATTAGCCTGGACATTGCCTACCGTCTGGCCAGATATGACGACCGCGCCTTCCATGAAGCACGGGTAACCACAGGCTATGCTCTAACAAAAAGCCTCGCGGCTGAAGTGGGTTATACCTACCATAACTGGAAAGTCAGTGATCAGGCAATGCAAGTAGGTTTGCGTTACGCTTTCTAACTTACTGTTTTAATTTTTATTTGTCGGGTAATATTAAATTACCCGATTAATGTCTTATCGAGGAATGTGGTATGCGAGTTTTAGTTGTCGAAGATAATGCTTTGTTGCGTCACCATCTTACCGTGCAAATGCGTGAGATGGGCCATCAGGTAGACGCCGCAGAAGACGCCAAAGAAGCAGACTATTTCTTGCAAGAGCATGCTCCTGATATCGCCATTATTGATCTTGGTTTACCGGGTGAAGATGGGTTGAGCCTTATCCGTCGCTGGCGCAGCCATCAGACGAACCTGCCGATTCTGGTGCTAACAGCACGGGAAAGTTGGCAAGATAAAGTTGCAGTGCTGGAAGCTGGTGCCGATGATTACGTGACCAAACCTTTTCATCTGGAGGAAGTCATTGCGCGAATGCAGGCATTAATGCGGCGCAATATTGGTTTAGCCTCTCAGGTGATTGAATTCCCTCCGTTTCAGATTGATCTCTCACGGCGAGAGTTGTGCGTCAATCAGCAACAGATTAAACTCACCGCTTTCGAATACACTATCATTGAAACCCTTATTCGTAATGCTGGAAAAGTCGTCAGCAAAGATACATTAATGCTGCAACTCTATCCTGATGCAGAACTACGTGAAAGCCACACTATTGACGTATTAATGGGGCGTTTGCGTAAAAAAATGCAGGCAAAACATGAAGGAGAGGTGATTACGACCATCCGTGGTCAGGGATACCGTTTTGACGCCAACTAGACATCATGCTCAGGAAAAATAACAAACCCTTCTCTCTTCGCGCACGGTTTCTTATGGCGACAGCGGGCGTCATTCTGGCGCTGTCGTTATCTTATGGTATGGTCGCCGTCGTCGGCTATATTGTCAGTTTTGATAAAAATACATTCAGAGCACATCGCGGCGAAAGTAACTTATTTTTCAGTCTGGCCCAATGGCAAAATAATAAGCTTAGTATCTCAGTGCCACCAGAGCTTGAGCTGAATATCCCAACGCTGGTTCTGATTTATGATAAAGATGGCAATATTTTGTGGCGTCAGCGGCATGTGCCAGAACTTGAGTCTCATATCGAAAAAAGCTGGTTACAAAAACCGGGATTTTATGAGTTGGATACCGGAACACATATCAGTAGCATGATGCTGGGTGATAATCCGAAAGCGCAAGACCAACTCAAAAAATATGACGATACTGACAGCAGCGCGTTGACTCACTCCATATCCGTTAATACTTATCCCGCGACATCCCGCTTACCGCAACTCACCATTGTAGTTGTCGATACTATCCCGCAGGAATTACAGCGCTCAGACTTGGTTTGGAACTGGTTTAGCTATGTCTTACTGGCGAATTTACTGTTGGTTGTTCCCTTGCTTTGGCTTGCTGCCTATTGGAGCCTAAGACCGATTAAGGCGCTGGTCAGCCAGATCAATCAGTTAGAGAAAGGTGAACGCGAACAATTAGATGAGAATCCTCCTAGTGAATTACTAAGTTTGGTGCGAAATCTTAATATCTTGCTCACCAATGAACGCCAGCGTTATACCAAATACCGCACTACACTCTCAGACCTGACTCATAGTCTAAAAACGCCTCTGGCAGTATTGCAAACAACTTTGCGCTCTTTACGCACCGGTAAGCAAACAACCATTGAAGAGGTCGAACCTATCATGCTCGAGCAGATAAGTCGTATCTCTCAGCAAATTGGTTATTATCTGCATCGGGCCAGCATGCGTTCTGAACATAACGTATTGATTCGTGAAATTCATTCTGTTCCTGCCCTACTCGATAGCTTGTGCAGTGCGCTGAATAAAGTGTATCAACGCAAAGGCGTGGTATTGACGTTGGATATCTCGCCTGAAGTGACTTTCCTGGGCGAAAGGAATGACTTCATGGAAGTGATGGGCAATGTTCTGGAAAACGCCTGCAAATATTGCCTGGAATTTGTCGAAATAACCGCCCTCCACTCAGAGAAGCAGCTCACTATTGTCATTGACGACGATGGGCCGGGCATCCCTGAAAGTAAACGGCAATTAATTTTCCAACGAGGCCAACGTGTGGACACTTTACGCCCGGGGCAAGGGCTTGGATTGTCTGTTGCAGCTGAAATTATTGAACAGTATCAAGGTAAGATAACCATCACTGAAAGCCACTTAGGTGGAGCACGGATGATGGTGACCTTTGGCCAGCAAAATGATTATCACGCTGATTAATAAAATTTGCCCGTCAACCCCTGATACTAATGGCAGGCATCCGTTATAATCACAGGCAAGTTCACCCCCTATCCTGGAATAAACATGGATTACCAACTCAATCTCGATTGGCCCGATTTTCTGCAGCGCTATTGGCAGAAACGCCCCGTCCTCCTCAAACGTGGCTTTACAAACTTTATTGACCCTCTTTCGCCTGATGAGCTTGCTGGTCTAGCAATGGAAAATGAAGTCGATAGTCGTCTGGTGAGCCATGAAGAGGGTCGCTGGCAAGTGAGTCATGGCCCATTTGAGAGTTTTGATCACTTAGGTGAAACTAATTGGTCGCTGTTGGTACAGGCGGTTGATCATTGGCATGAACCCGCAGCCGCCTTAATGCGCCCATTCCGCAAGCTTTCTGACTGGCGAATGGATGATTTAATGATTTCTTTCTCGGTCCCTGGTGGGGGTGTTGGCCCGCATTTTGACCAATATGACGTTTTTATCATTCAAGGCACGGGCCGTCGTCGCTGGCGGGTCGGTGAGAAAACGGAAATGAAGCAGCATTGCCCCCATCCAGACCTGCTGCAAGTCGGCCCATTCGACGCCATTATTGATGAAGAAATGGAACCGGGCGATATTCTCTATATCCCACCGGGCTTCCCTCATGAAGGCTATGCTCTTGAAAATGCATTGAATTATTCGGTCGGTTTCCGTGCACCTAATGGCCGTGAACTGGTCAGCGGTTTTGCTGACTATGTGCTTTCTCGCGAGTTGGGCAGTTACCGTTACAGTGATCCGGACTTGCAATTGCGGGACCACCCTGCTGAAGTGCTGCCACAAGAAGTCGATAAACTTCGCACTATGATGCTCGATTTAGTCCAGCAACCGGAAGAGTTCCAAAACTGGTTTGGCGAATTTATTTCTCAATCACGCCATGAGTTGGATATCGCCCCACCAGAACCCCCTTATCAAGCAGGGGATGTCTATGAATTACTCCAACAAGGTGAAGAATTACAACGTCTTGCCGGCCTGCGTGTTCTGCGTATTGGTGACCAATGTTTTGCTAATGGTGAATTGATTAATACACCGCACTTATCAGCCGCCGATGCATTATGCCAACACTTCAGTGTTGATGCGCAGAAGTTGGGTGATGCGCTGGAAGATCCGTCTTTCCTCGCCATGCTGACCACACTGGTGAACAGCGGCTATTGGTATTTTAACGACTAATATTTCGGTCTTATTACACAAAATGCCCCGATAAACGGGGCATCAGACTGCTGACAAAGTCAAATGAAAGGGAAACGTGCTGTTGGGGTCGTGGCGACGTAAGTTGCCGGAGAGCTACGAGGTGCGGTTACCCTTTCACTCATTGCGTGATCTATAGCTTTGTCATTAATCTCAACATTTTTGTGTGATGGATAATCTTATGACTCTTTAGCCCGTTTTGCTGTCAATTCAGCAATTCTCATGATAACCGCCACCGCTTTTTCCATTCCTTCCAGGGTTATAAACTCATGTTTACCATGATAATTATAGCCACCGGTAAAGATATTGGGGCAAGGTAAGCCCATGAAAGATAACTGAGCGCCATCAGTGCCACCGCGAATTGGCTTCATAATAGGCGTGATATCGCAATCACGCATCGCCTGTTGTGCTATCTCAATGATATGTGGATGCTTAATAATATGCTCACGCATATTGTAATAACTATCATCCATAACGATTTCGATATAACAGTCACGGTGTAAACCTTTACCAACCCGCTTGGCGATATCCACCATATTTTTCTTGCGAGCTTCAAATCCATCGAGGTTAAAATCGCGCACGATATAGTGCATTTCTGCCCGTTCAACCGTGCCCTTAATGCTTTGCAGATGATAAAATCCGTCATAACCCTCTGTACATTCAGGGGTTTCATTCGCCGGTAATTCCTGATGGAAACGGGTTGCCAGCGACAGTGCATTCACCATCACCCCTTTAGCACTCCCAGGATGAACATTGTTACCGACAATTTTTATTGTCACCGAAGCCGCATTAAAATTCTCGAACTCAAGTTCGCCGACACCGCCGCCATCCACGGTATAAGCCCATTGGGCATCAAATTCAGCCACATTAAAGAAACGCGCCCCTTTCCCCACTTCTTCATCTGGCGTGAATGCGATCCGGATATCCCCATGAGGAACATTATTGTGCTTTAAGCGCACCATGGCGGTGATAATTTCTGCAATACCCGCTTTATCATCCGCACCTAATAGGGTCTTGCCGTCAGTGGTAATCAAGGTGTGCCCAAGCAATTGATGCAGGACGGGGAACATGACCGGGGACAGAACCTCATCACCGATTCCCAAAGCAATATCACCACCACGGTAGTTTTCTACAATCTGTGGATTAACATTTTTCCCCGAGAAGTCGGGTGAGGTGTCGAGATGAGCAATAAAGCCAACCGTGGGGACCGACCAGGAAACATTTGCGGGTAATGTTGCCATCACACAGCCGTGGTCACTCAAATTAACCTGAGAAAAACCCAGCGACTGCAACTCCTGTTGCAACGCCAGAGCCAGCTTGCGCTGCCCTTCAGTGCTCGGCACGGATTTTACATTGGCTTTTGCTTGAGTATCAAAAGAGACATAGTTGAAAAAGCGGTCGAGTAATTTGTCCATGGTTCCCACCTTCATAATAGTGAATATCATTATGGGGAAGTGATCACCATCAAATATTGCGTCAGGTCAGTTTTAGACAAACTTAAGTCAGAATAAAAAAGCAATATAGGTACGACACTGAGTGTTTGAATTAATGATTAAGTGCCGCTAGCAACGCTGCGGCACCAATTAAGCAGGGTAATTAGTCGCCTTCGCGATTCTCGCCACGGGTGGTTAAAAATTCGCGCACATATTCTGGCACCACTTTGCTGGCTAAACCGTAGTGTTTTTCATCAAACTGACTCTCAACCTGGCTAGGCTCAAGATTCAACTCGACAGTATGAGCACCGTGCAAGCTCGACTCATGGACAAACCCGGCGGCAGGGTAGACATGGCCGGAGGTGCCAATTGAAATAAAGAAATCAGCCTCAGCCAGCGCTTGATAGATTTCATCCATACCCATTGGCATCTCACCAAACCACACAATATGTGGGCGCAGTGGCGATGGGAATTGGCAACAATGGCAGCGCTCATCCGCACTGAGATCACCCGGCCAATCCAGTACCTGGCCTGACTGGGTGCAGCGCACTTTCAATAACTCGCCATGCATATGAATAACGCGCTTGCTACCCGCTCTCTCATGCAAATTATCTATGTTCTGAGTCACCAGTACGAAATTATCACCCAGCACTGCTTCCAAATCAGCTAATGCAAAATGAGCGGCATTTGGCGCAATATCAGGCTGCTGTAACTGGCGGCGACGTGCATTATAAAAAGCCTGAACCAGTTCAGGGTCACGACGATACCCCTCAGGGGTGGCAACATCTTCCACCTGATGCTCTTCCCACAAACCATCTGCCGCACGGAAAGTACGAATACCAGATTCGGCCGAGATGCCGGCCCCCGTCAGAACCACCACAAGCGGCTTCTTCATTTCGGAAGTTGCAGCACTGTCTCGATGAAAAATACGGGAGCGAAAACGTTGATGGCGCAAGTGCTTATTCTTGCGAAACCGACACAACCGATGGCGAATGCGCATAACCTTTTGCCTCTATTTTAGATATTGTTATACCCGTCATACTTCAAGCTGCATGTGCGTTGGCCGCCTTCCTGCAACTCGAATTATTTAGGGTATTGGGTATTACTTAGACAAATGCAGGAACGCCGCCCCACGAACACCGCCCGCATCACCATAACGCGCTTTTTCAATGCGCGGCAATCGGGCTACTCGCAATAAATGCTGTGGTAGCCGTTTCGGCAGTTCTTGATAGATATGCTCGAAATTAGATAATCCACCACCGATTACAACGAGATGGGGGTCCAGCATAGTCAATAAATTACCTAAGCAAACAGCCAGTACATCCATAAAACGCTCAACATGAGCTACAGCCTTGGATTCACCGATGTTATAGTTTGCAATAATTTCAGTTGCAGGCAAAGATTGCTGGTTGAAATGTTTGTACATCCATTCAAAACCACGTCCTGAAATATAATTCTCAATACAACCATTATGGCCGCAACCACATGGTACTCGTGGAATATCTGCGCCCAGAATATCCAGCGCATCTACTGGCAAACGAAAATGACCAAATTCGCCAGTAATATGGTTTCGCCCACTGACAATATTGCCGTTCACAATTAGCCCACCACCGACGCCAGTACCAAGAATCAGCCCTAATACTGTTGGATAGCGGCGAAACTCAGGATCCCAGGCTTCCGACAATGCAAAGCAGTTAGCATCATTATCGATTCGAACTTCGCGCCCGATTAACCCGGAAAGGTCACCTTGTAATGATTGCCCCATTGCCGCCGGCACATTCGCCGTGAATACCGTACCATCATCGGCGTTGGGCAAGCCGGGAATGCCGATACCCACACTGCCTTTAATACCACAAAACTCATCGGCTTCCCGTGTCAGGTCATGTAATGTTTGCAGTAATAGCGAGTAGTCTTCGCGCGGTGTAGGGACGCGCTTATGCCAGATTCGTTGCAGATTAGCATCAAAAACGCCTAACTCAATTTTGGTGCCGCCCATATCAAAACCGTAATACATAAAGTTATCCTTATATACCCTAAATAATTCGAGTTGCAGGAAGGCGGCAACTGAGTCAATCCCCAGGAGCTTACATGAGTAAGTCACTGAGGGACAAATCTGTCGGGAGCAGATATGTACGCTGTGTACAGCGGCCTCGTAGAAGCGAGGCCCATGGACGAGCCGAGTAACGAAGGCAGCCAACGCACATGCAGCTTGACGTATGACGGGGATAATTATTGCCCACTCAACACCCGCGCCGGATCAATACGACTGGCACGACGAGCCGGATACCAACTGGCAATTAAACTCAACACCAATGCGGTCGCCAGCACACAAGCCACATCAAACCAGTGTAATTCTGACGGTAAAAAGTCGATGAAGTATATATCGCCCGACAAAAATTGATGCCCCACCAGCTTTTCTAGCCCACGGATAATATTGGTTAATTGCAAAGAAACAATCACCCCCACCACCGCCCCGCTAACACTGCCGATAAGCCCCGCTAGCAAGCCATACCACATAAAAATGGCGCGAATGAGGCCATCTTTAGCCCCTAATGTGCGCAGAACTGCAATATCGCTGCTTTTATCTTTAACGGCCATGACCAGTGTGGAGACAATGTTAAAACTGGCCACACCAATCACCAGCACCATAGCTAAGTACATGATAGTACGGATCATTTGAATATCGCGATACATATAGCCATAGGTGCCAATCCAACTGCTGATATACACATAAGCATTGGAAGCCTCACCGGCGCTGCGCACCAGTTGGTTGGCGTTGTAGACATCATCGACCTTGATGGCTATACCAGTGACACTGTCACCCATATCCAGATATTGCTGGGCATCAATTAAAGGCACCAATGCCAAGCTATGATCCAGTTGCCCGCTCAATTGAAAAACGCCCGCTACCTGCAAGCGAATGCGCTTAGGTTGCAGCAATTTCATCTCAGGGTCGCTATTGGGGATCATCACCGTCAGCCATGACCCCTGCTTCACGCCCAGCGCATCGGCCAGACCTTTACCTAAAATAATCTGCTGCTGGCCGGCCTTGAAATTATCCCAAGCATGGTCAAGGACAAAACTGGGTAATGCACTGAGATGCTGCTCGCTTTCAGGATCAACCCCTTTGACTTCTACCGCACGTAATTGAGTGGCATTTTCAATCAAGCCGGTGAATTTGATATAAGGTGCCGCCGCCACAATGCCGGGCACTTTTTCAATCCGCTGTAAAGTTTGTGCCCAGCCGCTAAATGGCTGATTGACGACAGCAATTTCACCATGAGGCACCACCGCCAAGATACGATTTTTTAGCTCACGTTCGAAGCCGTTCATGGCACTTAAGCCGACTACCAATACCGCCACGCCCAAGGCAATGCCCAAGGTGGAAATCACCGAAATGAGTGACACCATTCCGCCGCGACGGCGGCCACGGCTAAAACGTAAACCGATTAACAGTGAAAGTGGCGAAACGCCCATCCCAATTGCCACTATTGCGCCCCCACCAACGTCAAGTGCTGCTGTAGCTGGCCGTCACGCATTTCCAACTGACGGCTCATGCGCTTGGCCAATTGCAAATCGTGAGTGACAACTAAGAAGGCGGTTCCTTGACGAACATTCAATTCACCTAGCAAATTAAAGATGCTATCGGCATTCCGTTGATCGAGGTTACCGGTCGGCTCATCAGCCAACACTAACGACGGGTTGTTCACCAGTGAGCGCGCTATCGCCACTCGCTGACGCTCACCACCGGATAGTTCGGACGGGCGATGTTTGCTACGCTTTTCCAACCCCACAGCCACCAGCATCGCGCGGGCTTTATCCTGCGCTTCACTCGGTTTGGCACCGCCGATAAGTAGTGGCATAGCAACATTTTCTAATGCAGTAAAATCCGGTAGTAAATGGTGAAATTGATAGATAAAACCTAACTCACGATTACGTAACTCAGCTTTTGCCGTGGAAGACATTTGATTCAGCGAGCGCCCTTGATATATCACTTCGCCGGAAGTCGGTGAATCCAGCCCGCCCAACAAGTGCAATAGGGTACTTTTACCTGAACCGGAACTGCCGACAATCGCCATCAGTTCACCAGCTTCGATAGTGAACGACACATTACGTAAGACGTCGGTATGTAGTTGACCTTCCTGATAGCGTTTGCACAGGTTTAAACACTGTAATAAAGGATGATTACTCATAGCGTAAGGCCTCGGCAGGTTGTGCGGCGGCAGCGCGCCAGGAAGGATAAAGCGTAGAAAGCAAAGCAATCGCCATTGCCAACAGGGCAATCACGGTCACCTGAACCGGATTAATCTCCACCGGTAAGGTCGCGCCATCAATCAATAAACCGAGAACCGGGATAATGGTATTCAATTGACTGGCAAGCAAAATACCCAAGCCGGCACCGAGCAATGCGCCAATAACCCCTGCGCTGGCGCCCTGCACCATAAACACCAACATAATTTGACGACGACTTAAACCCTGGGTTTGCAAAATAGCCACTTCGCCCTGTTTTTCCATCACTAACAGGCCCAAAGAGGTAATAATATTAAAGGCCGCAACAGCGATAATCAGGCTAAGCAGCAACCCCATCATGTTCTTTTCCATCCGTACAGCCTGGAAAAGCTCGCCTTTACGCTCACGCCAATCTTTCCATACCGTGCCTTCTGGCAAGTTTTGTTGACTCAAACTATCAACGGACAGCGGTTGTGAAAGGAATAAACGCCAACCGGTAATATTGCCTGCCGGATAGCGCATCAGACGTGATGCATCCTGCTGATTAACCAGCATTTGGTAGCCATCGACTTCACTGTCGGCGGCAAATGTGCCGATAACATTAAACAGGCGTTGGCTAGGGATGCGCCCCATCGGGGTGAATTGACTGGCACTTGGCACCATTAGACGCAGTGTCTCGCCGCGCTTCACCCCCAATTGACCGGCCAGTTTTTCACCGAGGATCATATTGTAGCTACCCGGCTGTAAATCTTTCAGGTGCACATTAACCAAGTAGTTGGCCAGAGGTTCATGCTGATTGGGGTCAACCCCCAACATCACTCCGGCGGAGAGATTGCGCGCGCTTTGCAGCACCACATCAGCGGTGGTTAACGGCACAATATCGGTAACGCCAGTCAGTGATTTCAGCGATGAAGCAGGAATTTTATTTGGATCAAGGGAGCCTTGTGGCGTGGTAATCAGCGCCTGCGGCATCATCCCCAAAATATTATTCTGCAAATCGCGCTCGAAACCATTCATCACGGATAGCACTGTGATCAATGCCATCACGCCGAGTGTGATACCAATGGTTGAAAGCCATGAAACAAACCGACCAAAACGGTCAGATGCACGCCCACGCATATAACGCAGGCCAATAAATAATGCGACAGGTTGATACATGAAATCTGTTTAGATCCTGTTGCTAAAGCAAAGTGATCGAGGATAATAAAGGGTACTACCGCTTTATGGAACCATTAACCGCCTATATCCTCGGCTTTTATTCCAAATCAAAGCGCCAATCTGTGGCTATACCCTAAATAATTCGAGTTGCAGGAAGGCGGCAAGCGAGAGAGTCCCGATAAGCTTACATAAGTAAGTGATTCGGGTGATGAGCGCAGCCAACGCACATGCAGCTTGAAGTATGACGGGTATATAGCTGTTCGCGTGCTAGGATATCCGCCGAGATAATTCGTCCTGATAAAGAGACTGTTTAACTGCTTATGTCCCAACAACATCGTTATTCATTGCCGACGCGCCGTGGCGACACCCGCCAGTTAGGCCAGTTGACTGGTTCCGCATGCGCCGTCGAGTGTGCAGAAATTATTGAGCGTCATGATGGCCCGGTAATGTTAATTACCCCGGATATGCAAACGGCACTGCGACTGCGTGATGAAATTCAGCAGTTTTCCCCTCGTCCGGTGAATACCCTCTCCGACTGGGAAACGCTGCCTTACGACAGTTTCTCACCCCATCAGGATATTATTTCGGCCCGCCTTTCTTGTCTGTACCACCTTCCGACAATGGAACGCGGTGTTATTATTCTCCCGATTAATACTCTGATGCAACGGGTTTGCCCGCACGAATTCCTGCACGGTCATGCGCTGGTGATGAAAAAAGGCCAGCACCTGTCGCGAGATAAATTACGCGCTCAGCTTGAGCAAGCGGGATATCGCAGCGTCGATCAGGTTATGGAGCACGGTGAGTTTGCTACCCGCGGGGCCTTGCTTGATCTGTATCCGATGGGCAGTGAAGAGCCTTATCGCATTGACTTTTTTGATGATGACATTGATAGCTTGCGCGTATTTGATGTGGATACACAGCGCACCCTGTCCGAAGTTGATCAAATAAACTTACTCCCCGCCCATGAATTCCCGATAGATAAAAACGCTATTGAATTATTCCGCAGCCAATGGCGTGAACAGTTCGAAGTGCGCCGTGATGCGGAACATATTTACCAGCAAGTCAGCAAAGGCATCTGGCCTGCCGGGATTGAATACTGGCAACCGCTATTCTTCAACCAGCCATTGCCGACACTGTTTAGCTACTTGCCTGCAAATACCTTATTGATTAACACCGGCTCGCTGGAAAGCTCAGCGGAGCGTTTCTGGCAAGATGTTAACCAACGCTATGAAAGCCGTCGTGTTGACCCAATGCGCCCATTGCTGGCCCCGGAAACATTATGGCTGCGGGTTGATTCACTTTTCAGTGAGTTAAAAGAGTGGCCGCGGGTTCAGTTCAAGACCGAAGAATTACCGGCTAAAACCGCCAATACCAACTTACATTATCAGCCGCTGCCCGATTTATCCGTACAGGCGCAGCAAAAAGCGCCACTGGATAATCTGCGGCGCTTTATTGAGTCATTCAGCGGTAGTGTCGTGTTTTCGGTGGAAAGTGAGGGGCGACGCGAAACCCTGCAAGATCTGCTGGCACGGATAAAAATCAGCCCAACCCTGATAAGCGAGCTATCTCAAGCCACGGCACCTGGCCATTATCTGATGATTGGTGCTTCAGAACGAGGTTTCCTTGATACAGATAAGCAATTAGCGCTGATTTGCGAAAGTGACTTACTGGGCGAGCGCGTGAACCGCCGCCGCCAAGACAATCGCCGCACCATTAATACCGATACCTTAATCCGCAATCTGGCGGAATTGCGCCCCGGTCAACCAGTGGTTCATCTGGAGCACGGTGTGGGCCGCTATCTTGGTCTCACCACCTTAGAAGCGGGCGGTATTAAAGCTGAATACCTGATATTGACCTATGCCGGTGAAGATAAGCTGTACGTGCCGGTTTCATCACTGCATCTTATCAGTCGCTATTCCGGCGGTGCTGACGAAAATGCACCACTGCATAAACTGGGTGGCGATGCCTGGAGCCGTGCGCGGCAGAAAGCCGCCGAGAAAGTGCGTGATGTGGCGGCTGAACTGCTGGATATCTATGCGCAGCGCGCCGCCAAATCTGGCTTTAAATTCAAATTCGACCGCGAACAGTATCAGCTGTTTTGCCAAAGCTTCCCGTTCGAAACCACACCGGATCAGGAACAGGCCATCAATGCGGTGCTCAGTGATATGTGCCGGCCACTGGCCATGGACCGCCTGGTGTGTGGGGATGTTGGTTTCGGTAAAACCGAAGTGGCTATGCGAGCGGCTTTCCTGGCGGTGGCGAATAATAAGCAAGTGGCGGTATTGGTGCCGACCACCCTGCTGGCGCAACAGCATTTTGACAACTTCCGCGACCGTTTTGCTACCTGGCCGGTGCGGATTGAAATGATGTCCCGCTTCCGCAGCGCCAAAGAGCAGCAAGTGATTTTGGAACAAGCGGCTGAAGGGAAAGTCGATATTATTATCGGCACCCACAAATTGCTGCAAACTGACTTGCGCTGGCAAGATCTTGGGCTGTTGATTGTCGATGAAGAACACCGCTTTGGGGTGCGCCACAAAGAGCGAATCAAGGCGATGCGCGCCGATGTCGACATTTTGACACTCACCGCCACGCCAATTCCGCGCACACTGAATATGGCAATGAGCGGCATGCGCGATTTATCCATTATTGCCACCCCGCCCGCGCGCCGTCTGGCAGTAAAAACCTTTGTCCGTGAGTATGATAGCTTGGTGGTGCGAGAGGCGATTCTGCGCGAAATTCTCCGTGGCGGGCAGGTTTATTACCTGTATAACGACGTGGAAAATATCGAAAAAGCCACCCAGCGGCTCGCGGAATTAGTGCCGGAGGCGCGCATTGCCATCGGCCACGGTCAGATGCGTGAGCGGGATCTGGAGCGGGTGATGAATGATTTCCATCATCAGCGTTTTAACGTGTTGGTCTGTACCACCATTATTGAAACCGGTATAGATATTCCGAGCGCCAATACCATTATCATCGAACGCGCCGATCATTTTGGTCTGGCGCAGTTGCACCAATTGCGCGGCCGGGTTGGGCGTTCCCACCATCAAGCCTATGCTTACTTGCTCACGCCGAATCCGAAAGCCATGACTACCGATGCCAAAAAACGGCTGGAGGCTATTGCGTCACTGGAAGATCTCGGTGCTGGTTTTGCCCTGGCAACTCATGACCTTGAGATTCGTGGGGCCGGTGAGCTATTAGGCGAAGATCAAAGTGGCCAAATGACCACCATCGGTTTCTCTCTGTATATGGAGTTACTGGAAAGCGCGGTGGATGCGCTGAAAGAAGGCAGAGAGCCGTCGCTGGAAGATTTGACCAGTAATCAGACTGAAATTGAAATGCGTATGCCGGTGCTGCTGCCGGAAGACTTTATTCCTGATGTGAATATCCGGCTTTCGTTTTATAAGCGAATCGCCAGTGCTCGCAATGAAACTGAACTTGATGAGTTGAAAGTCGAGCTGATTGACCGCTTTGGTAAACTGCCCGATGCCGCCCGCTATCTCTTACATACTGCAGAATTGCGCCAACAGGCCCAGAAGTTGGGTATCAAGCGCATTGAAGGTAATGAGCGCGGTGGTTTTATCGAATTTGGTGAGAAGAACAAAGTGGACCCGGTTTATTTGATTGGTTTGCTGCAACGCCAACCACAGATATACCGTCTGGAAGGGCCAACCAAACTGAAATTTATCCAGGATTTAAGTGATCGGACACAGCGGTTGAAGTTTATCAGTGAACTGCTGGCGGCATTTGCTCAGCATCGAGTGGCTTAATATCAAAATGTTAGCGCGGGTTTCAGATGTGAGAAACCCGCGCTAATGTTAATGCCACTCGCTTAAAAATCATGTTAAGCGATCAGAATTAACACTATACCGCGGGTTTTTGATACAAGGTCTTGGACAACAGATTTTGTATTATGCTTGTTTGTTCAGTATCAGTTGACCATTTTTATCGATTGGAATCTGCGTGCCTGGATCACGATCCATGCGAATTTTTCCCTGCTGATTACCAATTTTGTAGGTTACGTCATATCCCAACATTTTCTGTGACTTATCGTAAACAGTTTGGCAACGTTGTTGGGTGGTGGTGTAAGTATCACTGTCCTGCATATTACTTTGGACGCGGTTACCGGCATATCCGCCTGCCAGCGCGCCAGCAACTGTCGCAATATCTTTACCCCGGCCGCCACCTACCTGATGGCCCAGAACGCCACCCGCAACAGCACCCAAGACTGAACCCGCAATTTGATTTTCGTCCTGCACCGGCTTACGGTGCGTCACTGTCACATTACGGCATTCCTGACGAGGCGTTTTAATCGTCTCTTTAATCGGTGTCGCAGCAAGAACTTGTGCATATTGCGGTGCGCCGGAGAAGACATTCATACTCGCGACAGCGGCAATTCCCAGAGCAGCCGCAATACCGATACCCACACCTGCTAACATTGATTTGTTCACAGGACATCCTCCTGAAGGTCAATAACGAATTAAAAGTATTACCACGCAGCTTTTGCCCCAGACGCCCACATTAACAGCGAAAACCTGACAGCATCCTCCATGAGGGTTGCCCCTTATTTGCGGACGACGGCGTGCGTGACTCGCCGTCTGTAAACATTGATCTGTAAACATTGATCTGTAAACATCGAGAAGTCTGCACAATGTCCGGCGAACGAGCAATAAGATAAATGGACGAAACATTCAGATAATAGGTGTGAATGGATGTGTTTAGGAGGAATCCGACTAGCGAGATTGATTGCTACAGAATTTTATACTGTAAATTTAGCATTACGTGCGAATGGCTTGAGCAAAACGTGCGCTAGATTAGCGCCAAAAAAAACCGCCACCCGTATTAACGGGCAGCGGTTTTTAGTGGGGGGAGTATTCGCCAAAGTCATTGGCGTTTCAGCAAGGCAGCAAGCGAGCAAATCCCGATGAGCTTACATAAGTAAATGATTCGGGTGACAAATCGGTCAGGAACCGATTTGAACGCTGCTTGCAGCGGCCTCGCAGAGGCGAGGCCCATGGACGGGCCGAGTAACTAGCGCCGCTAACACAGCTGCAACGTCAAGGACGAAGGAGAATTAGTGGAGCTTCAGACGCGGGCGTATCACGCGGTTAATCCCGCCCACCAGCATCATCAAGCCCGTCTTGGTATAGCCATGCAATGCCACTTGATGCATCCGATACAGCGAGATGTAAACAATACGGGCAACACGGCCTTCCACCATCATAGAACCGCGCATCAGGTTACCCATCAAGCTACCGACAGTGCTAAATTTAGACAGCGATACCAGTGAACCATGGTCTTTATAAATGTATGGTTTTAAAGGTTGCTCATTAAGCAATGCCAGAATATTACTGTAGCAGCGGCTGGCCATTTGATGGGCCGACTGCGCGCGCGGCGGTACAAAACCACCACTAGGTTGTGGGCAAGAAGCACAGTCACCAATAGCAAATATATTCGGATCACGGGTGGTTTGTAGTGTCGGCTCCACCACTAACTGATTAATTCGGTTGGTTTCCAGCCCGGCGATATCTTTCATAAAGTCAGGTGCTTTGATACCCGCCGCCCAGACCATCAGATCTGCATTAATAAACTCGCCGTCTTTAGTATTCAGGCCCTTTTCATCAGCGCTGGTAACCATAGTTTTGGTCAATACCCGGACGCCAAGTTTAATCAGTTCCTGATGCGCAGCAGCCGAAATACGTGGCGGCAATGCTGGCAAAATACGTTCACCCGCCTCCACCAATGTGACATTCAGCGCTTGATTGTCCAAGCCCTCAAAACCATAGCTATGCAACTGTTTGACCGCATTATGCAGCTCAGCAGACAGTTCCACACCGGTGGCCCCGCCGCCAACAATCGCGATATTAACTTTGCCTTTGTCACCCGGTTGCGCTGAATACTTCAGGAACAAGTTAAGCATTTCATTATGGAAACGGTGCGCCTGATGCGGGTTATCAAGGAAAATACAGTTATCTTTCACACCCGGTGTACCGAAATCATTCGAGGTACTGCCCAGCGCGACCACTAAAATGTCATAGGTTAATTCGCGTTGGGTCACCAGCACATCGCCGTGTTCATCGCAAATTTCCGCCAGACTAAGGGTTTTAGTTTCACGATTGATGTCAGTTAACGAACCCAACTGGAAATTAAAGTAATGGTTACGCGCATGAGCCAGGTAGCTCAATGCATCAACACCATCATCCAGAGAACCGGTCGCGACTTCATGCAGCAGTGGTTTCCACAGATGGCTGTGGTTGCGATCAACCAGCACAATCTCGGCTTTTTTGCTGCGGCCCAGTTTATGGCCCAGACTGGTCGCTAACTCAAGACCGCCAGCACCACCACCAATAATAACGATTTTTTTCTTCGGCGTTGTCAAAATGACCCCCTAAATGTGAACCAATTGTTAGCTAAGGGTAAATGAATAATATCCTTAGATAACATAGGGTTCACTGATGCTAATTCAATAAACTAACCTCAGAATATCATGCAGGGTTATTTGGTCATACCAAAATTGATATATATCAATTTTTTTTGATTAAAGTGCCAGCATAGGGATTTTTTCTGGAATAAGATTCAAATAGTTAGCGCTTAGTCACAATTTATAAATTTTCTATTGGAGGGGCGATAAAGCGCTATTTTGCGATTTTTAGTCATAAAAATGGCCTGAAAAAAGCAGATGACACTCTTTTTTCAGGCCAAATTGCACAGAATCATGAGTTTTTCAATTAACCAATCTTTAACAAAACACCGGTTAATGAGGTTATCATTAACCCAATGTTTTAAATGCTTTGACCCGCTGAAGATGAGGAGAAAGATCTTTAAACTTGTGGCTCTGTTTCTCATCCCAGACAATTTCATAATAAGGGTGCAGATCGCCAGCGGTCACTTGGCTATCGAGCATTTCATCATTGCGCGACAGCACCACCAGGCACCGGTCACGGTTTTTCTCACGGAAATCACTGACACACTTACCAGCAATATCCACATACTCTTCCGGGCGATCAATTTTGCCGTTCATATTGTTTTGCGGATAAAGATTTGGATTAAATGCAACCTGGCGGATCCCGCACAAGAAACCAATACGTTCAGCCCAAAAGCCCCCTAACCCCACGCCACAAATCAATGATTTGGCATCTCCGCCCTGCTGAATAGCTTTATCCACTTCTTTCAGTAAATGCTGCATATCATGGCGAGGATGCAAAGTGCTGTAGCTGATAAAACGCACATCCGGGTCAATGAATTGTAATTGCAGGACTTTCTCGTGATTGCCAGGGCTGTTGGAATCAAAACCATGTAGATAAATGATCATTTTTATCCTCGCGACTTATGTGCATCCCAACGTTCGCTGAGTGCCGTTAATGCCTTATTCGCCTGCCGCCAACGCGATGATGCCATCAACGCCTGACGGTCAAACTGTCCAGAATGATACAAGCGTATAAGTTGGTCTGCTTTGACTGGAGACAGGTTATCTAACACACTCACTGCGCCCTGACGGTTATTACAAACCAAAATCATATCGCAGCCAGCATCCAGAGAAGCTTGCCCACGCTCGGCGTAGCTGCCCATGATAGCCGCCCCTTCCATCGACAAGTCATCAGAGAAAATGATGCCCTCAAACCCTAACTCTTGACGCAATATATTTTGGAGCCAATAGGCCGAGCCACTAGCAGGGCGCGCATCAGCTTCAGTATAAATCACGTGAGCGGGCATGATGGCGTCCAGTAATCCCCGCGCGATCAGCTCGCGAAATATAACCATATCATGTGTGCGGATTTCTGCCAGTGGTCGATTATCCCGCGGTGTTTCTTTATGTGAATCAGCCGCCACCGCCCCATGTCCGGGGAAATGCTTACCGGTGGTTTTCATACCTGCGCTGTGCATCCCACGAATAAAGCACTCGGCCATATTCTGCGCTTGCTGCGGGTCACTGTGGAATGAGCGCTCACCGATGGCGGCGCTGACATGGCCAATGTCCAGAACCGGGGCAAAGCTAATATCAATATCCATTGATATCATTTCAGCGGCCATCAGCCAGCCCGCTTCTTGCGCCAACTGCGCCGCCGTGGCGGCATCATTCAGCTCAGCAAAAGACTGGGCTGCGGGCAGACGAGTAAAACCATCACGAAAACGCTGTACCCGGCCCCCTTCCTGATCAACGGCCACCACCAACCGCGCGTGGGATGCTGCCCTTATCTGGCGGACTAACTCACGTAATTGCTCGGCATCATGAAAATTGCGGCTGAATAAAATCAAGCCGCCCACCAGCGGGTGCTTTAAAATCTCACGTTCTTCTGCATCCAGCTCATAGCTGGCAACGTCTAACATTACTGGACCCACGACAACCTCATCAACTTTATAGCGTTGGAAATAAAATCAAAATGATAAATTAAACCTTTGGCGCAACGGTGCGGCCCATTGCAAAAACTCAGTGTTCCCGCTCTGCTGCCAACGCACCTCAAACCACATCAACATCAGGTAATCAACCCATGGCAACCAGCGCCGTACCTGGCGAGATAGGCGGTCGATATCATGGTAGCCCAGTTTATTGCTGCAATAGTGCTGTAAAAAAGCCTGTTGCTGCGGCGCGGACCAATCATTGCCGCAAAATAAGGCAGCAATATCAAGGGCGATATCGCCATCAGCAGCATATTCCCAATCAATTAGTTTTAGACCGGTTGATGTTGCTAATAGATTGCCTGGGTGAATATCCATATGCAGAGGAGCCAATTTCACAGGTTGGGGCTGTGGCCGGTGTAAAAAATCCTGATGCAGCCGCAACCAACTGGGCGAGAGGCGTTTGGCATCAATCTGCCGGGCATAACGGATAAGCTGAGCACAGAGATCCAGACGATAACCACTGGGAGGTAAATGATGCAAACGGGTTAATAGCTGTGCTAACTGACCATTAGCTGATAATTCAATGAATTGCTCGTTAGTGACAACGTCACCCTCAAGCCAATTGACCACTAACCAGCGCTGATTTGCTGCAATAATCGTCGGTGCTAAATAGCAACCCGCGACATGCTGCAATAACTTACGCTCGCGCCGCCGGTTCACACCTAACTGAGTTTTCTGGACTGATTGCTCACGCGCCAGCCAATCAATATTTGGCCCAGTGTTTAGCGAATGAATGTTTGATGGATGAATGTTTGATGGATAAACAATGCGCCAACTTTCACCGGTCAGACCGGACACCGGGCTAATATACCAATCTGCCTTAATAAAATCGGCTGGATTAAAAACACCGCCGGCGGTGTTCGCCGCCGGTTTGATGCTGTCGATGAGCGCATACAGAGAAGGATCAGCGATGAACTGGGCCATTACCTGACCAGATGATTTCGCCGGTTTGCGCCTGCATCAGTTGCATTTCAATGGTCGGTGACTTCACATCACCACTGACATCGCTGTACAACACATACTGAGCACCGACATAGCGAGCCAGGCCAATAGCTTTGCTGCGCGAGCCGAGACTATCTTCTTCCGATAACCCTAAAGTTTGCTTAGCGACAGCTAATTGCTGCGGCGAGATCAATACAAACTTTTTATTTGATGACAGCACTTGATGTAAGGCCGAGGTCGCTTTCGCCGTTTGCAACGCGCCATTGGTGTTATTTTTGACGCTATCGAGGAGCAATATGCTGCCGGTTGCTACATCATTGCTGTTCACCATTTGCGCAACTAAGGGTTCTACGCTGGCGGCCCAATCAGTCGGCTGCTGCATTTTGGGCGGTGGCGGCACGGTGTCAACTGGCGGAGGCGTTTCAGTCACAGGGGGCGTAACGGGTTCGATGGTCACTGGTGGCGTAGTTGGCTCAACCGGTGGCTGAGTTATACACCCCGTCAGCACCAGTGCCGCCAGAGCCACAGATAAATACCTTTTCATTGTCCCACTCCAAAGTGTGGCTATAAGAATAGATAAACACGCGCACTGCGTGCATTAAAATTATTATTAACTGATTGAATTTCAACATCACTGTCTGGCGCGATAATAATAGACCGTGGCGCTTCCAGTGGCGGCACGTCTAAACCCTGCGCATCATACCAATAAAAGCGGTAGTTTATTTTTATCGGTTTATTCTGGCTATTGGTAATCACCGAGCGCGTCACATTATCGCCATCGGATGTTGAAATTGCCGGTTGAGAAGCCAAAATACCCGCCGTTAACACTGACGAATCCATTACCACCGTTTGCTGCTTATTCACCGCAATCCCTTTCGGGCTGCTGCACCCCAGCAATGTCGCTATACACGCGAACACAATTAGCGGTAATAAATGCGTCTGCGGTAATAAAAACGCCTTTACAGGGCGCATAGGCTTACCTCAATTACTTATGTGACAGCAACGAACCCAAATCACGACCGCCCACCAAATGCATGTGGATATGGTAAACCACCTGCCCTGCATGGCGATTGCAGTTGATAATCAGACGATATCCATCTTCAGCAATACCTTCCTGCTCTGCAAGTTTAGCAGCCACAGTGATCATTCGACCCAGAGTTGCTTCGTGTTCTGCTGTGACATCATTCACAGTTGGGATAAGAATATTAGGAATGATTAAGATATGGGTGGGAGCCTGTGGGGCGATATCACGAAACGCGGTTACCAGTTCATCCTGGTAAACCACATCAGCAGGGATTTCACGGCGAATAATTTTGCTGAAAATCGTTTCTTCGGCCATAACGCATTTCCTTGAAAGTGATAAAAATGGAGAATGGGTAGTATGAGCGACAATTTCTATTGATTTCAACCTCAATCATTGAGCGCGGGCATAAGCCGCTGCTTTTTCAAACAAAGCTTGGTCCGGGCGAATGCCAGTATACAGCACAAATTGCTCAACTGCCTGAATAGCAAAGACTTCAGCACCAGTAATAAGGGTTTTTTCTTGTGCTTTAGCATAACTGATTAGTGGGGTAATAGCGGGCATGGCCACCACATCAAAAATCACCTTAGCCCGCTCCACCTCAGCTTCAGTAAACGCCATGCTATCAGCATCTTTCCCCCCCAGCATCCCCACAGGCGTGGCATTGATCAACATAGTGGCCGGTACGCCCTGCATATCGGGCTGATAAATATAACCAGATTGCTCGGCGAGTTTCTGACCGGTTTTTTCATTAGTCGCAATAATAAACCCTTGCTTAAAACCCGCATTTTTTAGCGCAAAAGCCACCGCCTTCGCCATCCCACCACTGCCACGCAGTGCAAAAACGGTTTCTGCCGGCACCTGATAGCGCTGTAGCAATTTCGCGATGGCAATATAGTCGGTGTTATAGGCTTTCAGATAACCCTGCGTATTCACCAAGGTATTTACTGAATTAATCGCTGCCACCGATGCATCCAGCTCATCAACCATCGGGATAACCGCCTCTTTAAACGGCATCGAAATGGCGCAACCTCGGAATCCTAATGCCCGCACACCGCCAATCGCCGCGGCCAAGTCAGTGGTGCTAAAGGCCTTATATAGATAGTCGAGGTCTAGAGCATCGTATAAAAAGTTATGAAAACGGGTGCCAAAGTTACTGGGTCTGGCGGCCAGAGAAATACACACTTGGGTGTCTTTATTTAAGTAGCGGGTCATTTTCTTACCTCAAATAATCATGGCGCTTTGCCTGCGGCCTTTTCCTGACGAAAAGTGCTAAAGCACAAACGCTTGCTGTAGTGAAAATTATCGGCTAAAAAGATGATATATAAAACTGCTGAGTTTGACTCAATTAGGTTCCTCTTTTATGACCAGCCGCCGCCTTGAACAACAATATTTGCGATTACTTCATCAGGTTGGGGTACAACCGGTTGAGATTACACTGCAAGAACTCGCGGATAAACTCAGCTGTACCAAGCGCCATATGCGGACATTATTGGTTCAGATGCAACAAGCCGGCTGGCTGATATGGCAAGCAGAAGCGGGTCGTGGCCGCCGGTCACATTTGCAGCTATTGCGGAATACTCATCAACTTTTAATGGAAAAAGCGGAACAGTTATTGGATTCCGGTGATTTTAATGAGGCGATTGCCTTATTAGGGGAGGATAAACAGCTAATTACCCCCCTGCTGCGGGCCAAGTTAGGGTATCGGATACGTGATGACTATCAAGCCCTGCGCATCCCCTACTACCGCACTATGTCAAATCTTTACCCCGGCACCCCCTTACGCCGTTCTGAATTGCACTTAGTCCGGCAAATTTTTAACGGACTGACACGGATAAAAGAGGAAGACGGCGAGGTCACAACCGATTTAGCCCACAAATGGCGGATGCTCGATCCATTACACTGGCGTTTTTATTTACGCCCTGCGGTGCAATTCCATGATGGTCGAGAGCTTTCCAGCCGTGATGTGGTCAGCTCATTAACCCGCAGTGCAACTTTGCCACTGTTTTCGCATATTCAAAAAGTCAGTCAGCACGGGCCACTCAGTGTGGTGATTGAACTTAATCAGCCGGACTCCCGCCTACCCCAGCTACTGGCCCATCACAGCGCCCTGATTTTGCCAGAGAATCATGCTACGCAGCCGGATTTTGCGTCTCACCCGGTGGGAACCGGGCCTTACCGAGTGGCTGAAAATGATGACTGGCACTTACAGATGAAATCCTTTGACCACTATTTTGGTTTTCGTGGCCTGCTGGATGAAGTTGAAGTGCTTATCTTCCCGGATTTAGCCCGCCCGCCCTCTGGCACGCCCACCGTGTTATCAGAGCAATTGAGCATGGCAAATATCCAAAGTGCCACCTGGCTGAGCTCCAGTATCAGTGATATTGATTATGTGTCTGGCTCTGCCGCCAGCCTGACCGGTAAACCCTCAGACTCAACGCAAGAGATGTTTCTGGAACGCGGCGGGTATTTTTTGCTGTGTGACAGCCGCTCACCGCACTGGCACAGCATTAAACAGCGCCGCTGGTTGCGAAAAACACTCAATCCTTATCATCTCATCCAACCTCTAATTGCCCCTATTCGCCCCTTCTGGGTACCCGCTACCAGTGTTTTACCCACCTGGTTTCACGGCATAGACTCAGGGGAAGAATGCGCTCCTTTCCCCATTGACCACGCGGTAGAATCAGAGGATATGCCGGTGCTAACTCTGGCTTATCATGCTCAGCACCCAGAATACGCGATGCTGGTAACTGAAATGACTCATATTCTGGCAGCTCAGGGGATTAAATTGGCGGTAATAGAGCTGGATTACATCACTTGGGCCAAGGGCGAGGCCCATGTCGATTTATGGCTAGGCACAGTGAACTTTGCGGTTCCCGAAGAATGGAATGTTGGCGCATGGTTATTGGGCTCCCCACTGCTGCGTCAATGTATGACTGGCGGTGATGGCGCTCAGTTGCAAACCTCGCTACACAATTGGCGCAATCAATCCCTCGGTAGCGAACAATTGATCAGAGAGGTTATCGGCAGTGGGTGGTTACAACCTTTATTCCACCATTGGATGCGCTTAAAAGCCCCGGAACAAGCCCAAGGCGCACACTTGAATAATTTAGGTTGGTTTGATTTCCAGACAACCTGGCTGGAACCGGAATAACTATAATTAATATAAAACAAATTCAAAATAAATATTAATTACATAGCGGATAAAATTTAACTCTCATATGGATATTTAATTTGTATTTCCATGCAACAGTACAGAGAAACTCTAATGTATTTAATTAACTCTATCATTTTATGATGTTATTTACCTATAACCATTAATCCAATAAAAATTTAAAAGTTATTTCTTGACGATGGGTTTAATTAAATGATATTCATATTTCAAGGAAAGTTAAAGGATACAAAATTACATTAATCCATAATATTAAATTTATATGGTTAATTTATTTTGATAATTTTAAAACAAAGACGAATGTGAAAATACGTTCCTTAATGGACATGTCAGGAGGTGGTTTCCTGGCATTCAGAATCAATGGAGGAATAACCTATGTCTCGTTTACAAAAAGAAATCATTGAAACTAAAACCGTCATTGATGTCAGTGGCGCAAAAAAAAAGCCAGCCTCAACGTCTGACTGAAGATGTTCTTGAACAGATAGCTGGGATAAAAGCGTTTGGGAACTGGTCAAGAAGTTTTTAATCCCCCAGTGGGGCCACCGCAGGTGGCCCTTTTGTAAACTCATCCACTGTCCAGTATGGAAGTAATCACTGGAAGCGAGGGTAGAGTTATGCTTAATTTATTAATTGAAAAGAACATTCGACATCTTGAAATAATATTAAAAATCAGCGAGCGCTGTAATATAAATTGTGATTATTGTTATGTTTTTAATAAAGGAAACTCAGCCGCTGACGATAGTCCGGCCAGACTCTCAAATAAAAATATTCACCATTTAGTCTGTTTTTTACAGCGAGCGTGTCAGGAATATAAAATTGGCACAGTACAAATTGATTTTCATGGTGGTGAACCGCTACTGATGAAAAAAGAAAATTTCACGGATATGTGTATTCAATTGATTTCAGGGAATTACTGTGGCTCAAATATCAGACTTGCTTTACAAACCAATGCCACGTTAATTGACAATGAATGGATAGCGATATTTGAGAAATATTCCGTGAATGTGAGTATTTCTATTGATGGCCCTAAGCATATTAATGACAGGCACCGCCTGGATACCAAAGGGCGCAGCACATATGAGAACACCGTTCGTGGCCTCCGTATACTCCAAAACGCCTATCAACAAGGGCGACTCCCCTCAGACCCCGGTATTTTATGTGTCACGAATGCTCAGGCAAATGGTGCCGAAATATATCGACATTTCGTTGATGAGTTAGGTGTTTATAGTTTTGATTTCCTAATACCTGATGACTCTTACAAAGATGCTCATCCTGATGCTGTCGGTATAGGGCGTTTTCTCAACGAAGCGCTGGATGAGTGGGTGAAAGATAATAATGCCAAAATTTTTGTCCGACTCTTTCAAACCCATATCGCCAGCCTATTGGGGCAAAAAAATTCGGGCGTCTTAGGCCACACACCCAATATTACCGGTGTCTACGCCCTGACCGTCAGTTCCGATGGCTTTGTCCGGGTGGACGATACCTTGCGGTCAACATCAGACAGAATGTTTAACCCCATTGGTCATCTTTCTGAAGTCAATCTATCTAATGTCTTCGCTAGCCCGCAGTTTCAAGAATATTCATCAATCGGACAATCATTACCCACGGAATGCGAAGGTTGCATTTGGGAGAATATTTGTGCCGGTGGGCGCATCGTAAATCGTTTTTCCACCGAGGATCGCTTCAAACACAAGTCTATTTATTGTTATTCCATGAGGGCTTTCCTGAGCCGCTCATCTGCCCACTTACTCAATATGGGCATCAAAGAAGAACGTATTATGGCAGCAATTAGGGCATGACTTTTGAAATATAGGGTGAGGGAGCGCCAATAAATTGATCGAAAAAACCGCGATTTTCAGACAGGAAGCGCTAGAGCACAGAGCACATCATTGGCTGGGTAGCCCACAAGTTATTATCCCAGTAGGTGCTTCTGTTTGGGCCATGCTGGCGCTGGTGTTGATTACCAGTTTGATAGCATTCTTGGTGGTGGGGACTTACACCCAAAAAGCCCGCCTCGCCGGATCTGTTGTTCATCACCCTGCAGTGGCACGGATAACCGCCCCACGGGATGGGATTATTATTAGCAGCCTGGCTGAAGAGGGGAAAATCGTTCGTGCTGGCGAAGTGATTTATATCATCAGTATGGAAACCCAGACCGAGTTTGGCGCAACAAACCGTGAAATAACCGCAGCACTGAAATCGCAGAAAACGGCTATTGAACAGGAGATAAAACTCAAATCTGCAGCAGCAGACATCGAGAAAAGCCACCTTCTGCAGATGTTAAAAAATAAAGACGCCGAACAGCAAAAAATGGGCCACTTGATTGCCAAATCGGTGCAACAAACCTCATGGTTACTGGAAAAAGCACAACATTTCAAAACGTTGGTTAGGCAAGGAATAGCTCTTGAGACGGAGCATATGGCACGCCAGTCCGAGTATTACAGTGCCGCTGTCCAGCTCGAAGCTTACCAGCGGGAAAAGGTAAAGCTACAAGGAGAAACCATCAGCATTAAAGCACGGTTAGCGGCTATCCATAGCGAAGTTGACGTTTCACTGGAAAGGCTACGCCGGCAAACGGCACAGTTGGATCAAGATTTAATCGCGACGGAAAGAGAGCGAGAACTGCATATTACGTCTCCGATTGATGGCACCTTAACCGGCATTACAGGGTTTGCCGGCAACACCATTCGAGCCGCGCAAGAATTGGCCAGTATTGTGCCAACATCAGGGAAAGCCGAAGTGGAAATTTTTGCCACTGCGGATACCATCGGCGAATTACGTGAAGGCCAAGCAGTGAGACTACGGTTCGATGCCTACCCCTATCAGTGGTTTGGGCAATATGATGGCATTGTAAGGTCAATATCCACTGCGTCCGTCGAACAGCGTTTAGACATAAGCGAAAAGCAAGCTCATCAACCATCGCGACATTATTTTCAAGTGCGGATAGTCCCTACGAACAATAATGTCGTTATGGCCGGTAAAACCTACCCCTTGCGGCCGGGAATCGGTGTTAAAACAGATGTTTTCATCAGAAAACGGCCTCTCTATGAATGGCTCCTTTTACCTCTAAAAGGGGCTCGCAACATACCTCAAGAACACTCTGGAGAAGCCGCATGATAGTCGCTATGAAAGGTTACTTTGAAGCCCTGCGACAGCGTTTGCCGGTGATGATGCAAACAGAAGCAACAGAGTGCGGGCTGGCCTGCATGGCGATGGTTGCCGGATATTACGGCCTTAATATGGATCTCCAGGCACTGCGGAAGCATTATCAAGTTTCTCTGAAAGGCATGAGTCTGCGCGATCTTATCGTGTTGGCAGACCGGTTATCCTTAGGTTCACGTCCGGTGCGGGCGGATTTAGGCTCAGTCCGCCAACTCAAGACACCTTGCATTCTGCATTGGTCGTTTAACCATTTTGTGGTGCTAAAGAAGTTTTCTCGCCACGGGGCCACTATTATTGACCCAGCTAAAGGTGAGAGAAAAATCTCTCTGACTGAGCTATCTCAACACTTTACCGGTATCGCATTGGAAATTTGGCCTAATCAGCACTTTCAACGCCGGACTGAAAGAGAGACTATCCGCCTACTGGATATGTTCAAAAACGTATCCGGCCTGCCACGCGCTTTAGCACATATATTGGCCCTCTCATTGTGCATCGAACTTCTTGCTATGGCCGTTCCATTAGCGGCTCAATTTACTCTCGATATGGCGTTAAGGTCTGGCGATATTCATTTAGTCTCGCTGATAGCTTGGGGGGTGATTGTTTTATTAATCTTTAGAGCCTTGCTCAGTCTGGTGCGCGCCTGGATGGTGATGTCTATTAAATACACCTTGGGGATTCAATGGAACTCCGGGCTTTTTAGCCATTTAATCCGCTTGCCCGTTTCCTACTTTGAAAAACGCCATATTGGTGATGTCAGGTCGCGTTTTAACTCCCTGTCAGTGGTACAAGATGCTTTTACCGCCGAGATGGTTGCGTCGCTGTTGGATATTGTGGTGGTCATCGGGCTGTTATTTTTGATGTGGGCCTATGATGGCTACCTCGCGGCAATCGCCGTGTTGATATCCATTATTTATGCAGCTATCAAATTTTTTCTTTTCGGTGCCTATCGCTCTGCCAATTTGGAGGCCATTGCTCACGAGGCAAAACAACAATCACATTTCCTCGAAACCGTGCGCGGCATTGCCTGCGTGAAAATTTTCAATTTGGCGGAGCGCCGCCGATCCGACTGGATCAATCTCGTGATCAATGAAGCCAATGCAAAAATCTATCTGTTCAAAATAGACTTGGCGACACAGACAGTGGGCTTGTTATTAATCGGGCTGTCTTCGGCAATAATACTGTGGTTAGGGGCAAAGCTGATTGATGGCGGGACTCTCACCACCGGCATGCTATTTGCCTTCTTAATTTACTCGGACATGTACGTCACTCGCGCTATTCGGGTTGTTGATTCAATTATCCGGCTCCGCTTGATTGATATGCACAGTGAGCGCTTGTCAGAAGTCGCGCTAGCCACACCTGAACAGGATACCGGCGAGGCCGATTTGACTCCCGCCAATTCCCTTGCTGCCAGCATTGAAGTTAAAGATCTAAGCTACCGTTATGGTGACGGCGAACCTGCCGTATTTGAACATGTGAGTTTGTCTATCAAAGCCGGTGAAAGCATTGCCATCATTGGGCCATCAGGCTGCGGCAAATCGACACTCCTCAAAGCACTAGGTGGTTTAGCTCCACAAAAAAGCGGTTTTATCTTACTAGACGGTGTCGATGTTCGGCAATTAGGCCTTACTGCCTACCGCAAACATATCGCCTACGTGTTGCAAGAGGACAAACTATTTGCGGGGTCTTTGCTCGATAACATCAGCTCGTTTGATATTCATCCTGACAATGAATGGGCGTGTGAATGCGCGCGCCTCGCTTCAATTCATACTGAGATTGACGCCATGCCGATGAAATATGAAACCATGGTCGGCGATATGGGCAGCGCCCTGTCAGGTGGGCAGCGCCAACGCATTTCTCTGGCCCGCGCTTTATACAAACGCCCGCGAATATTATTTCTCGACGAAGCCACCAGTGACCTGGATATCGACAACGAAGCCCGAATTAATGATTCGCTGCGCGCATTGAAGATAACCCGAATTTTTGTCGCCCACCGCCCAACAATGATTGCCATGGCGGATCGGGTGTTTGACCTCAGCAAAAATGCTGAAATGGAAAAGGAAAAGGAAAAGGAAAGCCCTTATGCACTTTTTACCCAATAAAAACATTACCGCGATGACGTTCGTTCTCTTCTCTGCTCTCGCCACTCCGACAGCACTCCATGCCATCACTTCGGAAAAAGTCATGCATATGCCGTTTAAGTGGGATGATACCGCAACCCCCATAGTCAATATTGAAATCAATGGGATGCGCCAAAATTTCATGATCGATACCGGGGCCTTAATTGCTCTGCACTTATTCAAAGATGTTATCGCACAACTTCCGGGCTTGATACCTGAACCAGGAAAACATCGCACAACAGACCTGACCGGCAAAGTATTTCTTAACGATAAGTTCTACATTCCAAAACTTTCAATCAATGGCATGGAATTTAAGAATGTAAAAGGGATATCGGTAAACACCCCTCAGGGTATGGTTCTCAACTCTGATAGCACGCCCCCTCATTCAATGATGATTGGGCTAGATTTATTCAAAGGTAAGGCAGTACTGATTGATTACCAAAAACAGCGTTTGTCTGTCGCGGATAATACTCATGTATTGGGCATTAATATGGCTGATGGGTGGACATCACTGCCACTGAGGTTGACGCCAGAAGGGCTTGAAATCAAAGTCGTAAAAAATGCTAAGGAATACAATATGCTTTTGGATACCGGCGCAACAGTGTCTGTATTTTTTAAAGAACGGCTTAAATCGCCAGCTGTTAGCCTATCCTGCCAAACAGTCATGAAAGAAATGGATCATAAAGGCTGCGTGGCATCAGATTTTCAGCTTAACGAAATAGGTGCAACAGAGATTGGTTTTAATGCAGTGCTGCTAGATGGGCAGTTCAATCAGATGGATACCGATGGATTAATTGGCAATAACTTCCTGAATGAATTCGCTTTAGCCATTGATTTCCCCAAGCAGAGATTACTTATCAAGAAGTTTAAAAATGAATAAGTAATATATTAGAAACAGTAAACTGTGGGCCATGCAAAGCTTTTCTGAATACAAAAAAAGGGCGGCTTTCGCCGCCCTTTTGCACTCCCCAGACCTGAATTAATGGTTACGAATGTATTCGTCCATATCAGTTTTCAGGTTATCAGATTTCGTCCCGAAGATAGCTTGAACACCTGAGCCTGCGACCACTACGCCCGCAGCACCCAATTTCTTCAGACCCGCTTGGTCAACCTTGGACACATCCGCCACGCTGACACGCAGACGAGTGATGCAGGCATCCAGGTTAGTAATGTTTTCTTTACCACCAAACGCATTGACCAGTGCCGCTGACATTTCAGTGCCACCCTGTACAGTTTGCTCTGTTGTCATGTCTTCACGACCCGGCGTTTTCAAATTCAGTTTAGCGATCAGCACACGGAAGATGGTGTAGTACACCAGACCGTAGCAGATACCCACCAGCGGGAACAACCAGATACGGCTGCTGTTGCCACTCAGTACAATGAAGTCAATCAGACCGTGGGAGAAGCTGGTACCATCGCGCATCCCAAGCAGGATACAGATTGGGAAAGCCAGACCGGCCAGAATCGCATGGATAACATACAAGATTGGCGCCACGAACATGAAGGAGAATTCGATTGGCTCGGTGATACCGGTCAGGAATGAGGTCAGTGCTGCGGAGATCATAATCCCGCCCACTTTCGCCCGGTTTTCCGGTTTAGCAGAATGCCAGATGGCAATGGCTGCGGCGGGTAGACCGTACATCTTGAACAGGAAACCACCAGACAGTTTACCCGCAGTTGGGTCACCGGCCATGTAACGTGGAATGTCACCGTGGAATACCTGGCCCGCTGCGTTGGTGTATTCACCAATTTGCATTTGGAATGGTACGTTCCAGATATGGTGTAAACCGAATGGAACCAACGCACGCTCTACGACGCCGTAGATACCAAAAGCGACTACGGAGTTCTGATATGCTGCCCACTGAGAGAAAGTCTGGATAGCAGTACCGATTGGCGGCCATATAAAGGACAAAATCACGCCCACGAAGATCGCTGTGAAACCAGAGATAATCGGAACGAAGCGTTTGCCCGCAAAGAAGCCCAGATATTCAGGTAATTGGATACGATAGAAGCGGTTAAACATGTAGGCCGCTATTGCACCTGCAATGATCCCGCCCAGTACCCCAGTATCAGCTAAATGCTTGGCAGCAATTTCTTCTGCCGGCAGATGCAAGACCAATGGTGCTACCACCGCCATGGTTTTCACCATGATGCCGTATGCAACAACTGCCGCTAACGCAGATACACCGTCGTTATTGGTAAAGCCGAGTGCAACGCCAATAGCAAAAATCAATGCCATGTTAGCAAAAACGGAACCGCCCGCTTCTGCCATTACGTGAGAGACTACCGATGGTAGCCAGCTAAAATTCGCGGACCCGACACCCAGCAGAATACCTGCAATGGGTAACACGGATACCGGTAGCATTAGCGATTTACCGACCTTTTGCAGGTTTGCAAATGCGTTCTTAAACATAGTGAGTGAGCTCCTGAGTAATAGTGCTTTTACTGCTTTTTCTCGCGTTTATTGGCATTACAAAGGGGGGAGTAAGCCTTTGCGAATCAGGGTGTCTAAAGCACCCCTTTAATTTTTACGAAGAGTAAAATAAATAGCCTGCTTAATGTTTGATGGCAGTCACGTTTCTTCCAAGAAAGCGCTTAATTTGCTTCAGATAGCGCATTTTTTGTAAAAAAACGTCAATATTAGCTGCCCTCACCCAATAAATCGGGTGAGAACATTACTCGTTTCGGCGATTAATTACGAGCTTAAAAAAAAGTATTCTTAAGGAAATTAGCGCGTTTCGCTGTGGAGTATTGACGAGTCCAGATGAAATAACCGGCAGAAGTTATCCGTAGTGGCTTGAGCCAAGGATTCAAGACTGACGCCTTTGAGAACTGCCATATACTCTGCAACATCACGGACATAGGCAGGTTGGTTCTCTTTACCACGATGCGGAACCGGAGCCAAATACGGCGAATCGGTCTCGACCAGCAACCGGTCTAACGGCACATAGCGCGCAACATCACGCAGTTGCTCCGCATTGCGGAAAGTGAGAATACCCGAGAAAGAGATATAAAAGCCGAGGTCCAATAAGGTGGCTGCGGTCGCTTTATCTTCTGTAAAACAGTGTAAAACCCCGCCACACTCTTGCGCCTGTTCTTCACGCAAAATCGCGAGTGTGTCTTCGCGCGCATCGCGGGTATGCACAATCACTGGTTTATTTAATTTACGCCCAACCCGAATGTGTTCACGAAACGAAGCTTGTTGCAGTGTGATATTGTCTTGCTGATAAAAGTAATCCAGCCCAGTTTCCCCCATCGCCACCACATTATCTGCCGCGGCTAAAATCTCAAGCTGCTGAAAATCATAGCCGCCATCAAGATTCAGTGGATGAACGCCACATGAAAACGCCACGTTTTCTCTCTCACCGATAAGTGCCGTCATGGCGGAGAAGCCCGGTAATGTAGTGGCTACGGCGAGCACAAAACCCACATCCCGAGCTTTCGCTTTGGCTAATACATCATCGACGCTACTGTGTAGCGTCTGGTAATCAAGGCTATCAAGATGACAGTGAGAATCTATTAACAACATATTAAACTCAATTAAAGTGATGTGGAGTAAGACCCCGCGGTCAGGGCGCTTTCCCAGTTGAGCAAAAGCTCGGTAAGTAATAACTCACGATTGACACCGACCACGGATAACAATTGATGCCGGCAATGGCCCAGCGCCTTGGCTGAATGAAGCAATATAGGTGTCGTGGCCATCTGTGCCAATTGCTGCACCAACGGCAATTGGTCCTGATTAACCGCAAACTCACCTGCACCTTGCTGCCACTTCAAAGCATCCAGCACCAATGAAGAGAGCCATTGCAAGCGCTCTGGGGCATCTTCATGATTAAGCTGCGGTAATAGCGACAGTAAATCCGAACTGTTCAGGGCGCTGCTCAGCGCGCTACACAAGGCCGTTCTGATGGCCCAGAGTTCGGGTTGGAGCAAGCGCTCAGCCGCCAACGGTGCGCCCTCGCTTAATTTAAGTGCCGCCAGCATCGAAATCGGTTCTGCCGGAATCTGCCGTTGCAGCCATTGTAAGCTGAGCGCGGTATCCGGGCAGGCCAGATGCCAGTAAAAGCAGCGGCTGCGTAATGTCGCTAACAAACTGGCGGGTTGATGGCAATCGAGCAGAAAATAGGTTTTCTCTGGCGGCTCTTCCAGAGTTTTGAGTAACGCATTGGCCGCCGCGTCAGTCAGTGACTCGGCATGAGGCAGCCACACAACTTTTGCCCCGCCCTGCTGAGCATGAGAATAGAGTTTTTCAATCTGTTGGCGCACCAACTCTACACCGATGCTATTTTTGCCTTTCTCCGGGGCCAGCACATACCAGTCCGGATGATTACCCGCCAACATCAAGCGGCAACTATGGCATTCGCCACAGCTTTTCTCACCTTGCCGCTGCTGGCACATTAACCAACGGCTGATACCATAAATCAGCGCTTCCTCGCCATTCCCGGGCAAAGAATGCAGTAATAATGCATGATGACCACGCCCGGCCGTCTGCTGTCCAACCCACTGACGATAAGGCGCGGTAAGCCATGGATACCATTTCATTACGCTGTTTCTCGGCGAGTCAGCCATTGCTTAAGTACCCGGCTAATAGATTCACTGACTTGCTCAAGTGGTTGAGAAGCATCAATGGTCTTGATGCTTGAGTCTGCGGCAGCCAACTCAAGATAACGTGCGCGGGTGCGCTCAAAAAAGGCCAATGACTCTTGTTCAATCCTATCTAATTCACCACGAGCCCGCGCGCGCGCTAGCCCAATCACCGGTGGCAAATCGAGATACAGTGTCAGGTCTGGGCGAAATTCACCTAATACGGTGTCACGCAGAGATGTCATGAGGTTGCTATCAATCCCACGCCCACCGCCCTGATAAGCTTGCGATGACAAATCATGGCGATCACCCACCACCCAACTGCCGCGCGCCAGCGCAGGTTTAATCACATTTTCAACCAATTGCACTCGGGCAGCATACAACATCAGCACTTCGGCTTTATCTGTCAGAACTTCGCCGTCAATACCTTGCTTTATCAAGTCACGCAGTTTTTCTGCCAGCGGCGTTCCCCCTGGCTCCCGGGTGAAGACAATATCGTTAATCCCTTGGGCATGCAGCGTAGCAACCACGGTATCTCTGGCGGTGGTTTTCCCTGCCCCTTCAAGCCCCTCAATAACGATAAATTTACTGTTCATTTTTATCCTTTAGCGATTGACGATAAACCCGCACCGCTTGGTTATGGCTGGCTAAATTGGTGGTAAAAGTATGACCGCCCTTGCCGTCTGCCACAAAATAGAGATAAGCCGTTTTAGCCGGATGAGCGGCAGCCATGAGCGATGCCAACCCCGGCATTGCAATGGGGGTCGGCGGCAAACCGGATATCACATAGGTATTATAAGGCGTTGGAGTATCTAAGTCTTTACGACTAATGTTGCCATTATAGTTATTCCCCATGCCATAAATGACGGTTGGGTCTGTTTGTAGGCGCATACCAATGCGTAACCGGTTGATAAATACCGACGCCACTTTGGTTCGTTCTTCATTGACTGCCGTTTCTTTCTCGATGATGGACGCCATAGTGACTAAGTCGCCCGGGGTTTTGTAAGGCAATGACTTATCACGCCCTTGCCAGATTTCATCGACTGTTTTTTCCATCTTCACATGGGCACGTTTGAGTAATGCCAAATCAGTGGTGCCAGCGGTATAGGAATAAGTATCCGGGTAGAGCCAGCCTTCTGGGTGTTCACTGTCATTCAACCCCAACAATAGCGCGATTTCAGCATCACTCTTCCCATCCAATACATGCTTTATATATTTTGATTGTTGTAATTCATCCATCCAATCACGCAGCCGTTTACCTTCAATAAAGCGCACGGTAAATTGTGCTTCTTTGCCACTGGCGAGCAGTTCTAGCATGCCGCGCACCGTCATTCCGGGGGTAAACCGATAAGTCCCCGCCTTGAATTTGGCTAGCTCTGGTTCAAGCCGCAGCAACCAGGGAAACCAGCGGGTGTTTTTAATCAGGCCGTCGCGTTGCAGCAAGTTCTCCAGCGCCACTCGCCCGGTGCCAGCAGGAAGTTTGAAGAAGGTTTCTTGTTGGATAGCCAAAGGCTGATCGGCAAAATGTTGTACTCTTTGGTAACCCAACAGCAGCAATCCCAAACAGATAGCGACAAAAAGGATTAATGCTCTGGTGCTTTTTATTTTCATCGGACGACCATCTTCAAATTAAAGGTATCATTGGTACGAAAATCAAAATCCCCATAAAGCTTATATTTCACAGCAATGAAGATTTAAGAAATCAAACAACTGACGTGAGTGATAAACCCACTCTTCGGCGCGATTTACCGGCTCGATCCTATTTACCGGGAGTAGCGGCATTAGCGCGTTACACAGGATAACTTCATCTGCGTCTGCCAACACACTCACCGGTTGTGCCACAATCTCCACTTGCCGACCATGAGCGGACAGACAAGTGATTATTCGTTGGCGCATAATGCCATCTACACCTGACTGACACAGGTCTGGGGTAAATATTTTATCCCCTTGACGCCAGAATAAATTAGCCGCACAGCATTCCACCAGCATGCCTTCAGTGTCAAGCACCAGTGCCTCATCCGCCGTTGTCTGGTCAAGATGCGCGCGGATCAAGACTTGTTCCAGGCGATTCAAGTGTTTAACCCCGGCCAGTAAAGGATTGCGTGCTAATAATATCGGGCTAAGTGCCAAAGAAATACCCCGTTCACGCCAACTAAGATAATGAACCGGATAATCACTAAGAGAAATAATTCGCGTGGGATGCTGACATGCTGTGCCACTGTAGCCTCGGCCACCGCTTCCCCGGCTGATAATCACCTTCAGCACACCGTCCTCAGTATGATTTGCCGCCTCAACCATTTCCTTGCTCAATGCATTCCAATTTACGACCGGCATTAATAGCCGCTCAGCCGCCTGTTGCAAACGCGATATATGCTTATCCAGCCACACAACTCGACCACCGGAGACTCTGGCGGTGGTAAAGCAGCCATCACCAAACTGCACTGAGCGGTCTGAAGCTGAAATCAAATTTTGTTCAACACCATTAATCCAGAACATTCAGATTCTCTTTAAATGGGGGCGTCTTGGCTCTACATTCAATTAGGGTATAGGTATTGCCCATAAATATAAATCCTACCTGCTGACAGTATCAGATTTAAGGCCGTGGCTGTTTTCAGATTTATCTCTTATTGAGACAATTTTTATGGAAGGATGTTATAGCTGATGCTTGCTAAGCAAATAAAAAACCCGGAAAACCGGGTCTTTTAAGGTTGCTGACAAACGTCTTTTATAGCCCGGAGACTGGCGGGGCGACTGTACCTATGGGCGCTCCGACGGCTTACGCACTTGTATTTGAAACCAAGAGGGACCCATTCGGCACATTTCCCCGCGAATCAACTTTGTCAGCGGTCTTTTGAACAGTGAATGCTATACCTTGCGGAACACCAAAGAGCCGTTAGTACCACCGAAACCGAAGGAGTTACACAGGGTGTACTCCAAATCTGTTACTTGGCGAGAGGCACCCGGAACAAAGTCCAAATCACAACCTTCATCTGGGTTATCCAGGTTAATGGTTGCCGGAATAGCCTGATCACGCAGCGCTAATACCGTAAAGATAGACTCAACCGCGCCTGCTGCACCTAACAAGTGCCCAGTCATGGATTTGGTGGAACTGACCATCACTTTGGTGTCTCCACCAAATACAGACTTAACTGCCTGCGTTTCGGCTTTATCGCCAGCAGGAGTTGACGTGCCGTGGGCATTGACATAGCCGATTTGAGAGGGGGTCACACCCGCATCACGCAACGCATTCACCATTGCCAGAGCTGCACCAGAACCGTCTTCTGGTGGAGAGGTCATATGGTAAGCATCGCTGCTCATCCCAAACCCAACAACTTCAGCATAGATTTTTGCGCCACGTTTTTTCGCGTGTTCGTACTCTTCCAGCACCATCATGCCTGCGCCATCACCCAGAACGAAACCATCACGGTCTTTATCCCAAGGGCGACTGGCAGCCTGCGGATTCTCGTTGCGAGTAGACAATGCACGCGCAGCACCAAAACCGCCGACACCCAATGGGGTACTGGCTTTTTCAGCTCCACCGGCCAGCATAACGTCAGCATCATTGTAAGCAATGATACGAGCCGCTTGCCCGATATTGTGGACGCCAGAAGTACATGCCGTAGCAATAGAAATGCTTGGCCCACGCATACCGAACATAATGGTCAGGTGGCCGGCAATCATATTAACAATGGTTGAAGGCACGAAGAATGGGCTAATTTTACGCGGCCCGCCTTTCACCAATGAGGTGTGGTTCTCTTCAATCAGACCCAACCCACCAATACCGGAACCAATCGCGGCACCGATACGAGGAGCATTGGCTTCTGTCACTTCAAGCCCGGAGTCTCGCATAGCTTGCATGCCAGCCGCGACACCGTACTGTATGAAGGCATCCATTTTGCGTGCATCTTTACGCGAAATGTAATCTTCACAATTAAAATCTTTTACTAAGCCAGCAAATTTCGTTGCATAGTCTGTAGTATCAAAATGGTCGATCAGGCTGATGCCACTCTGCCCGGCAAGAACAGCGTTCCATGTGGATTCTACTGTATTACCGACAGGAGACAACATGCCCAGTCCAGTCACAACAACTCGACGCTTAGACACGGTTGTCCTCCAGGGAGGGAAAATTACACTAGGGCAAAAAAAACTTAGGCGGTCAAATGACCGCCTAACTATCTATCCAAACTTAAAGCATATTCGCTTACTGCTGGTTAGCGTTGATAAAATCAATAGCTGCCTGAACAGTAGTGATTTTCTCTGCTTCTTCGTCTGGAATCTCAGTGTCGAATTCTTCTTCCAGAGCCATTACCAGCTCAACGGTGTCCAGAGAATCTGCGCCAAGATCTTCAACGAAAGAAGCACTGTTCTTCACTTCGTCTTCTTTAACACCCAGTTGTTCAACGATGATTTTCTTAACGCGTTCTTCGATAGTGCTCATACTCTTAAATTTCCTATCAAAACTCGCTTTCGCGATGGTTTTCGTAGTGTATAAAATGTTGAAAAAGATGCAACTAAATCTCGGCTGGTCAAACCACGATTTTACGCTATTTTGCGGTTTTTACCTCAAATAACGCAAATACTTTCGTGATTTTTAAATCATATACATGCCGCCATTGACATGTAACGTTTCACCAGAGATGTAGCTGGCCTCGTCAGAGGCTAAAAATGCAACAGCGCTGGCAATTTCTTTAGCTTGCCCAAGCCGGTTAGCTGGTACTTGGGCTAAAATGCCTGCGCGTTGATCATCTGTCAACGCCGTCGTCATGTCCGTCTCAATAAAGCCAGGTGCCACAACGTTGACAGTAATGCCACGTGAAGCAACCTCACGCGCCAAAGACTTGCTAAAACCGATCAGACCCGCTTTAGCTGCCGCGTAGTTAACCTGCCCTGCATTGCCCATTGTCCCAACTACAGAACCGATGGTGATGATACGCCCAAACCGCTTTTTCATCATAGCGCGCATTACCGCTTTTGATAGGCGGAACACGGAAGTTAGATTGGTGTCAATAATATCTTGCCACTCTTCATCCTTCATACGCATCAGCAGGTTATCACGCGTAATACCTGCATTATTCACTAAAATGTCGACTTCGCCAAATTCCGCACGAATCGTTGCCAGTACTGACTCGATTGATGCAGGATCCACGACATTCAGCATTAAACCTTTACCTTGGTCGCCCAAGTAGGCGCTGATGGCTTCAGCGCCCTTTTCACTGGTCGCGGTACCAATAACACGGGCACCACGCTCAGCTAATAATTCTGCAATCGCACGGCCAATACCGCGGCTAGCGCCAGTGACTAGCGCAATTTTACCTTCGAAGCTCATGTTATCCTCTTTTCTTAGTTTTCGAGCGCGTTGGTCAGCGTGGCAACATCGTTTACCGGTGCTGCAGCTAAAGTATCCACGATGCGCTTAGTCAAACCAGTCAATACCTTACCCGGCCCAACCTCTAACAGCAGCTCAACGCCTTCTGACGCCATGAATTCCACACTTTCAGTCCAACGTACCGGATTATATAACTGACGCACCAGCGCGCTACGAATAGCCTCTGGCGACACTTCAGCTTTCACATCGACGTTGTTCACCACCGGGAATAACGGTGCCTGGAACTCAATTTCTTCCAGTGCGACGGCCAATCTATCTGCCGCAGGTTTCATCAACGCACAATGGGATGGCACGCTGACTGGCAGAGGCAAGGCGCGTTTCGCACCGGCTGCTTTACAAGCCGCACCTGCGCGCTCTACCGCATCTTTATTACCGGCAATAACGACCTGTCCCGGTGAGTTAAAGTTGACTGGCGAGACAACCTGCCCAAGTGCTGATTCTTCGCACGCTTTGGCGATGGATTCATTATCCAAACCAATAATCGCGTACATGGCACCGGTGCCTTCCGGTACCGCTTCCTGCATCAGTTTACCGCGTAATTCAACCAGACGAACCGCCTGTTTGAAATCCAGCACGCCAGCACACACCAGAGCTGAGTATTCACCCAAGCTATGGCCCGCCATCATCGCCGGCAGTTTGCCGCCTTGATGCTGCCAAACACGCCAGATAGCAACAGATGCCGTCAGCAATGCCGGTTGCGTCTGCCAGGTTTTATTCAATTCTTCAGCCGGGCCTTGTTGTACCAACTGCCAGAGATCGTAACCCAGAACTGAAGATGCTTCACTGAAAGTCTCTTCAACTATCGGAAATTGTGCGGCCAAATCGGCCAGCATACCAAGAGATTGAGATCCCTGGCCTGGAAAAACACAAGCAAATTTCGACATTTTACTTTCCTGTTAAATCAAAAAGGCCCTGTTAAATCAAAGAAACCCTGTTAAATCAAAAGCGAACCAGCGCCGAGCCCCAGGTAAAGCCGCCGCCAAACGCTTCCAGCAGCACTAACTGCCCACGTTGAATACGCCCATCTCGCACGGCTTCGTCAAGTGCCGCCGGTACAGATGCTGCAGAAGTGTTGCCATGACGATCGAGCGTGATGACCACTTTCTCCATCCCCATGCCTAATTTTTTAGCCGTTGCGCTAATAATCCGCAGGTTAGCCTGATGCGGCACCAGCCAATCCAGCGCTGAACGATCCAGATTATTGGCCTGCAAGGTCTCGTCCACAATGTGAGCAAGTTCAGTCACCGCAACTTTGAAAACCTCATTACCGGCCATCGTGACATAGGCTGGCTGGTCTTGCTGCTGGCGATCCTGATACGGCAATGCCAGCAATTCCCCATACTTACCATCTGCATGCAAATGGGTAGAGAGAATGCCAGGTTGTTCGGATGCACCTAATACAACGGCACCCGCACCATCACCAAACAGAATAATCGTGCCACGATCTTCAGGATTCAGTGCTCGCGACAGTACGTCTGAACCAATGACGATAGCATGTTTGACAGCACCACTTTTCACGTACTGATCAGCAACACTAAGTGCATAGGTAAAACCAGCACAGGCGGCAGCCAAATCAAAAGAGGCCGCATCTTTGATGCCCAACATTTGCTGCACCTGACAGGCCGAGCTTGGGAAAGCATGGCTTGAAGAGGTGGTGGCAACGATAATCAGCCCGATATCGTCTTTAGCAATACCGGCCATCTCCAGTGCTTGTTCAGCCGCCTGGAAACCCATTGTCGCCACAGTTTCATCAAGGCCAGCAATACGCCGTTCACGAATACCTGTCCGAGTGACAATCCACTCGTCCGACGTATCCACCATTTTTTCTAAATCAGCATTACTGCGCACTTGTACGGGCAGATAACTCCCCGTACCGAGAATCTTAGTATACATGTACGATCAGTCACTCTTGGGTAAAACCGCTTCAAGGCGCGCTGCAATCCGTTGTGGGACTTGCCGCTGCACCGCCTGCACAGCCTGTTCGATAGCCACTGCGAATGCACGTTGATTCGCAGCGCCATGGCTCTTGATTACGATGCCCCGTAATCCTAACAGACATGCGCCATTATACTGGTCGGGGTTCAAATGACCGAACCGCTTAGCCACACGTTTTTGTAGCCAACGGCCAATAAATTTAAGCCACCAGGACTGTTTTTTGCCGTCGCCCGATGATTTGAGCAATGACAAGAACATTCTTATCACACCTTCCATGGTCTTTAGAGTGACGTTACCCACGAAGCCGTCACAAACCATCACATCAGTCTTGCCTGTCAGCAAATCATTGCCTTCAAGATAACCAATATAGTTGATCGCCGGTGTATTTTTTAATACTGCGGCGGCTTCGCGGATATTATCTAACCCCTTGCTCTCTTCTTCGCCAATATTGAGCAAAGCAACACGTGGGGTTTTTATGCCAACAACTTCTTCTGCCATCACCGAACCCATGACAGCAAATTGCACCAGCATCGTGCTATCACATTCAACATTGGCCCCTAAATCCAGTACCACAGTCTTGCTGCGCTGCTGATTGGGGATAACTGTCATCAATGCCGGGCGCTCTATTCCATCCAATGGCTTAATAAGCATCTTCGCCAACCCCATCAATGCTCCTGTATTCCCTGCACTCACACAGGCTGCTGCATCACCGTTTTTGACCAACTCCAGAGCTATACGCATGGAGGTACCACGGCTGGCACGAATAGCTTGTGAGGGTTTAGCATCGCTGGCAATAACATGCTCAGCGGAGATTACCTGTAACCTCTCCAGCAACAAAGGATCGGCATTAACAAGTAACGGAGTGATGGCGTCGGGATTCCCGATCAGCAGGAGTTTTAGCTTTGGATTAGAGGCCAGTGCCTGCAATGAAGCAGGCACTGTGACGTGGGGACCGAAATCCCCACCCATTGCATCTAACGCTAGGGTTAGACAAGTCAAGGTATCGCCTTGCTAAAGATTAGCAAGTACTACTCAGCCGATAACCTTGCGGCCGCGGTAGAAACCGTCGGCTGTGATGTGGTGACGCAGGTGAGTTTCACCGGAAGTTTTGTCCACAGACAGAGTGGCAGTGGTCAGTGCATCGTGTGAACGGCGCATGCCACGTTTGGAACGAGTGGGTTTGTTCTGTTGTACGGCCATTGACCTTACTCCTTAATTACTTTCTTTAAACTGGCTAATACGGCAAATGGATTCGGTTTCTCCACCTCTGCAGGCAGTTTACCAAATACCATGTCCGCCTCGGACACTTCACAGTGTTCAGAATCATGTACCGGAACGACAGGCAGTGAAAGAATAATTTCGTCTTCAATCATAGCCAACAGATCAACTTCGCCAAATTCGTCGACTTCGATCGGCTCGTACGCTTCCGGCAATGCCTCAGCCTGCTCATCATTGACGACCGGGCTAAAACAATACGTTGTATGAACATGGTGCGCAAACGTGCCACCACAGCGCTGACACATCAATGTTACATCGACGTCCGCATGACCTGTAATAACCGCCAGGCGCTGATTATCAATATTAAATGATAATGAGGCCACGACATCGCTGTCCACACTTACCACTGAGTCGGCTACTCGTGTAACCTGCTCAGGCGAATAGATACCTGCGTAATCTAAACGTTTCTGAGCGGTACGAACCGCATCAATGGTCAGGGGTAATTTTACCTTTTGCATAGGGCGCGCATATTAACTTTGTAACGACATAGAGTCAAAGAAAAAGGCCGTTTTACTGCACCTTTCACCAATATTCGCTTCCGAAGCGGAAGACAGTTTAAAATGTCTGATTCAATTACGCCACGGTTTATGGAAAATATTATGCCGCAATTAGTCCTTGCTTCAACCTCGTCATACCGCCGCGCATTACTGGAAAAGCTGCAATTGCCTTTTATCACTGCCGCGCCAGAAACCGATGAAACCCCGTTGCCCACCGAAACCGCGAGCGCATTGGTGCAGCGTTTGGCACAAGCGAAGGCCCAAGCACTGGCTGCGCATTACCCACAACACTTGATAATAGGTTCTGATCAAGTGTGTGTTATCAACAGGGGCATCATCGGCAAACCCCATAATCATGCCAATGCCGTCAAACAATTACACCAAGCCAGCGGGCAATGTGTCACTTTTTATACCGGACTGGCGCTGCTAAACACCGCAACTAATAGCCATAGTTGTCTTTGTGAAACGTTTGATGTTTATTTCCGCACCTTGAATAGTGCAGAAATTGAAGGTTATTTAGTGCGGGAAAAACCGTGGAATTGCGCGGGAAGTTTTAAAAGTGAAGGGTTGGGTATCACCTTATTTGATAAATTATCAGGCCGAGATCCAAATACCCTCATCGGCCTGCCGTTAATCGCCCTCACCCAAATGTTAATTGAGCAAGGGGTAAATCCATTACTTTAGAACTGATGGCCGTAAAACTGATGACTGTAAAACTAATAGCGCTATTTTAAATAGCGCTATTCTTGCGTAATACTGACAAGCAATGGCGCAATTGATTATCCAGCGGTGCTTCAATGCGCATGGTTTCACCGGTATTTGGGTGTTCAAAACGTAAAGCGGCGGCATGCAGGAATAAACGATGTAACCCAGTACCCTGTAATTGTGCATCAAATTCACGGTCACCATAGCGATCGTCAAAAGCGATCGGGTGGCCAGCATGCAGCGCATGGACACGAATCTGATGTGTTCGACCGGTAATCGGGCTAGCTTTAACCAGTGTGGCATGCTCAAAACGCTCTTCTATTTTAAAGCGGGTTTCTGATGGTTTGCCCTCGCTACTGACTTTCACCATGCGTTCACCACTTTGCATAATATTTTTCAGCAAAGGCGCTTGCACGGCTTTGCAATGTGATTGCCATTGTCCGCGCACCAAAGCTAAATAATCTTTCTGCATCCCTTTCAAGCGCAGTTGCTCATGTAAGGAACGCAAAGCTGAACGTTTTTTTGCAACTAATAAAACACCGGAGGTATCACGATCAAGACGGTGGACCAATTCCAGGAAACGCGCTTCCGGGCGCAGGGCGCGTAATGCTTCAATCACCCCGAAACTTAAACCGCTTCCGCCATGGACCGCAGTGCCGGAAGGTTTGTTCAGCACTAAGAGATAGTCATCTTCAAATAGAATGCAATCGGCTAACGCGGCAACTTTATCAAGTTTAGCTGATACCTGAATTTCTTCGCGCTCAGCAACCCGTACCGGCGGCACACGCACCACATCACCGTCAGCCAATTTATATTCTGGCTTAATGCGCCCTTTATTAACTCGAACCTCACCTTTGCGTACGATGCGGTAAATCATACTCTTTGGCACACCTTTCAATTTAGTGAGCAAAAAGTTATCGATCCGCTGACCGGCTTCGTCGGCAGAAATGGTGATTAATTGTACTACTGGATTATTCGTTTTCATGGGACGCGATTCTAAATACACCGAGGAATTAGCGCCACCCCTTTTTCTGTGCTTAACTGTCAATCTGGCTATTTAAAGATAACGTTTGCGTGCATTTATTGTTTAATAAGACAACGATAGCCGCCAACACTGTGAATACAGTAAAAGAATCTTTACCTAGACAGGTAAAGTCATCTTGCTATATCAGTGTCAGCAATGGAATAATGTGTTTAATTCTGCGTTGATTCTCGTTAGACCAAGAGACTTGTGGAATAATAAACTTTGCCTGATCACGCAAAAACGCAGCAATGGCGTAAGACGTAATGTGAAATCAAGCAATTAGCGGGCTGCGGGTTGCAGCTTGGTCGGCAAGTGGGTAAGGCTCTGTTGTCTTATATTCAGAAGCTACCCTTTATATAAAAAGCGCTGTTTTTCAGAAAGAAACACAGGCTTACCGAAATAATGCGCCCCTATGCAGGCGACAACCGTGAGGTTGACGGCTTTGCTAGAAGACTCGGGGTCATCGGTTTACCCGACCATGAGGTTATTTTGCCCGCAGTTCTAATGACAATGTAAAAATAACGAGTAAGTTAAAGATGAAAAGAATGTTGATTAACGCCACTCAGCAAGAAGAGTTGCGTGTCGCCCTTGTAGATGGACAGCGGCTGTATGATTTGGATATTGAAAGCCCAGGTCATGAACAGAAAAAAGCGAATATTTACAAAGGGAAAATCACCCGAATCGAACCTAGTCTGGAAGCCGCTTTTGTTGATTACGGCGCTGAACGACATGGTTTTCTCCCATTAAAAGAAATCTCTCGCGAATATTTCCCTAGTAATTATTCCTCTCATGGCCGCCCAAACATCAAAGATGTGCTGCGCGAAGGCCAGGAAGTTATTGTTCAGGTTGATAAAGAAGAACGCGGTAATAAAGGTGCCGCACTCACGACTTTCATCAGCCTGGCGGGTAGTTATTTAGTTTTGATGCCAAACAACCCACGTGCCGGGGGTATTTCTCGCCGTATCGAGGGTGATGACCGCACTGAATTGAAAGAAGCCCTATCCTCCCTGCAATTGCCTGACGGCATGGGCCTGATTGTTCGCACCGCCGGTGTCGGTAAATCTGCTGATGCGCTGCAATGGGACTTATCATTCCGTCTGAAGCATTGGGATGCGATTAAAAAAGCCGCTGAAGGTCGCCCTGCGCCCTTCCTGATCCATCAGGAAAGTAACGTGATTGTCCGTGCTTTCCGTGATTATCTGCGCCCGGACATCGGCGAAATCCTGATCGATAACCCTAAAGTTCTCGAACTGGCTAAAGAGCATATCGCCGCACTCGGTCGCCCGGATTTCAGCAGCAAAATTAAATTGTATAGTGGTGAGATTCCATTATTCAGTCACTACCAAATTGAGTCACAGATTGAATCTGCCTTCCAACGCGAAGTGCGTCTGCCTTCCGGTGGTTCGATTGTTATTGACACTACCGAAGCGCTGACTGCGATTGATATCAACTCCGCGCGAGCAACGCGTGGTGGTGATATCGAAGAAACCGCATTCAATACCAACCTTGAAGCTGCCGATGAGATTGCTCGCCAATTACGTCTACGCGACTTGGGTGGCCTGATTGTCATCGACTTTATCGATATGACACCGGTACGCCACCAGCGTGAAGTGGAAAACCGTTTGCGCGATGCCGTCCGTCAGGATCGTGCGCGTATCCAGATTGGCCGCATCTCCCGCTTTGGTTTACTGGAAATGTCCCGTCAGCGCCTCAGCCCGTCACTGGGTGAGTCAAGCCACCATGTGTGCCCACGCTGTAGCGGTACCGGTACTGTACGTGACAATGAATCCCTGTCACTTTCTATTCTGCGTTTGATTGAAGAAGAAGCGCTGAAAGAAAATACTCATGAAGTTCACGCGATTGTACCGGTACAAATTGCGTCGTATCTGTTGAACGAAAAACGTGAATCCGTCAATGCTATCGAAAAACGCCAGGGCGGTGTACGTGCAGTGATCGTGCCAAACGATCAAATGCAAACGCCGCATTACTCGGTGCTTCGCGTACGCAAAGGCGAAGAAGTCCCGACTCTCAGCTATTTGTTGCCACAACTGCATGAAGCAGAAATGGCGCAACCGCTGGAAGAAGCGACTATTGAGCGTAAACGTCCGGAACAACCGGCGTTGGCAACTTTCTCTCTGCCAACTGAAGTGCCGCCAGAATCAGCCCCTACAGCTACGCCGGTTGAGCCAACTGTTGCACCACAAAAAACTGCTGCGGCGGTTGAACAACCTGGTTTCTTCAGCCGTCTGCTCAGTGGCCTGAAAGGTATATTCGGCACATCAGAAGAAGAAATTAAACCGGTCGAAGTTGAAAAAACGGAAAACAGCGAAAATCGTCGCAATGATCGCCGTAATCCTCGTCGCCAGAATAATAACCGTAGAGATCGCGGTGACCGCACACCACGTGAAGGTCGCGATAACTCAAGCCGTGATAACTCAAGCCGTGATAATAATGGCCGTGACAATGCTAACCGCGATAATAGCAATCGCGAGGGCCGTGAAGATCAACGCCGCAATAAACGCCCAACACAACAGACAACTGCGCCATTAGCGCAAACTGAAGTTGTAGAAGCGGATAAAGCACCGCGTGAAGAGCAGCCACAGCGCCGCGGTGATCGCCAGCGTCGCCGTCAGGATGACAAACGCCAGGCACCACAGGACGTTAAAGCTAAAGTTGATGACATTGATGTCATTACTGCGGCTGTAGAAGAAGTACAACCTGAGCAAGAAGAACGCCAACAGGTGATGCAGCGCCGTCAACGCCGCCAATTGAATCAGAAAGTCCGTATTCAATCCGCGAATGATGAGCTGAATGTTCTGGAAACGCCGATCACCGCCCCGGTTGCTCAGGTTGCTGCACCAGTAGTGCACGAAGAAGTGAAATTACTGACACAGACCAGCCCTCAGACCGATGATGATGCAACGAACGACCGCAATGCCAACAATGAAAATGGCATGCCACGTCGCTCTCGCCGCTCGCCTCGCCACCTGCGTGTCAGCGGTCAACGCCGTCGTCGCTACCGTGATGAGCGCTATCCAACACAATCTGCTATGCCGCTGGCAGGTGCTTTCGCCTCACCAGAAATGGCGTCGGGTAAAGTGTGGGTGCGTTATCCGGTTGCCCAGCAGGTTGAACAAGCCTTTGTGGAAAACCCGGTTGAAGAGCAATTGCCAGTAGAACGCGTGCAAGAAGTTGCAGCTGTAGAAACGTCAATCGCTATTGCTGCCGCACCAGTTGTTGTTGCTCCAGTGATTGTTGCTCCAGTGATTACTGCTCCAGTTGTTGCCACTGCCGTAGCTGAAATTGCCGTACCGACGCCACAACATAAGCCGGGGGGGTCATCCTCATCCGCCGCTGCCGTACCTGGCCGTGCACCTGTGGTCGTGGAAACAAAAATTGTAGAAACGACAATTGCAGAAACAGCAGTTATTGAGCCAGCAACAGTAGAAGCCACTGTTGAAAGCCGCGCGATTGAAGAACCTGTTCAGGTTACTGAAATAGCAACAGAAGCTGAAACTATCACGGCAACTGAGCCAGTGGTTGAAGAAGTGGCTGCAACAGAAACAGCAGTTGAAAAAACAATCGAGCCAGAAGCGGTTGTTGTAGAAACTGTTGTTGTGGAAACTGTGGTTGAAGAAGCTGTGGTTGAAGAAATAACCGAGCCAGAAGCGATTGCTGCGGAAACTGTAACTGAAGAGGCTGCAGTTGAAGAGGTCAATGTGACAGAAGAGGCCGTTGTAGCGCCTGTTGCCGTGGCAGCACCACAGCCGGTTGTCGCTCATCCTGAAGGTGTGCTATTTAAGCACTATGCTTCAGCACCGATGACTAAAGCACCTGCGCCTGATTACGTCCCAGCATCACCAACTCAAGGCCAATGGGAGCGCCCAGCCTTTGATTTCGCAGGAAAAGGTCCTGCGGGTGGCCATGCTGCTGTTACTCAGGCCACGGCACCGGCAACAAAACCACAATCGGTCGAATAATAGCAATATCATTCAGTCCTAATATTGCAAAACCCGCCATCTGGCGGGTTTTTTATTTCGCCGATAAATTCAAGCGATCTGCTTCACTTTCTTGATCTCAAGGCTTTCCAGCTTGCCCTCTAGTGCTTTAACAAATTCTTTGAAATGTTCAGTTTTGTTATGTTTTTCCAATGCATCATCAGACGCCCAGCGCTCGAAAAATACAAAAGAACCTTCTTGGCCGCTTTCGGTATGGAGATCATATTGCAGATTCCCCTTTTCCTCACGGCTAGGGTCGATAACCTGATGAACCGCCGCTTTAACTTCAGCAACAAACTCAGGTTTCGCCACTAAACTGGCAATGACACGGACTTCCATGATTATTCTCCCATCTGATATTTAATTAGCCTACTTGCCGATAAATCAATCACTCGTCCTGCAGGACAATGTGACTTGGCGCCTCCCTATAAGAGACCCTTTTTATATTATTTTCAACTGACCAAAATTTCCAACTAACCAAAAAATATTGTTTTCAACTTAACCGTAACAATCAGATGCATCCTAAGCGCTTTCCGCTTATCCTTATACCCCGCCGGAAACAGCACAAAAACCCATATCCTAAATAATTCGAGTTGCGAGAAGGCGGCAAGCGAGAGAGTCCCGATGAGCTTACATTTGTAAGTGATTCGGGTGATTGAACGCAGCCAACACACATGCAGCTTAAAGTATGACGGTATATATTTCATGACTGCGGAGCCCGTTAAATGACTGCACAACCTCAAACCCTGAAAATTCGCCGCCCGGATGACTGGCATATTCACTTACGTGATGACGAAATGCTCAGTACCGTGCTGCCCTACACTTCCGAGGCGTTTGCCCGAGCCATCGTCATGCCAAATTTGACCCCACCGATTACCACTGTTGCCAGTGCTATTGCTTATCGGGACCGTATTTTGGCGGCAATACCTACAGGTCATACATTCACCCCACTGATGACGTGCTACCTGACCAATACCCTGGATGTCAATGAACTGACCCAAGGTTTTGAAAACGGTGTATTTACCGCGGCCAAGTTATATCCGGCCAATGCCACCACTAACTCAACGCATGGTGTCTCTGATATTCCAGCGATTTATCCGCTGTTTGAACAAATGCAGAAGATTGGCATGCCGCTGTTGATCCACGGTGAAGTCACCGATGCCGCGGTGGATATTTTTGATCGTGAAGCGCGTTTTATTGAAACAATTCTGGAACCGGTACGCCGTAAATTCCCAGAATTGAAAATTGTCTTTGAGCACATCACCACCAAAGATGCGGCCGACTATGTGCTGGCAGGCAATCGTTTCCTTGGTGCGACCATCACTCCTCAACATTTGATGTTCAACCGCAATCACATGTTGGTGGGTGGGATTCGCCCTCACCTGTTCTGTTTGCCAATTCTGAAGCGGAGCACTCATCAAGATGCCTTGCGGCAAGCTGTGGCCAGTGGCTCAGACCGTTTCTTCCTTGGCACTGACTCTGCTCCTCATGCCAAACATCGGAAAGAATCATCTTGCGGCTGTGCCGGTGTTTTCAATGCCCCATCGGCGCTTTCGGCTTATGCCACTGTGTTTGAAGAAATGAATGCATTGGAACATTTGGAAGCTTTCTGCTCTTTGAATGGCCCGCGTTTTTATGGTTTGCCAGTTAACGAAGATTTTGTTGAGTTGGTTCGGAAACCTTTCCAGCAACCAGAGGACATCACATTAGGAAACGAATCTATCATTCCTTTCCTTGCCGGTCAGACCCTCAATTGGTCAGTTAAAGCCTGATAACACCAGCTGTAGAGCGCACTTTTCTCTGCAGCTGAAAATTTTTTTCTTAGTCAGTTGCGGCCTGAATATTTATACTGTATAAATAAACAGTATAAATATTCGGAGGGCCAAGTATGCGTGTTGAAGTCTGTATTGATAAAAAAAACCAGTTACCCGCAGGTGCTATCGAAGCACTCACCAATGAATTGAGTAAACGACTGAAGACTAAATTCCCAGATACGACCACTGCGGTACAAGTACGTTATGCCAGTGCGAATAATCTTTCTGTTTTAGGTGGAGCCAAAACGGATAAAGACCTCATATCTGAAATATTACAAGAAATATGGGAAAGCGCGGACGACTGGTTCGACGCGGATTAACCCACTGCAATAGGCTGTCAATGACGGCGATATGTTGTAGATAAATGCAGTTTTTTGCCGGGGAGTCGCTCCTCGGCTTTTTTATATCAATGTATATTGGCCCTTTCCGTTTCACATTTTTTATTTTTAACTTTCGATTCATTAATCATCAGAAAATAAATAATTTGTAAATATCTGTAGATAATCGCCAAATTCATCAACGGTTGCGTATACTGAAAAAGCTCACTCAGTATTGGGCCGCATTGATCCTCATTAGTCACTACCGTTCAGTAACTACTATATAAGGGGTCTTTATGGACAGAAATGATGAAGTTATCCAGACTCACCCGCTCGTAGGTTGGGATATCAGCACTGTAGATGTATATGACGCGATGATGATACGCCTTCATTACCTGTCTTCCATGGATCAACCGCCAGAAGATGCGCTAGTTGATAGAACACTCTGGCTGACGACTGATGTTGCGCGACAATTAATAAATATATTAGAAGCAGGCATTGCTAAAATTGAATCATCAGATTACCAAGATTTGGATCACCGTAAGCATTAATTATCACCAGCAATTAATTTCTCAAAGCTCGTAAAAAGGCACCAGTGAATATCACTCGGTGCCTTTTTATTAACCGCTCCCACTATAATATGGTGAACATTCCTTTTGCTCTCTTGGCTCTCATGTTATTACTATCGTTTTAATTTTTATGACAACTTACTGCCTTTAATTTAAATCGCTCTGGTCATTTTCAGGATAAAACTGCGTTACAAATCAAACAATATTAAATAAGATCGGGCGTTAAATAGGGTTCGCGGTGATATTCAGCAGGGTGAAAAATATGGATTATGATTTGATTGTCATTGGTAGTGGCTCGGTCGGTTCAGCCGCAGGTTACTATGCCTCACAAGCCGGTCTAAATGTGCTGATGATTGATAGCGCAATGCCCCCTCACCAAGCAGGTAGCCACCATGGTGATACCAGAATCATTCGCCATGCATATGGTGAAGGCGAGAAATATGTCCCATTAGTATTACGTGCTCAAGCACTTTGGGATCAACTTTCAGCCCAGACTGGTGAAAAATTGTTCCAGGCCTGTGGTGTGCTTAATCTGGGGCCAGAGGATTCGGTCTTTCTAAAAAACTCACAATACAGTGCTCAACAATTTAATTTGCCGGTTGAGATCCTAAATGCTGCACAAATTCGTGAGAAATGGCCGGTATTTACTGTCCCGGATAATTATATCGGCGTGTTCGAACCGCATTCCGGTTTCCTCCGCTCAGAGTTGGCGATAAAAACACTGATAAAAACCGTCACTGAAGCCGGTTGTGGCATTCTATTTAACTGCCCGGTGACCGCGATTGAACCTCTGGATGAAGGCGTGGATGTCGTGACCATCGATGGTACCTACAGCGCTAAAAAAGTGGTTGTGACTGCTGGAACTTGGGTGAAGGAGTTGCTACCGCAATTGCCGGTAACCGCAATACGCAAAGTCTTTTCCTGGCACCATGCCGATGGCCGATACAGTGAAGGGAATCATTTCCCAGCATTCACGGTGGAAACACCGGACAATATTCATTATTACGGATTCCCTTCACAAAATGATGAATTGAAACTCGGTAAACATAATGGTGGGCAGCCCATAGAATCAGCGACACAGCGCAAACCCTTTGGCAGTTATGCTGAAGACGGAACAGAAGTATTTGGCTTTTTGCGTAATTTCTTACCCGGCGTGGGCGTTTGTTTACATGGTGCTGCATGCAGCTATGATATGAGCCCTGATGAAGATTTCATCATCGATACTTTGCCGGATAACCCCAATATTATGGTCGTGACGGGGTTAAGTGGCCATGGGTTTAAATTTGCTACTGCGCTGGGCGAGGTCGCTGCACTGTTTGCACAAGATAAACCATCACCTATTGATATTACTGCCTTTTCTTTGGCTCGATTCACGGATTCATAGCACTCATATCCGCAATTGACTCACTAAATTATTGCCAATGACTATTGAGACTTAAACAAGTCATTGGCAATTAATTCATATCTAATCGTTAGCATCAAAACCACATTAGCCTGGTAATTAATAGCCATCAATTCATAAAACCCGCAAAAAAACATCGTAAATGCCGAATTGACGCTTTGGTCGTCAGAGGATTACCTTATCCTAGTATGCAGTCAGGTATGGTTGCAGTTAGACAAGGATGTATGTCACATGAAAATATTAATTATTGACGAGTGTTTTTATACCCGCTCAGGGGTAAATACTTATTTAAATAGTTCCGCATCTCTTAATTTAATGGATGTTTCTACCGTTGAGCAGGCAACATTAGCCATTGATAATTTTAATCCTGAAATAATAATTGTTAATCTTACGCAATACTGTCGATTCGGTGGACACTGCCCATTATTAGCACAATTCATCAACTGCTGTGGTCAGGCAAGAGTTTATATTTATCTGGATGCATCATATCCCTTTAGCGAAACGCCTATCCCTCTAACGGATTCTGTTTCAATCTTGGCTAAAAAGCATTTGCCCGAATTATTACAAAGCTTATCAAGTGTTTCAAATGATAACGATAAACCAGTGCTGCCATGTCCTGCATCACTGTTCAGCCCACAAGAACATAAAGTTATGTGCTATTGGATGACAGAAATGCCCAATTACCGGATAGCCAGAAAATTAAATATCAGTGACAGTACAGTTTACTCACATAAGCGCCATATTACTGAAAAAATAAAAGTCAGAAACCGCTTGGAACTGTGCTTTATCTATAATGTATTTAAATATTTATACTAGACTTTGGCCTGTATTTAGAGGCAGCATCAGCCAATAGCACTCTAGATATAGCCAAATAATACACATATATATTTATATTATGAATAATGTAGCCGAGAAAACAATGCGACATAGATTACTGTTAAAAATATCGGTTACATTCTATTAAATGCCTTTTTATATAAACTAATTTCTATTTCCTTCAATTTTTACACACGCCTGAAAATAAGTTATTTAATTTATTATTCTCTTAGATAAAGGTTTACCCCCTAACTGATTGTTTACCCAATTAAAATCACCTACAATGGGCTATAACTTTAACCTCAGGCAGTCAGTATGTTAAGTAAATTCATCTCAATGGTTATCAATAATGTACGAGAGCATTTAATACTCTATATCTGTTTGTGGTTAATATTGTTGGCGCTGGATATTTACTTCTTTTTCTATTAACTCGCCTCTCCTTTTTTAACGGGGCCAACAGGCATCAAATCACCTGCGGCCCTCAGATGTTAAGTTACAATATGGGCGTATCCGATTCAATCTTAGCCGGCTTACCATCACTCAGTAACACTGCAAACTTATAACCGGCAGGTGTTAATTCCAGTGCGATTTTGGCAATAATGGTTAATGGAACTGACAGTAACATACCTATCGGCCCCAATAACCATCCCCAGAAAATTAATGATAAGAACACCACCAATGTTGATAGCCCTAAGCCACGGCCCATCATGCGCGGATCGATGATATTGCCACCAATCAGATTAATGAGAATATAACCGCCGGTTACAGCAAAGGCGTCAGCAAAACCGTTAAAGAGTAAGGCCTGAATAATGGGTGGAATAGCGGCCAATACAGACCCGATGTTGGGAATATAATTGAGAACAAAGGCCAGTAACCCCCACAGGAAAGCAAACCTAACCCCCATCGCGGCCAAAAATAGCCAAATGACAATCCCCGTCGCAATACTAATAATGGTCTTAATCACCAGATAATGCGTCACGCCATTCAGCGCACGCCGCAAAATCGCATTCCCTTGTTCTGGGTTATCAAACATTAATTGCATTTTATAGGGAAGGCGCTCGACTTCAAATAACATGAAAACGACCGTCATTAACAGCAAGAACGTGCTAGCCATAGCACCGGAAAGGTGGCTGAGCAGGCGGGTAACAAAGTTCATGGCCATGCTGGGATCGACATGTTTCATAATGTCATCCACCGAAAACTCGATATTAAAGCGCATGGCGAACTCTTGCAGGTCACGCATTTTTTCCAGCATCATCCCGCGATATTGCGGTAGTGAGCGGGCAAATTCATTTAATGAAGAACCTAAGCGGCTAAACAGTAATGCCATCAGTAAAACAATAATGGTTACCAATAAGATGATAGCCAATGTCCGGGGGATCTTTATTTTTTCGAGTAATTTCACCAAAGGGTTTAAAACAATAGCGAGAAATATCGCCAGTAAAAAGGGAACTACAATGGGCGATGCCGCTTTGATCCCGGCCATAATCACCACCAACATTGCCAGCATCGCAACTAACCGCAACCCTTGGCCACCTACCACAGGTTTTGTCATTATTAATCCTTGTATTGGAACCGCCACGGCTCAAATGGCAAAAAAAAGACGCTAGCGGATAAAATAACCGACAACGCCTTATTTTAATAGCACTGGATATTACTTATCTGCGCCCTTTTCCGGCATAGGAATATGCATGGTTGTTTGTAGCAAACCTTTAGATTTATTAAAAATCTTAATGCCATTCTCTCGCCCGGCCCGGCGAGAGCGTTGTTCTTCCTGTGGAAGCTTCAGCTCTTCCTGGCAAATCTGGCTACAGCAACCTTCAAATTTTGCTGCACAAACGGGGCATTGAATAAACAGTAAGTGGCAACCATCATTCTTGCAATTAGTATGCGTATCACTTGGGGTGCCGCACTGATGGCAATGTGCGATAATATCTTCAGATATCCGCTCGCCCATCCGCTCATCGAAAACAAAGTTTTTACCAATAAACTTAAGCGGCAATCCCTGTTCTTTTGCTTTACGGGCATATTCGATAATCCCGCCTTCGACGTGATAAACATTTTTAAAGCCATTATGCAGCATATAAGCGCTGGCTTTCTCGCAACGAATCCCACCGGTGCAATACATCACAATATTCTTATCTTTATTATGTTGCAGCATATCAACCGCCATCGGCAGTTGTTCTCGGAAAGTATCCGACGGAACTTCTATCGCGTTTTCGAAATGGCCGACTTCGTATTCATAATGATTGCGCATATCGACAAACAAAGTATCGGGGTCATCAATCATCTGATTGACCTGATCGGCCTTTAAATAATGCCCAACATTGCTGGGGTCGAAACTGTCATCGTCGATACCGTCAGCCACAATGCGCTCACGAACTTTCATGCGTAGCACCCAAAATGACTTGCCGTCATCTTCATGCGCAACATTCAACCGCACTTGGTTCAGCGCGGGATGAGCGGCAAACAGCGCGACTTGAAACTCATCATAACGATTTGCAGGCACGCTAATCTGGGCATTAATTCCCTCTTTTGCCACATAAACCCGGCCAAATACCCCGAGTTTAACAAATTGGCTATAGAGGTTATCACGGAAGGTTTTTGCATCTTCCAGCATGAAATATTTATAAAAAGAAACTGTGGTGCGCGGTTCGGTTTCAGCCAACATGCGCGCTTTAAGTTCCTCATTAGAAATTCGGTTATGTAACACTGGCATGGTGTACGTTCCTGTCTTTCAGAGAGGTTACTGATGAATATTTAATTATTGCTCAATGGGTTAGGTTAATCATTAGACGGCTAACCACGCTAAATCATCGCGCAATAGAACTGATATTTCGGCACCGGCTATCCCGTGCGGCGCATATAATACCTGAAACCCCGCCACGGCACATCTTTAGCGGCTATCACGCTCAGTCAAAGCAGAAAAAATAACACCCGCGAGCAAGGCAATTCCGGCAGCAATCAGTAACGGTTTGCTCTGCCAATCAGCGCCGAGATAACCCAATATGCCACCGACGACCAATAAACCCGCACTGAGTCTTGCAACTGTCATCGACGGCTCTCCGATAAGAATGAATAATATCCATTTATACACTGGAAATATCATACCGCAGAAATAAAAATCCCTCTTCGACAGACAGGGATTGGACTACTGACCAAGTTAATTTGCGGGGAAATGTGCCGGATGGGTCCCTGTTAGTTTCAAATACAAGTGCGTAAGCCGTCGGAGCGCCCATCGGGGCAATCGCCCCGCTTACATAATCATCAAACAAATGATTTATTTGATGAAGTTTTCGACAAAAAAGCATGAAAATGGCTTTTTGGTGCGCTCTTTTTTCCTGTAGTCTCCTAAAAATGCCACAATAGGCTACCTTAAAACGACAGATAAGTAGGTTGGGACTGGGCTTATTGAGGTTTTCTGATTAACTCAATGTGCACCATCAATATGTCCGAACGAATGACAATAATGCTGAGAACAGATATGCAAGTTCCGTCTTTTAATCGCTCACTACTGCACCCTCGTTATTGGCTGACTTGGCTCGGCCTCGGTATTCTCTACCTACTGGTACTGCTACCCTATCCGGTCATCTATTCCATGGGCACCTCCCTTGGCCGTTTTTCTATGCGTTTTCTTGCACGACGTAAGCGAATAACGCGGCGCAATCTGGAGCTGTGCTTCCCTGACATGCCGAAAAACGAGCGGGATGAACTGCTGGTTAAGAATTTTGAATCCGTCGGCATGGGGTTATTTGAAACCGGCATGGCGTGGTTTTGGCCAGACTGGCGAATTAAGCGCTGGTGCAGTGTCAGCGGGCTGGAGCATATCCAACAGGCGCGTGATGAGGGCAAAGGGGTTTTGTTGATTGGCTTGCATTTTCTGACGCTAGAACTGGGCGCGCGTATTTTTGGTATCTACAATCCGGGAATTGGCGTTTATCGTCCACATGATAATAAAGCCATGGATTGGATGCAGACCTGGGGCCGGATGCGGTCAAATAAAGCCATGCTTGATCGCAGAGACCTCAAAGGGATGGTTCGCAGCCTCAAGCAAGGTGAAATTATCTGGTATGCGCCCGACCATGACTATGGCCCACGCAGCAGTGTGTTCGTGCCCTTGTTTGCCGTCAGCCAAGCCGCCACCACCACCGGGACTTATCTTCTGGTGCGTATGGGTAAACCCGCAATCATTCCTTTCACACCACGTCGGTTACCGGGTGGCAAAGGTTATCAACTGATTTTACAGCCCGCAGTGGATAATTTCCCGCTGGATAATGAAGTCGAAGCCGCGGCCTTTATGAATAAAGTGATCGAAAAAGAGATTATGCGCGCCACGGATCAATACATGTGGCTGCACCGGCGTTTTAAAACCCGCCCCGAGGGCGCACCTTCGCTGTATGACTAGCTTAGCTAAACGGAATTAGCTTAGAGCAAAATAATATAACAGATGATAATGAGAATTAGTTTATATCAGTTTTTTTGATACAATCTGTCAGTATTATCCGATAGAAATATAGTTGTGGTCTGACGATACTGAATTAATTTCCCTTGGTTATCTTCTGGTGACGCCCTAATTAATTCGAGTTGCAGTAAGGCGGCAATTGAGCGACAAATCGGTCGGGAACCGATTTGAACAGCATTTATGCTGCCCATAGGGTGAGCCTCAGGGATGAGGCTCATTAGTCCCCAAGAACTTACACAGGTAAGTGACTGGGGTGAGTGAACGTAGCCAACACACATGTAGCTTGAAGTATGACGGGAATATCTTTTTCTTGATAAGGATATATATGCTCGCAACTCTTAATCTGTGGTTCACGCGGTTAACAGATCATCCGAACGGCGGTAAATTGTTATTACGCCTGACATTCGGTGTTTTGATGTTATTTCATGGCGTGGCAAAAATTCAGCACGGCACCAGTTGGATAGCCGCCTCTTTACAGGCGCAGGGCATCCCTGGCTTTGTTGCCTATGGCGTTTACATTGGCGAGATTATCACCCCGATCCTGATTATTTTGGGCTTATTTACTCGCCCTGCGGCTTTCATTTACGCCGTTAACCTATTGGTCGCGGTATTGATGGTCGGCACCGGTAAGTTCTTTACTCTGACCCAAGTGGGCGCATGGGGTTTGGAAAACGAAGCCATGTACTTCCTCGGCGGCGTGGCTATCATGCTGTTGGGTAGTGGCCGTTATTCCGTCACCAAAAATGAAGCTTATCGCTGATAATAATCTGTGCTGATAAATGAGCTGCTGCGCCCATCGCGTAGTGGCTTTTTTATTTCGCGGCAATGAGTTATAACAAACGGTCAAAGCTCTCTCCATTCAGTTATAACCTAATCGAATAAGCATATCCCCGAATTTCAAACCCTCTTTTCATTTTAATAAAAACTAACATTCATCTCATTGATGTCAATGTGCTATAGGCGCATACTTACCAAGCTAACTGTTTTATTCTTGTGCTTTGTTGCCCCTTCAAACGCCCCTATCGACGAATAAAGAGACGCAAAGCGCTCAGTTTGTTAAGAAGCAATCCCTTGTTTAATCGGTAATTTATGACCTCAGCACCACAACCTGTTAACTGGAAAAGAAACTTATTTGTCACCTGGTTAGGCTGTTTTCTAACCGGCGCGGCATTCAGTTTGATCATGCCATTCCTGCCACTGTATGTGGAACAGTTGGGTGTGAGCGGCCACCAGTCATTGAACATGTGGTCGGGTTTGGTGTTCAGCATTACTTTCCTGTTTTCCGCCATTGCCGCGCCTTTCTGGGGCAGCCTTGCCGACCGAAAAGGCCGGAAAATCATGCTACTGCGATCCGCTCTCGGCATGGGGATTGTGATGGTGCTGATGGGCATGGCGCAAAATATTTGGCAATTCTTGGCCCTACGCGCCCTGCTGGGGCTGTTGGGCGGCTTTATTCCTAATGCCAACGCGCTGATTGCCACACAGGTGCCGCGCAACAAAAGTGGCTGGGCATTGGGCACACTCTCAACCGGCGGGGTCAGTGGTGCATTAATCGGCCCATTGATTGGTGGATTATTGGCGGATAATTATGGTTTGCGGCCGGTGTTTTTTATCACTGCCGGAGTGCTATTCGCCTGTTTTGCCATGACCTGGTTTTATGTCCGCGAGCAGTTTGCGCCAGTGCTGAAGAAAGATATGCTGAATGGCCGACAGGTATTTAACTCACTGAAAAACCCTAAGTTAATCCTGAGTTTGTTTGTCACCACCATGATTATCCAAGTTGCGACCGGCTCGATTGCGCCCATTTTGACCCTGTATGTGCGCGAGCTGGCCGGAGATATCCATAATTTGGCTTTTGTCAGTGGCATGATTGCTTCGGTGCCGGGTGTCGCTGCGCTGATAAGTGCGCCGCGCTTAGGCAAGTTGGGGGATAAAATCGGGCCAGAACGCATTTTGATCGCCATGCTGGCATTATCCATTCTGATTTTAATCCCGATGGCCTTTGTACAAACCCCATTACAACTGGGTATTTTGCGTTTTTTATTGGGGGCGACAGATGGCGCACTGTTACCCGCAGTGCAGACTTTGCTGATTTATAACTGTACCAATCAGATTGCGGGTAGAATTTTCAGCTATAACCAATCATTCCGTGATGTGGGGAATGTTAGCGGCCCACTCCTGGGTGCGGCGGTATCCGCCAGCTATGGTTTCCGCGCAGTATTCTGCGTCACCGCCGTGGTTGTGCTATTTAATGCCCTGTATTCTTACTGGTGTTTGCAACGCCAGCCCTTAAAAGCACAGCGCGAAGTTCAACAACAGCAAGATAGCTAACTCAAGATAACACCGCTGAGGCGACGAAAAGTCAGGATAAAGCAATCTAGATTTGTGTATTTTTTCAGCATAAAAATCCGCAAAATGCGAATAAAAACAGTAAAAAAAACCATAAGATTCGGTTCAAACTGATTGATAATTGCGATGAATGTCGACTTTTTATCTAAAAATACGATATAACCCCCAGTGGAAATTAAAAAATGACGTTATTATTGCGTTAAATTCTACTGTAACGCGTGTTAACTCCGACAATTGGTCACAGCGCCAAAGAGCTGACACTCGATGATAATTACACCCTAAATAATTCGAATTGCAGGAAGGCGGCAACTGAGTAAATTCCTGGGAGCTTACATAAGTAAGTGACCGGGGTGAGCGAAAGCAGCCAACGCACATGCAGTTTGAAGTATGACGGGTTTATTCGCTCATTTTAAAGCGATTCTATGGGAAGACTTTATGCAAACCTCTGTTAACACCCCTGGTGGTCGTACATTTTTTGGGCACCCTTATCCGCTCAGTGGACTATTTCTTTCCGAAATGTGGGAGCGTTTCTCATTCTACGGTATTCGCCCTCTCTTAATTCTGTTTATGGCGGCCACCGTTTTTGATGGCGGTATGGGTCTACCCCGTGAGCAAGCTTCGGCTATCGTCGGGATTTTTGCCGGTAGTATGTATTTGGCGGCACTGCCCGGCGGTTGGCTGGCGGATAACTGGCTGGGCCAACAACGCGCGGTGTGGTATGGCTCGATTCTGATTGCCTTGGGCCATCTGTCGATTGCTTTATCTGCTTTCTTCGGCAATGACCTGTTTTTTATCGGCTTAGCATTTATTGTGCTCGGTACCGGCCTGTTCAAAACCTGTATTTCGGTGATGGTCGGCACCCTCTATAAGCCCGGTGATGCCCGCCGTGACGGTGGTTTCTCACTGTTCTATATGGGTATCAATATGGGGTCGTTTATTGCACCGCTGCTTTCCGGCTGGTTGTTGCGAACTCATGGCTGGCATTGGGGCTTTGGTATTGGCGGGATCGGTATGCTGGTGGCGTTGCTTATCTTCCGTGGCTTTGCCATACCGGCGATGAAGCGCTATGACGCAGAAGTGGGGCTGGACTCAAGTTGGAATAAACCGACCAATCAACGCCAGGGTGTGGGTAAATGGGTTGCAGCCATTATGCTGGTGGTGGTGGCCATTATTGCTCTTATTTCACAGGGCGTTATCCCGATTAATCCGGTGCTGATTGCCAGCTTGCTGGTGTATGTCATTGCCGCCTCCGTGACACTCTATTTTGTCTATCTGTTCGCTTTTGCCAAAATGAGCCGTAAAGATCGCGCCCGTTTGTTGGTGTGCTTTATTCTGTTGGTATCAGCGGCATTCTTCTGGTCTGCTTTTGAACAAAAACCAACCTCATTTAACCTGTTTGCCAATGATTATACTGACCGTATGGTGATGGGTTTTGAGATCCCGACCGTCTGGTTCCAGTCAATAAATGCACTGTTTATCATCCTGTTAGCGCCAGTATTTAGTTGGGCGTGGCCAGCACTGGCGAAGAAAAAGATTCAGCCGAGCAGCATCACTAAATTCGTGATTGGTATTTTATGCGCGGCGGCTGGTTTCGCCGTGATGATGTATGCCGCACAGCATGTCCTCAGCAGTGGCGGCGCGGGCGTTTCACCCTGGTGGTTAGTGATGAGTATTTTGCTACTGACCTTGGGCGAATTGTGTCTTAGCCCTATCGGGCTGGCGACCATGACCTTACTGGCTCCAGACAGAATGCGGGGTCAGGTGATGGGGCTGTGGTTCTGCGCCAGTTCACTGGGTAATCTGGCTGCGGGCTTGATTGGTGGGCATGTTAAAGCTGACCAGCTTGATATGCTGCCAACCTTGTTTGCGCGCTGCTCAATTGCGCTGGTTATCTGTGCGGCGGTATTAATATTGCTTATCGTGCCAATTCGTCGCCTGATGAACAACACTCAGGGCCAGCAAACTGCCTAACAGTGATAACCCGCCTTAATGGCGGGTTTTTTATGTTCAAAATAAGCTTACAGTTCCCATACACGCTGCTGTAAAACCACCCGATAACCATCTGTATCTTCGAAAGTTTTACCACCGATATCCCAATAAGGGTTATAAGACGCCACCGCGCGAAAACCGGCAAACAACATTTGCTGGCACTGCCCTGCCCATTGCGCTTCATCCGGCAGATAAAAAACTAATAAGTTATCCTGCGTGGGCGCAAAACCTACCCGAGTGCCACGATGATGAGTAAACTCTATATGATAAGCATGATGTGGGTGACCCAGAATGGCACCGTCAAATCCTTGATGATCCGCAAAACTGCCCAACAGAGTGAACCCTAAGCCGTTACAGTACATCTCGCTGATTAATTTGAGATTATCCGTAGCTCTGGCCACTCGCATTACCGAAGTTTGTGGCAATATGGCCGCTTCTTTCGTCAAACCGGTAGCAGGCAAACCAATGGATTTGGATGACATCTAGCTCTCCTTTGATAGCACATTTGAATGCTGAGACTAAAAATGAAAATAAGACCTGCGCAACCTGCTGATTACCCCGCCATATTACAGTTACAATCACAAAATACCCCAGCAAATTTAAGCACGGAACAGCGCAAACAGGGTTTTATTGTGTCGCAGATGGACGAAAAACAGCTGGATGCTATCAATCAAGATCTGGGGATTCTGGTGGCTATTGATGATGTTCAGGTGGCGGCATTTGTCTGCCTGGCTCGCACACATCAGCAACCTCGCCCACCGGTGGTCGATGCCATGCTGGAGGCGATAAGTCAGCACCAATTTCAAGGTAAACCATTGAAAGAATTGCGGGTATTTCTTTATGGGCCGGTGTGTATTGATAGCCGTTGGCGGGGAAAAGGCGTGCTAAGTCAGTTAGTTACCGCCGTTAAAGCCCATACCTGCAAAGACTTTGATGTCGGTGCCGCTTTTGTTAACCATGATAACCAACACTCACTGGCGGCCCATGTAAAAGGGTTAAATATGACGCCGATCTGTGAGTTCACTTGCCAGCAACAACATTATCAATTGTTAGTTTTTACGACCACAGCATAGCATTACTCATAGGGGCCGTGCTGGGCGTCAATTGGCAGCATAAAAGTATCAACAATCATTGATAAAGGAACATCAATCACCGTGATGTATTTCCATGGCCCCTCGCGCATATCCCATTGCACTCCGGGGTAATATTGGTGTCCATGCCCCTGCCCCGGCACGGTGCGGCTGATAATACTGCCGCAGCCCGATAACAGCAGAATAACGGCCCCGAGCATGAGAATGCGAGTTCGCGGAAGCCAGCGGCGGGTCAGTTTAAACATGGAGTTCCATCGATTTTTAATCTTCATAGCAAGCTTTTATATACACAAAAAACGGGCAATTTATATGCCCGTTTTTTATTTTACTTCACCGCTATTTCGCGGCGGGAAACGCCTTCATATTATGCGCCAGTTGGCGATAATAACCGTTCCAGATTTGGTACTGTTCCGGCTGCTGCCAGACTTGCTGGTGCAAACGCGAAATCATGACCGGGTCACTGAGCAGTTCCAAGCGCTGTAATTTAGCCAATTTCTCCGGCCCAGCCTCTAGAGCTTGCTCCACCCGCTCACGACGATATTGCTCGATAATCGCGCGAGTGTGATGGCGGGCCGTTGCCATAGCACTGACTAACGCGTTATACGACGGGTTCATTACCGCATGGAAGAAGCCATGACTGAGCGCCCGCTGATGATTAAGTTTCAGATACTCTTCCGTGGCAACCAATTCCCGTGGCGGATTATATTCCTCTGGGATCAGGAATAATTTCGCCCGTTTACTGGCCAGCCCCAAGGTACGGCGGCTGGAGAATACAGAGACCACCGGCGACAGGATCAGCGAAAAGACGATGGGCGATAACCACCATAAGAAACGCAGATCCAACCAGGCCACACCACTCGCCCAAACCACACCTAGCAACAGTTGTGGCCCGTGGCGGACCATAGCTTCACTCCATGGCGTGGCGTCATCATCGCGCTGCGGTGAATTCCACTGCACCGACCAGCCGAGGAAAGCACTGACCACAAACACGGTGTGGAACAGCATCCGCACCGGTGCCAGTAAGACTGAGAACAGCATTTCCGCCAGCATCGACAGCAACAGACGGAGTGCTCCGCCGTACTCTTTCGCCCCCTTAGCCCAGATCAAAATGATGCTGAGTAGCTTAGGCAAGAACAGCAAGACCAAGGTGGTGGAGAACAAACCGATGGCCAATTCCGGCCGCCACTGAGGCCATACCGGGAACAGCTGGCGCGGTTGCAAGAAATACTGCGGTTCCATCAGGGTATGCACCGCCTGCAAAGCCGTGCATAGCACCAGGAACATAAACCACAACGGGGCCGACAAATAAGACATCACACCGGTGAGGAACACTGCACGGTGAACCGGATGCATACCTTTAACCAAAAATAACCTAAAATTCATTAAGTTACCGTGGCACCAGCGACGGTCTCGTTTTAACTCATCAAGTAAGTTGGGGGGCAATTCTTCATAGCTGCCCGGTAGATCATACGCAATCCACACGCCCCATCCAGCACGGCGCATTAATGCCGCTTCCACAAAGTCATGGGACAAAATAGCGCCCGCGAATGAGCCTTCGCCCGGCAAAGGTGCCAAAGCACAATGCTCAATAAACGGCTTCACCCTGATGATGGCGTTATGGCCCCAATAATGGGATTCGCCCAGTTGCCAGTAATGTAACCCGGCAGTGAACAACGGGCCATAAACGCGAGTGGCAAATTGCTGTATTCGGGCATACAGCGTATCCATACCGGAGGCTTTCGGCGCGGACTGAATTATCCCGGCATTCGGATTGGCTTCCATCAACCGCACCAAGCCCGTCAAACAGCCGCCGCTCATCACGCTGTCGGCATCCAATATCACCATATAGCTATACTGGCTGCCCCAACGGCGGCAAAAGTCATCAATATTGCCACTTTTGCGTTTCACCCGACGCCGACGGCGGCGATAGAAAATACGCCCGTGCCCATCCACATCGCGGCACAATTCCAACCAGGCTTTTTGCTCCGCCACACAGATATCGGGGTCATAACTGTCACTCAGCACATAAATATCAAAGTGATCCAGTTGCCCGGTTGCGGCCACCGACTCATAAGTGGCCCGCAAACCGGCAAATACGCGCTCCACGTCCTCATTACAAATGGGCATAATCAGCGCTGTCCGATGTGCTGGATTTAGCGCCTCATCCCCTTTGATGGTGGAGGAAATGCTGTATTTGTCTTTACCAATCAATAATTGCAAGAACCCCATCAGCGCGGTCCAGAAACCGGCGGAGACCCAACAGAACAGAATGGCGAACAGAATGAGAATGCCGGTTTGCAGTAAATAAGGCAGCAATTGCATCACTGAAACCTGCCAGTTCTGCTGCCAAATTTCGAATGGATCGAGTAATGCCCAGCCCTGATAAGGTAAAATGGTCTTCATATAGCTGGTCGCAATGGTGGTTTGCAACACAATCAGTATCAGCAATATATAGCGGCGCAGAGACCCCACGCTGCGCCATTTTTTCTCGGCAAGTGCCTGTTCATGTGTTTGGGCGCGTGACACCGGGCTGCGGCCCAGTAGCGAATCCCAAAAACGCCCGACCGGATTGGTGCGCCAAGCCTGCGGTGCCATACTGGTGCGCTTGATGGGCGGCGTAGCATGAATAACCGTGCGCCCCTCGTCGTCTTGCGCCAGTAATTTTTTATCAGCCAGTAATTTCTTATCGGCCAAAGCATCCGGCCATGCCGCTTGCAAGCGGGCATTGACCGAAGCCAATGCACTGTCTTGCTCACTGAAAACCATCTTTTCTGATGTACTGGCAGCTAATTGCTGATGTACTTGTGGTATCGCATCAGGTGTGCTGCCGAGCAGCACATCCTCAGGCAAAGCATCGCGCAACGCCCCTTGCTGCTGTGCAGTCAGGGGCAAATCCGCAATATAATCCTGTACAGGAGATTGATTTAACTTATTCATTGGCAGGTAGCTGATAGCTCCAGGTTTCCGTCAGGGTTTTGTCGCCATTAACCAGCGCAGCGCGCATTTCTATTGGTTTCTTGGCATCCTTAACTTTTAACCGCAGTGTCAAACGCCAGCCTTTGGTCACTGGATTGTAGCGAACACTGTTTTCGATCAATTCACCGTTGTCATCAATACTGACCTGCGAAGCCAGTGGCGCATTTTCATCCAGTGATTTCAGTACCGGGCCGACAAAATCAACCAGGAAAGCCACACTGCCGTCTGGCTCACGGATCAGATTCGACTGTTTCACATCCCCGGTTGAGCGCAGAGTTTGTTTCACATAAGCCACATCCGGTGAATGCAATTTGTCTTCATCACGGGTGAAATGCAGGCGGTAATTCAGATCGAGCGAATTCTTGGCATCCGGTAAAACATCCGGTGTCCAGAAAGCCACGATGTTATCGTTAGTTTCATCCGCAGTTGGAATTTCCACCAGCTCCACTTTACCTTTGCCCCAATCGCCACGGGGTTCAACCCAGGCGCTCGGACGCAAATCATAGCGATCGTCTAAATCCTCATACTGCGAGAATTCACGGCCGCGTTGCAGCAAACCGAATCCTTTTGGATTTTCAACAATATAAGTGCTAACTGACAAATGCTTTGGATTGTTCAGCGGCCGCCAGATCCATTCACCATTACCAGCATGAATAGAAAGACCATTGGAATCATGTAAGGCCGGGCGATAGTTCAACACCGCAGATGGCTGACTTGGGCCAAACAAGAACATACTGGTTAATGGTGCAATCCCCAGTTTCTCTACTTTATCGCGCAGGAAAACTTTAGCTTGCACATCAATGGTGGTATCGCGGCCCGGATAAACCACAAAACGATAAGCCCCGGTGGCGCGAGGGGAATCTAGCAAAGCAAAAATAACCAGGTGCTTATCATTAGGTTTGGGACGCTCAATCCAGAACTCACGAAAACGCGGGAACTCCTCGCCAGAAGCCAAGGCAGTATCAATCGCCAGCCCGCGCGCAGAAAGACCATAAACCTGGCCTTTACCAATCACACGAAAATAGCTGGCACCAAGCATGCTGATGATTTCGTCTTTTTTATCCGCTTTGTTAATAGGATAAAGCACTTTGAAACCGGCAAAACCCAAATCCTTCACTGACTCGGGATCATGCTTGACCGAGCCAAAGTTAAAGTAGTCCGGGTTATAATTGATAGGCTTCACACTGGTGGCCGTCACTTCATTAATTTGCACCGGTGTATCGAAATACATACCTTGATGATAAAACTCTAACTTAAATGGCGTATCCAGTTTGTTCCAATACGATTTATCATGGTTAAACTGAATTTGCTGATAATCGGCAAATTTCATTTCGCGAAATTGCGATGGCAGATTACTTTTCGGCGTTTCAAAACGTTTACCCGCCAGAGCCTGTGCCTGCTTAGCCACATCATCTAATGAGAAAGCCATGGCCTGAGAAGTGAATAATGACAGCAAGAGAGCCACCCCCAGCCATCTGACGCTGTTTGCGCGTGACCCTTTTGACATTCTATTGACGTTCGACAAAATATTAACTCCCACATCTCCCCCTAAATCATAACAGCCAAATAATTGACGGTTTATCCAGCAGGTGCCGTTGATAAGTCCCGGCTAATGTTATGCCCAAACTTACACCACCAGCCCAGTGTTTAAACCAGTGGCTAAGCCACCAGCCTAGCAAGCTAGACTAAAATACGCTATGGAAAATCATTAACCCTTATAGTAGTGTTTCTTGCCGTACTGATCCATTGATAACGCATATAGTTACCAATGAGTAATTACCATAAAAAATATTCTGGGCAAAATCAGATACGTTATTCTAATTCCGATAACAAACAGCGAATAAGTATGAAAAAAAACACTCACCAACGGGAGTACTTTTTAGACGCCATCCGCGCCTATTTGATGTTACTCGGCATTCCTTTTCATCTTTCACTTATATACTCCAGCCATCATTGGGCAGTGAATAGCAGCCATTCCTCATTGGAATTTACCCTATTAAATGACTTTATCCATGCTTTCCGCATGCAAGTGTTTTTTGTTATTTCCGGTTATTTTTCGTTCATGTTATATCAGCGTTATGAGCGCCACCGCTGGCTGCAAGTCCGGCTGGAACGTGTTGTTATTCCGTTAATTACTGCTATCCCGCTCATTACTTTGCCTCAGTTTTTCTTACTTAAAAATTACACCAGTAAATTACAAGATTGGAATTTATTTACAATTTATCAAAAAATAAATATTGCTATTTGGGAAGTTGTTTCTCACTTATGGTTTTTGTTAACACTCGCCTTATTGACCACACTTTGTTTTTATCTGTTCCAGAAGATAAAGAATAAACAGCACTCAGTTCCGACCTTGATAAAGAGAATGAATAACATAGGAAAAATCTCACTATCATTGTTTTTATTCGTGTTCATTTATTCAGTCATTCGCAGAATAATATTTATCCTAAATCCTGAAATACTCTTTAATAGTGTCTTCAATTTCGTTGTGATGGAAACCGTGTTTTATCTGCCTTTCTTTCTTCTGGGCGCTTACAGCTTTATCTATCCCCCACTCAAGCAGGTTTTTCTCACCTTTTCGCCGGGTGCACTAGCTGCTTCACTCCTGTTATTTGGTGCTTACTATTTAAACCAACACTTTAATACTGCTGAGTTTTTTGCCTTCGAGCTGGATCTTATGATTAAAGCGTTAATGGGCGTGACGATGACCAACGTGGTCTACTCTCTGGGGCACCAGTTGCTCAATTATCCTTCTACACGCATCACCTACCTGGTTAATGCCTCTCTTTTCATTTATCTGGTGCATCATCCATTGACCTTGATTTATGGTGCCTTTGTCACTCCCAAAATTGACAACAATGGCGTGGGCTTTTTACTCGGAATGCTCTTTGTGTGTTTGATTTCATTTATTTTATATGAGGTTCATCGCCGTATTCCTTTGCTAAAATTCTTGTTTTCTGGCAAGTCGCAGCAGCAAACGACGCAACCAAAGTATTGTGCAAAGTAATAAAGTTATTGCTAAGCGATCTACCTAACTGCATACCGTTTTGGTCATAAAACCGCTACACTGTGAGACCATCATGTAGATGCGGGATGGCAAATGCCTCACTGTGCGCTCTGCTTTCAGAGCAATTATCCTGTTGATTCCTTATCAGGGTTTGTTTCACTTGCAGTGACAACAAAAAGAGGAATTGTGATGAGTAAGCAAGAATCTATTGAGAATAATCCCACATCTGATACTACGCCAGTCACCGGGTTCAGCACCTTATTGGCCCTGATTAGCCGCCTTAGCGGTGCTTTAGATAGCGCGATCACCGGCAAAGACCGCAGCGTATTGGTCAATGAACTTTCACAATTTTCTGTCGATAATCTTCCTGAACAGGAAAAATCAGTGACGACTGAAGCACTAAAAAGATCGTTAGCAACACTGAAACGCGATTAATTTCATTATCCAACGCTCACCCTTGATTCCCCGCTGGGCGATTAAAGGTGAGCGATCTGGAGATACTTTCCTATATGCTGCGGCTATACCTTAATTTAACATATTGAATTAGGTCATATCTTCCCATCGATTCCTCCAAATCTGTGTATAATAATTCTGCTCACCCGCCATTTCTTTTCATATCAGGAGACCTCCCACATTGGACGCCATCACTATTAACAGCCTTTTTTTGATTGGCGCTGTGCTGGTGGGAGCCAGTATTTTACTGAGTTCACTCTCTTCCCGCCTGGGCATCCCCATTTTGGTCATTTTCTTGGCCATTGGCATGTTGGCGGGTACCGACGGCATCGGTGGAATTGCTTTCGATAATTATCCTGTCGCGTATTTGGTGAGCAATCTGGCGTTGGCCGTCATTCTATTAGATGGCGGTATGCGCACCCGAGCATCATCATTCCGCGTCGCATTGTGGCCGGCCCTCTCGCTGGCGACAGTCGGGGTATTGATTACTGCTGGCCTAACCGGCATGGCCGCTGCCTGGCTATTTGATTTAGATATCATTCAAGGCTTATTAATTGGGGCAATTATAGGGTCAACCGATGCGGCGGCGGTCTTCTCACTGTTAGGTGGGAAAGGTCTCAACGAACGTGTTAGCGCCACTCTTGAGATAGAATCGGGCAGTAACGACCCCATGGCCGTCTTTTTGACCGTGACTCTGATTTCCATGATTTCAGCCGGTGAAACTAGCCTAAGCTGGATGTTTTTGGTGCACTTAATTCAACAATTTGGCTTGGGTATTCTCATCGGCTTGGGCGGCGGCGGCTTACTGATATTACTCATCAACCGGATAGAATTACCCAGTGGTTTATATCCATTACTGGCGGTATGCGGCGGGATTCTGGTTTTTTCACTCGCCACCGCGCTAAATGGCAGCGGTATTTTGGCGGTCTATCTCTGTGGCTTGCTACTGGGCAATCGCCCCATCCGCAACCGCTCTGGGATTTTGCAAACCTTTGATGGGCTGGCCTGGCTCAGCCAAATTGGCATGTTCTTGGTATTAGGGTTGCTGCTTAATCCAAGTGAGTTGTTGCCGATCGCCATTCCGGCATTAATTCTCTCATTGTGGATGATTTTGTTCGCCCGACCGCTGTCAGTGTTCATCGGCCTACTGCCCTTCCCCAGTTTTAATCTGCGCGAGCGTATCTTTATTTCGTGGGTCGGTTTACGCGGTGCAGTCCCAGTTATTCTGGCAGTATTCCCGATGATGGCGGGTATACCCAATGCAAATTTATTCTTTAATGTCGCCTTTTTCGTGGTGCTGGTTTCACTGCTGCTGCAAGGCACCAGTTTGTCATTCGCGGCGCGCAAAACAAAACTGGTGGTGCCTCCTGCCCTCGCGCCAGTGGCACGGATTGGTTTAGACATTGATAAGAATAACCAGTGGGAGCAATTCATTTACCAGCTCAGCTGTGATAAATGGTGTATCGGAGCTACCCTGCGTGATTTGAAAATGCCGGAGGGCACGCGCATTGCCGCACTGTTCCGTGGCAAGGATCTCTTACATCCCACCGGTAGCACTCGCCTGAAAGAGGGCGATATTTTGTGTGTTATTGGTCAAGAACATGATTTACCCGCACTAGGGAAACTCTTCAGCCAGTCCCCCAGCATCCAGTTGGATGAGCGTTTCTTCGGCGATTTCATTCTTGATGCTGATGCAAAACTTCATGATATTTCTCAGATTTATGGTCTCAATCTGGAGCCGGGTGTTGATAAACAACAAACACTGGGCCAATTCGTGCTCTATCTCTTTGGTGGTGAACCGGTTATTGGTGATCAGATTGAATGGGATGGTCTTACGTGGACAATTGCCGAAATGGAATCTGACCGAGTGAGCCGGGTCGGGGTTAAGATAGTCACGGATAAAGCCTGAGTTGAGTAGCACAACCGCTTGATCTAATATTCAACTCGGGCTTAGAGTTCGCTTAATTTATTTAAGAGTTTTCTTGTATTTTATTGGCAATATAAATATTAGCCCGTGGTGAATTCTAGTCTCAGTCAATTTCATTTCAAAAAAAACCATTAAATACAATATATTAAGAAATGTTGGCCTGTTGTATATATTTGTTGATAAATTAATCAATAATGGTATATATTGTGAATTATAATCAGTGGTTTATAATGAATTAGTAGCCACAGTTCTTATTGACACACGACGTAGTTAATTATTCTCTCTATGCCTTCGCTCTAAGGTCGTGAGTATAAGCTGACAGATAACATTATAAATTCGCTTGGTAATTCTAATGTCAGAATAGTGTTTTCTCCACGGTCAAGAATACAAACTCAAGCACTAAAACCCTAAATTTAGCCCGATTTCACACTTAGGCTATATAAAGAGCCAGTCATTATGAAAAATTTTTTAACCGGTATCATTTTCGTTGTTCTGACATTTTTAACCTATGGCACTGTCGCTGCCCCACAAGAAATAATCAGAACATTAGTTAATGTAGGTTATCTTGATAACCTGTCGCCACTTGTGTTTCGCGAAGGAACTTCACAGCCCAGTGGGTTAGCTGTCGACTATCTCAATCAATTCAGCGAAATAAATAATTTTCAATTTGAATATGTTCATTATAAAAATAAAAATGATTTATGTGATGATTTAGAAAGCGGAAAAATCAGTATTGCTATTGGGTTTACTCAAATAACACAATGTAAAATTGCCATTAACTCACCGGTTTTTTGGCAAACTCGCCTTTATAAACTACAAAACAGCCAGCGCCAGAGAGACATAAAAACAGTCTATTCACTCTCACAACAGATTTCCGCTGAAAGCCTGAAAAAGATTTATCCTCATGCTCAAATAATAGAAGATCTGCCCGAGGCCGAAGTTCTAAAGGTTTTACTGGCAGATCCTTATTCTATCTATATTGCAGGTATTTTTAACACTAACCGTATCGTGCAAGAAAACGCAGCAAATATTCAATATGCGCCGTTAACTTATAATTATGATACAAAATTTATTTTTGCCTTAACGCCCTCTATTGATAGAAAATTATTTAATGCACTTAATTCCTTCATGACAGAGAAGTCGTCCAAATATCCTAACGACGATGAGATGTATTGGCTTAATTATGCCCAATTAGGTAACTATCAAAGAATTCAATTAACTCCCGAACAAAAAGAATGGGTGGCAGAGAAAAAAACCATCATTGTTGCGGTGCCTAAATACTCTTATCCAATAGGATACCAGGACGATGAAGGTAATTTTAGTGGATTATCGGCACAACTTTTGGATATTGTCTCAGCCAGTACCGGTCTTAAATTTAAACCTGTGTTTGTCGAATCATTAGGGGAAATGATTGAGTATGTCTCATTAGGAAAAGCCGATATGGGGGCTCATCGCAGTGTTACATCAAATTACACACCTAATACCATTTTCAGTCCACCATTTTATATTTCAAGATTCGTCGCGGTTGCAAGGGCAAGTGATAACGATATCCAAAGCTCAAAAAATATCAATGGTAAGCGTATTGTGCTGGTGAAGGGCCAGAAAGTCATTCAGGAAATTGCGGCTGAATTTCCCAAGTCAGAAATAATCACTATTGAAGGTTCAGAATTAGATTTATTAAGTGCCATCGTTAATAATAAAGCAGACATTGCTATTATACCGAAAATTGTATCATCTTATTGGATTAAATATTTTTACGAAAAAAAACTAAAAGAATACCCATTAACCAATCCACCGGCGGTCATAGCATTTACAATTAATCGTAAATATACCATCCTCAATGATATTATCAAAAATGTCATGCTTACATTACCTTATAACAATTTAGAGATGATTGACTATCATTGGTCAAAGTCAATAACCCCTCCCTCCACCATTGCGCCAAGAATTCCGACTATTATTTACCTGACTTTATCAGTATTAGTTGTTATAGCAGCAATTAGTGTGATCATTTATATAAATAGCCGCCTAAGAAAACGACGGAAGACCAATTTAGAATTGTATAACAGTAACTTAAAAGAAATTATAGATGCAACCCCGTCCCCGCTTTATAAAGTGAGTGTCAATGGCGATATTATTTTAGCCAACAAAGCATTTTATGATTTCCTTTCAATCAAAGACCCTGACAGTATTAGCTCATTGCAAGATATTCAATCTCTGGCACCAAACAGCTTGTCAAAGATAATGGAATTACACGAGACCGCATACACAACTAACAGAGAGATAAATTCGGGTCAAACGTATAAAATTTCAGATATCGACTTCTACATTAGGCAATGGATATCACCAACTCAAAACAGTGATAAGCAACAAGTCATGTTAATTGGTGGTTGGTTCGATGCTATACACAGTAAAAAAACAGATATTACATTTGCAACCGCGAAAAAAAATGCTGTCGACAGCAATTATAGCATGCTTCACATCGCTATTATTGACGACAATTCCATCAGTAAAATCTTACTTAAAGCCCAACTTCTAGAATATGGGGTTAATGTTAGCGAGACTAATGACCTGCTTGAATTAAAACAGCTAGTGGAGAAAGGATCACTTGATGCCGTTATTAGTGACTTAACCATGAAAAATATAACAGGCTACGATGTACTCAAAACGCTGGTAGAATCTACCCAATATCCACCACCTTGTTATATTTATACTGACCGTATTGAAAAAGAAATCGAAGAGAAGAGCTTGGCACTTGGGGCCACCGAACTCATCGCCAAACCATTATCAATTGAACAACTACAAGAGATACTAGACAATATTAAGTCATCGCAACAGACCTACAAATTACTCACACTATTAGAGAAAAATGCTTATGGTAACCAAGACACGTTATTAGCTATAGTCAATGTTCTGTCAGATGCAGTGAATGAAAATATCCAACAGTTACAAAATACGCATCCTGAAGATAAAGAAGCCAGACTCGAGATAGTCTATAGCATTAAAAGAATGTTAAGTTTGCTCCAGTTTGAGGATCTAATGAATCAGTGCGATAGCTATGCTGCTATTTTGCAACATGAGTCTGAAAATATTGCACTCATATCGCACGCTTTTGAGCAAAGCTTGATACCCTTCTTATCTATCATTCAGCAATGCCAAATATTGATCACTAAAAAGCAGAGTCAATGACATAGCCATTCAGTCAAGACGGCAAGAGTCGTACTTTGTATTCGCTGTAATCATCTATTACAGCGAATACATTATAGGATTACTTTTTGGTCACACTTTCCAGTTTTTCTTCTACACTGATTTAATTTTATTAACCAAAACAATCCCCACACAGACCAATATTAGGGCGATGGCATTCTTCCATTCTAAAATACTTTCGTTCAGGAAAATGGCGGATAAAACCGCACCAGAAACCGGGATAAGGAAATTGAATGGCGCCACCATGCCGACTCGATTATATTTCAGCAACAAGCTCCACAGTGCAAAGGCGGCCGACGACAACAGCACCAAATAGCCCAGCAACAATAATGCCTGCCAATCAAAATCACTTAAATAGCCACCAAAGAGATAGCCGCCCAGCGTTAATACTAACCCGCCGATCGCCAACTGATACCCCGTCATCACGGTGGTGTCCATGGTTTGTGAGATCCGTTTACCATAAATACTGGCGGCGGATAGAATAAAAGCCGCCAACACCACACAACCCTCGCCCATCAAGGAAAAATTAAAGTCCATTAAATCGGAACCAAAATTCACCACCATGACACCGGCAAAGCCTAAAGCGCATCCAATGATTTTATTGAACGTCAGGCGGTCATTTTTATAAATATAATGCGCTAATAGCACACTGAAAAATGTACCTGTCGCATTCATGATAGAGCCTTTGACACCCGTGGTATAGGCCAGACCAATATAGAAAAACACATACTGTAACGTTGTCTGTGTTAGCCCCAATAGAGCAATTTGTTTATATTGGCTCTTTTTGAGGCGGCCAATCGCCTTGCCGCTGGCCACAGCAAAAAATAGCAACACCACTCCGGCCAATAAAAAACGATAACCCGCAAATACCATCTTGCTCGGAATATCATCTGGTGCAATATGAAACAGCGCATAGCCATTCTTTATCGCCGGATAGGCACTGCCCCAAAGAAGGCAACAAAATGTCGCGACAAGAAAAACAAATTTTTTATTGGTAAAAAGCGGAGGACTCCGGTCCACGTCAACATCCTTTCAAACAAGAAATGAAACATTGTTTCGTTATAACCATTTCTGGTTTAAAAATCCTGTCTAATGTCACTTTTCTCCTAAAAAGATGCCAATAAAATTATTGCTTCACACCTATAGCGCATCTGGATGTCAAAACCCTCAAAACTGTTTGTATTAAAACTATCAAAGCTCTTTGCGTTTGATCTTTTTACTGATTCCAGCCCCCAAAGTCGCTTTGCTATGTGACAGCCCTGCCCGGACGATTTTATCGTCACAATACGCAATTTATCTTGTCGCCTATCACGCATTTAAGCTGCAACCTACTTTCAAGTGTATTAATGCCGCTAAGAGTGTAAAAAAATATTCTTCAAAAACATATAAACATTAAACATATTAATGTAATTTTGATAAACTTGACTTAAGTCATTTCAATAACCTAAATTAATCGCATGATAAGTAACCGGTTATAATGTTTCCCTGGTGTTGGCCGAATTGGCATCCCTTACCAAATGAGATTGGTAAGGGTTTTTTTTGTCTATTATTTGGCCTACAACCGCGTTTTATTGGATGACGACTCTACTGTAGCGCTCGAGCTAAAGTAATGGCTCGGATAATCATCGCGCGATCGACGTCAGGATGGGGGCTTTCGAGTAATTGCTGCCAGATAACTATAGCTTGTGCATACTTGGCATGAATAAAGTCATCATTGGCTTGCAACATCAGTGCGGTGTATTGCAACGGATCTTTTGCCAGTGCTTGCTGTAGCCAATAGGTCACATCCTCAGTCATTTTTTGCCCTGACTGATAATAAAACAGAGTCGCTCGGGCAGCATCTATTGAAGCACTCGCCCCCTGCAAACGTTCTGTCTGCTGCAATGCCACCAGCGCGTCCTCAAATTCATTCTGATACAAATAATATTGAGCCAAACTAAACCAGAGTTCACTGTTATCAGGTGACTGTCGGATACGCTGCTGTAATAGAAATAATGTGGGGTCACTGCTTTGCTTATCCAACATATTGTTCAATCGCGTAGCTTCTTTCTGGCGTAAAACTTCCTGCTGCACCGCGGCATAGTGGCCTAATTGCTGATATCCCAACAGAATAAGTATCGGGAGCAACAAGCTCAATCCCAACGGCCAGCGCCAACTCAGACGACCATATTGCCGCAACCAAGGCCACCATATGCCGCTTAAAATCATGAGCAATAATATCGCCATTCCGATTGCCAATATCATCAGCGCCCCTCTCTTGAACTTGAGGCCGCTCGGTTTCGAATGCGTAACACTAATCCGCCTAACACACCGGCCAGCAGCACTCCCGGCCCAAACCACAGTATCAATGTTGCACTGCGCACCGGCGGCCTATAAAGAACAAAATCACCATAGCGCTGAGTCATCAGGGCCATAATTTCTGGAGAGCTGTGCCCCGCTTCCACCAACCGGTAGACTTCTAAGCGCAAGTCCTGCGCGATGGGTGATGTTGATTCCAATAAGTTTTGATTCTGACATTGTGGGCAACGTAACTCTTTTGCCAGTGCCAGCGCTTGTTGTTGATTTTGTTGCGAACTAAAGTGGTAAGTATCCACCAAATCGGCCAACACCCACGGCGAGAAAACCAGTGATAACAGCAGCAAAAGGGTTTTCATGGTGTTTCCGCCTCAGCCCATTGCGCCAATAATGGCATAAACTGCTGTTGCCATATCTCTAATGTCATTTCACCCGCATAGCGCTGGCGAATAATACCATCAGCATCAATCAGCCAGGTTTCGGGGGTGCCATAGACTCCCATCGCCAGCGCTAAAATCCCTTGTGGGTCATAAAGATTCTTTTGATAAGGATTGCTGTAGCGGTGGAGTGTATTCAATGCCGCCTGGCGCTCGTCGCGGTAATTCAACCCGTAAAACTGTACTTTATTTAAGCTGCTAGCAATCTGGTCTAATACCGCCAGCTCTTGTTTGCAACTGGCGCACCAACTGGCCCATACATTAATCACAGTCACTTTCCCCAGCAGTTGGCTCCGCGTTATTTTTTGTTCTGGTTGCTGTAATTCAGATAATGAAAACTCGGGGATTGGCAGGTTTTTCTCTGCTAACTCAATATGATGCGGGTCACGATTTAGGCCGCTGTAGAGCACCAATCCTAAGAAAAAGGCCAGCACTGGAACCAGCAACCAAGGCCACCGCTGTTTCATTTGTCCTCCACAATATCACTGGCAGGTTTGGCTCTACGCCACAGTGTCAGCACGCCACCAAACACCATTATCAATGCGCCGCCCCAAATCCAGCTAACCATCGGTTTATGATATAAGCGCACGCTATACTCCCCGGCAGACAGATTATCCCCTAACACGGCATAAAAATCGGCCAAGGGGCCACTGGCTATCGCCGGCTCAATCATCAACATTTCACGCGCGGTATAATGCCGCCGTTCAGGTAACAATGTGGTGATAGGCCGCCCATGCTGACTCACCCTGATGTGCGCCCGTTCGCTGGTGTAATTCGGGCCGACCAGTAATTCGGTTTGCTGATAAGTCAGTTGGTAGCCCGCCAATGTTGCTTCGCGACTAGGTGACATGCGGCTGCCCAGCTCCGTCGAGTGATAGGAAGCAAACAGCATGCCCAGCAAGCTGATGGCCACCCCGCCATGAATCAACCATGAGCGCCAGCGGATCTTGGCGGCAAACAGCGGGGCAAATAATGCCCAAAGAGCCAGTGTGACGCCCGGCATCATGGCTGGCTGCCATTGTGATTGTGGTTGCCATAGAAATTGAAACCAGCCCGCACTGAATAGCGCCCCGAAGATAGCCAACAATGCAGGAGCCACCAGACGCCAGCGCGGGGTTTTGCGGCTTTGCTGCCAATCAGCAAATGGCGCGGCCCCCATCAGCAATAACAACAGCAACACAAAAGGCGTCAGTGTTTGGTTAAAATAAGGCGCACCAACAGAGAGTGACCCCAAACCTAATGCGCTGAAAATTAAAGGATATAAAGTACCAATCAACACCGTAACCGCCGCGATACTGAGTAACACTAGCGCCGCCAGCAGCAAGGTTTCCAAAGAAAATAACGCGAAATCAGCCGCGCGGTGATTACCCCGCACCCGCAGTGCAAATAACATCAAAGAAATCAATGTCACCATGCCAAATAGCGCCAGTAAAACCTCGCCACGGGCGGTATCAACAGCAAAAGCATGAACTGAGGTCAACACGCCGGAGCGGACGATAAAAGTCCCTAACAAGCAGAGCTGAAATGTCACCAATGACAGCAAAATGCCCCATTGATGATACAAACCGCGCCGCTCATTGATAGCCAAAACATGCAATAGTGCCGTGCTGGTAAGCCAGGGTAATAATGACGCATTTTCTACCGGGTCCCAGAACCACCAGCCTCCCCAGCCCAATTCACTGTATGCCCACCAAGCGCCCAGTAAAATCCCGATGCTCAATAACCCCCAAGCCGCCAGCACCCATGGACGGCTGTAACGCGCTATATTTTGGCTACTTTTGCCCTCAAGCAATGTCGCGACCGCAAAAGCAAAACTGATAGCAAAACCGCTATAACCCAGATACAGCAGCGGAGGGTGAAATATCAGCGCGAGATCTTGCAGCATCGGGTTCAAATCGCGCCCCTCCGCTAAGGTGGGGAATAATCGCACAAAGGGGTTGGAGAAGAAGAGGATAAAAGCGCTGAAAGCAACCAGCAGCCAGCCCATCACGCCCAAGGCGCGGGCAAAGAATCGCAACGGAAAATGGTGGCGAAAGAGTGTCAGCGCGCTGCTCCACAAGCTCAGTGCAAACAGCAGAAATAACATGGAACCTTCGTGCCCCCCCCAGATTGCCGCAATTTTATAAAACAGTGGGAGCTGACTATTGGCGTGCTGGGCAACATACAATACAGAAAAATCATTGGTGACAAAGCACCACCCCAGAGCCAATAGCGCCAATGTGATCAATAAAGTCACGCCATAGCTGAGCGACGGCAGCCAGACAAGCAATGGCATTCGCCGCCCATACAAAGCTATAAAGGGCACACAACCGAGCAATAGCGCCAGTGACGCCGCCGCCAGCAGTGAAAGCAGCCCAAACTCTCCTGTCATAGAATTTTATCCATTACTCTACCTTATCCATCAGACCATTTTTCCATCACACTATTCCCTATCACACCAGGGTCATCTGACCGGCATAAAGAATGAAAAAACGCAAAACGAATACGCCGAACAAGCTGAAACCGGAAACCGTGAGCAGGAATGAGACCCGGTGGCGCAGGTTATGGCTGCAATAGCGGTTTAGAGCCAATGGCAGCACCATGCCGCAGCCAACCACCCAGAACCAGAACATCAGCGCCCAGAAACCGCCGCCGAGGGCGGCTGTCACCGCCACTTCTTTCTGTCCGCCGCCAAACCATAGTCCGGTAAAAAAAGCCAACAGCAGAAAAAGCTCCAGCCAAACCACCGGTTTTTCCAATCGATGAACAAAAGCCAATGCCGGGCTATGGAGCGGCTCTTTGAAAAAAGCCACCGAGCACAGCACCATGGCGGCGATACCGGAAGAAACACCTGAAAACAGGAATAACACCGGCAATACTGGGTTATTCAACAGTGGGTAACTCTTCAACGCGGATAACAGAAAACCGGTATAAGCCCCTAATGCGACCGCCAGAAACATCATCAACGGCTCAAGTTTGCGTTCAATTGGAGCCAGTTTATTCAGTAGCGCGCTAATCCAGCTCAATTTAGGATAAGGCTGTAAAAATGCCGTTATTCCCCGACGGAATATCACCGCCAGCCAAACCAATAACACCAACATATAGATCTGAAATAACATGACGCCCAATGACATCACCGAGCTGCTGCTGTAGAAAAACATCAGCTTCCAGAAAGTCCAGGGGCGGGTAAGGTGCAGGATCAAAATAAGCAAACCCGCGATAACTGCCAGTGGCGCGATAATTGCGGTGGATTTTAGTAAGCCACTTTGCGCGGCATCCTCCCCCAAGACGCGCCACTTAACCAGCAAGCTCACCACCACCATACCGGCCGAAACCCCGATTAAAAACAGATAGATAGCAATCGGCCAGTCCCAGACTAATGACTCAAAATGAAAGGGCGTATTCAGTGCAGGACTCATCCGGTTATCTCCCCATACTGGAAAGGAACACGATAAAGTTTCGGTTGTGTTCCCAGATGTAACTTGGCGCGATAGACCGTGCGCTGATGCAACAGCTTCACCAACTCACTGTTGGCATCATCCAAATTGCCAAAAACCAGTGCTTTAGTTGGGCACGACAAGACACAAGCCGGTTGTTTGCCCTGCTTGAGATTAGTTTTGCGGCAAAAATCGCATTTGTCGGCGGTTTTCGTCACCGGATGAATAAAGCGAACCCGATACGGACAGGCCGCGATGCAATACTGGCACCCGACGCAAAGGTCAGGATCGACGTCAATAATTCCGGTCGCCTTATCGCGATAAGAAGCCCCGGTGGGGCAAACATCGACACACGGCGCTTTATCACAATGCTGGCAAGAGTGGCGGTAAAACTGATATTTCACCGCCGGGAACTCGCCAATAGGCTGACTGCGGATGATGCTTAAGCGCGAAACACCGGCGGGCACCTGATTAACTTCACGACAAGCATCCATACAGGCGGTGCAGCCAATGCAGCGGGTTTCGTCATGCAACATACCGTAACGAACACCATCAATCGTGCCGCTCAGCGCCAATGACCGCCCAGATGAGCTGGTCATAAAAATCAGCGCCCCCATACTGACGATAAAGTGACGACGATTGGTCTTCATGGCGCGTCCTTAGGTAGCAACTCCTGCTGACGGCGATGGCAATCCACACAGATTTTGACCCGCCCTTTATCATCCAGCCCATGCATTGGATCTGTTTTGGGGTGCAACTGATGACAACTGACACAAGAAAGTTTCAGCATATGCACATCATGTGGCCAGAATGCTTCGCGTAATTTTTCCGGCTGATGACAACTCATACAAACACTGTTTTGTTGTGACACACTGAACATCGCCTTATCGGCATTCAACATATCACTATTAAAACGCATCACATCTTTGACGCCATTTCGGTGCAGTATTGATGCTTTTCCATGACAATTAGTACAAGTTACCGCCAGTTGAGTATTCGGATTGATGGCTCCGGCATGTTTACCGTGTAACTCATCTTTTTGTTCTTTATGGCATTGGACACAAGCTGCATCCGGGTTGCGCTGCGGCTCCACCACATGGCGCGAGTCGGCAGCTTTCGGCGGTTCGGCCGATGTTGTGGCGAATGTGGGCAGAGCCAACACTGCCAGCAACACTGCTGAACAGAATGAACGTAAAACGCGCATAGTTATTCCACCTTTGCTATGGCTCCAAGTGGGAGCCAGTTTGTCTCTGGAATAGCTCCGGCAGGTGTTTTACCCCACCGGAACGCCTTTTACTGGCTCAAACGGCCCGCTTTTTTGGCTTCGGCATCCCAGGCTGGCACCACTTGTTGCAGAAACTCCTGCTTCTGACTGTTCAGCTTATCCATGTCCATCCCCAGCGCTTTTTGCGCATTGAGTTTGGTGGAGATATCCGGCAGTGGAATTTCGTGGCTAATCCCCTTGGTGGCCAGTAAGCGCGCTAATTTGGTACGGGCGTCTGCGGCTTTATTCAACGCGCCGCCGAGAACCCGCAGCCCCACATCCGGTGCATGCATATGAATGCCGTGGGAGGCAATGGCGTAATCCCAGCGCCACTGCGCATGGCGAATATCCTGCAAAATCGGCTGCATTTCTTGCTCCGTCGCCCCTGCATCCCAAGCCGCTTTGGCCTCGTAATGCGCATGAACCAGCTGTTTCTCAACATTCAGTTTCAACTCCTGAATGCTGGCTTTGCGTTCGGCGACAATATCTTGCAAGGTTTTTTTATCTTGGGTATGGCAGTTAACACAGGTGGTTTCGAAACTATCAAAGGGATTACGAATTTGATGATCGGTATACACTTTACCCGCCGCATTTTGGATTTTCGGCATATGGCAATCAATGCAACTGACATTATTTTTACCGTGAATACCTGCACGCCAGGTTTCGTATTCAGGATGTTGCGCTTTCAGCAGAGGGGCTTTTGACAGAGGGTGAACCCAATCAGAGAAAGCAATTTCATCGTAATATTTCTCCATCGAATCTACATCAGTCCCTTGATCCCAAGGGAGTTTCACGGCTTTATCTTTACCGGCGAAGTGATATTCCACATGGCACTGACTGCACACCATAGACTGTTGATCCAGGCGGCTGGCATGCTCGAAAGGTTTGTTGATAGATTGCAGCGCGCGGTCAATATAGGGGCGAGATAGCACCAATGCAGGTTTACCCGCCGCAAAATCGGCCGAGGCGGTGTCATGGCAATCGGCGCATCCCAACTGATTGACCACTTCCGGGCCGCCTCTGGCCCATGTGCCGTTGAAATAGCCCTCCTCCCCCTGTTCATTAATTAAACGGGCGACATCCGGGCTTTTGCAGCTCCAACACGCCATGGGTAGTGGGCCATCTTCCGCGGTTTTGGGGGCCGCTGTGCGCAATGTTTCCCGCACATCAGTGACGGCATAAGCATGCCCGCGCGGTTTGTTATAATCTTTGGCGAAAGGATAACCCGCCCACAGAATCACCAAATTAGGATCTTCGGCCAATGCATCTTCTCGCGGCCCACTTTCTTTGGTTTTCAACCAAGAGGTGAACTGATCCGCATGCTGCTGCGCGAACTTATCGTTGCGGGCCTCAATCGGCGGCGTAGGTGCTGCCGACACAGAAAACACCCCTCCGATGACCAATAGCGCCAATATCCCTACCGACATTTGTCTTATAAATTTGCTCACAATAGATACTCCAGTGTGTTTTTCCATACCGGACGCCGCCGGTGCTTGCACCAGACAGTCATTTTTTTATTTTTAAATCCGCACCGGAATGTAAGACACTCACTCAGTGATACCCATGACAGATTTACCCAGTGCGGGTTATGGAGATAGTAAGGAGGATTTTCAGTAAATGATTTGTTGTAGTAACAATGCTTGTTTTAGATCAAATATTCTTTGTGTGGGTATTTGATTTTATGAACCAGCTCAAAAAAAACTCAGCACCAAACAATTTTTGCATAAAATCAAACATATACCTCTTTGGAGGTATGAAGCGAGAAAGGAGAAATAAGAAGTCGGATAGATTTCTAAAGCTGCCTGTGCGGCAGTGAACCGTGTGACCAGCTTCGCCGCTGGACATATGCCTTTCTAAGCTGCCGGTGCGGCAGTGAACATAGCCGTGCAAAAGCAGCGGCCATATGACGTTTTCTAAGCTGCCTGTGCGGCAGTGAACGATTAGATTACTGTGGGCCTTGGGATTGTTTATTTCTAAGCTGCCTGTGCGGCAGTGAACACATAACTATTCCTCAGTAGATTGCTGTAATGTTTCTAAGCTGCCTGTGCGGCAGTGAACCCCTGCGCCTTTATCTCGTTAAGCGCCTGAGTTTTCTAAGCTGCCTGTACGGCAGTGAACACGTTACCACTAAGAAGGGCCGTGACCGTATTTTTCTAAGCTGCCTGTACGGCAGTGAACAATATGGCGCTGATTTCCCTGGTGTTAAAGTATTTCTAAGCTGCCTGTGCGGCAGTGAACCAGTCAGTTTCTTGACGAGAAAGAGGGTAACCTTTCTAAGCTGCCTGTGCGGCAGTGAACATCACCACGCGCACCAGCTCCCAATCCATCGGTTTCTAAGCTGCCTGTGCGGCAGTGAACGATGAGTCTGCGTTCCTGGAGCGGCCTTATCTTTTCTAAGCTGCCTGTGCGGCAGTGAACCTCTTCATGCTCTGGAATGATGGGCCAGTGTCTTTCTAAGCTGCCTGTGCGGCAGTGAACGTGCGAGCTTGTCTTCCGGGCTTGGTTCTTTCTTTCTAAGCTGCCTGTGCGGCAGTGAACGTGGGGTGCGCCGCTAACAGGCATTCCCCGCTTTTCTAAGCTGCCTGTGCGGCAGTGAACTGGGTTTCAAACGTATCAGTCGCGTCCATCAGTTTCTAAGCTGCCTGTGCGGCAGTGAACACCGCCAGCCATTTCACGCTGGAACGGGTTTTTTTCTAAGCTGCCTGTGCGGCAGTGAACAATGACCATTTGGCTAAAGTGTGGCTTGAGTGTTTCTAAGCTGCCTGTGCGGCAGTGAACTCGCTAGATGGTGCTTGCGGTTGACTGGTGTATTTCTAAGCTGCCTGTGCGGCAGTGAACCGCTGCGGCAAGAGAAAATTGACGAAATTTTATTTCTAAGCTGCCTGTGCGGCAGTGAACAGTAGAACAATACAGATAACTTACTGATAATAAAAGCGCATTAGACCGTAGTAATAAAAAATGATTTTTTAAAATCTTGGGGGTTTTTATATAAAATCAATAAGTTAAAAAGTACGTTAAAAAAAGGGTTTAAAATGAGGTTTAGCCAAAATGTTATTAAGCCTTTTTCTGCTGCGGATGATGTGACGAACAACAGAGAGTTTGAAAAACTTATAGTTCACTATTTTGTGGGCGGGCTTTGCTAGTTTTGTTATGTCAGAAAGAATAAATATGACCGATAAAATTGAGGTACTTCAGGAGATTAAGCAAGGATAATCAGCGGGAGAAACAGAGAAATGATGGCGGAGGAGGAGAGATTCGAACTCTCGAACGGTTACCCGTCGACGGTTTTCAAGACCGTTGCCTTCAGCCACTCGGCCACCCCTCCGCAACGAGCCGAACTATAAACACAGCTCCGCCGCTTGTAAAGCTTGTTCGTGTTTAATCGCCCAAAAAGCCGCCATCTGATTATCGAATGATGAATTAATCATCATGATGATGATTCACTGTACAACCGCTCCGAATATTTATTATCTAGAGGCCATTTTACCCAGCAACAGCACAGACTTCTTTGGGGTACCGGCAAATATTTGCTAAATTAGCAGCCGTTTCATTGATTGAACCACCGAGGTTGTATGTTGGAGTTTGAAGGCCGCAGGATTGATACCGACACTCAGGGTTACCTGAAAAATAGCGCAGACTGGAGTGAAGCTCTGGCCCCGATATTAGCTGAACAAGAAGGCATTACCCTCACCGAACCTCATTGGGAAGTGGTGCGTTTTGTGCGCGCTTTTTATCAGGAATTCAATACGTCACCAGCCATCCGAATGTTGGTAAAAGCTATGGCGCAAAAATATGGCGAAGAAAAAGGTAATAGCCGCTATCTCTACCGTTTATTCCCTAAGGGGCCAGCCAAGCAAGCGACAAAAATTGCCGGGCTGCCAAAACCGGTGAAATGTATTTAATTGGCGGCCATATTCTAGGTGGGTTGGTTAGTAGCGAATGTTAAATGTCTCAAATGGCGTGGCAGGATGAGGCTCTGTCAGCAGGCGATCAACTCGCGCCCCCCGTGGCCCGCCCTGTTTAATCCACGCCATCAGTTGCTCGACCGCCTGTTGTTCACCATAAGCCACCACTTCTACACTGCCGTCGTCACAATTGCGGGCATAACCGGTCACCCCTAACGCCAATGCTTGCCGTTGCGTGCTATAGCGAAACCCTACACCTTGAACCACACCATAGACATACGCCGCGGTGCATACTTTTGCCATATTAACCCCGCATCTATTTATCACCGTTCTTTTGGTTCAAGTGGAACGAAAAACGCGACTGGAAATAAGATTTAACCTGTTCTTCCATCGAGTGAATTTTTTGGTCAATGCTATTACACAGAAACTCATCACTGTTCATTGCCTGGACGCGCTGTAACGCAATCTCGTCAATTTCTTCTTTTTGTTTTTCTGTGAGTGCTAAGTCAGTTTGCTTATTCGTCATGATGCTGTCCCTATTTGGCAGAAAGAAAGTTACTATATCTCTATGAAGACTATAGCTCTATGAAGACTATAGCTCTATGAATACATATAGCTCTATGAATATAGTAGTGAAAAAGTTTTTAGTCGCCCTGTTGAACACAATATGCCCGCCCATAAGACACAGAATCGCCCCAATGGCCGCCAGATATCAAGGCCGCCGTGGTAGTGAGCGGCATGATATTGCTATATCATAATGGCCTTATTTTGATTGATAATGACTTATCAATTTCAACTATTTTGATTTAATAAGAATATTACAATGCGCCTATTTCTTGCTAAAGGACGTGAAAAATCCTTACTTCGTCGCCATCCATGGATTTTCTCTGGGGCCGTACAACACCTTGAAGGCAATGCAGTTCCCGGTGAAACCATCGATGTTCTTGATAGTCAGGGTAAATGGCTGGCCCGCGCCGCCTACTCTCCTGAATCACAAATTGTGGCGCGAGTCTGGACGTTCCAACAAGATGAAGTTATCGACAGTGAATTTTTTGTTCGCCGTCTACAACGGGCGCAAACCTGGCGGGATTGGTTGGCGCAACGCGATGGTTTGAATGGCTACCGCCTGATTGCCGGTGAATCCGACGGCCTACCGGGCATCACCATTGACCGCTTCCAAAATTTCCTGGTATTGCAATTGTTGTCGGCAGGGGCTGAATATCAACGCGCAGCGCTGGTCAGCGCATTACAACAGTGCTACCCGGAATGCTCTATTTATGACCGCTCCGATGTTTCGGTGCGTAAAAAAGAAGGTTTGCCGCTGACTCAGGGCACTGTTTGTGGCGAAATGCCCCCGGCACTGTTACCTATCACTGAGCACGGAATGCAATTGCTAGTCGATATTCAGCAAGGCCATAAAACAGGCTTTTATTTAGACCAGCGCGATAGCCGCCTCGCCGCGCGTCATTATGCTGAGGGCCGCCGCGTTCTGAACTGCTTCTCTTATACCGGGGCCTTTGCCGTTGCGGCGTTGATGGGGAATTGCCAGCAAGTTATCAGTGTTGATACCTCGCAATCAGTATTGGATATTGCCAAACAAAACGTCGAGCTGAACCAGTTAGATTTGAGCAAAACCGAGTTTATTCGTGATGATGTGTTCCAATTGCTGCGTAATTACCGCGCACAAGGGGAAAAATTTGACATGATCATCATGGACCCACCGAAATTTGTGGAAAATAAAAGTCAACTGGCCAGCGCTTGCCGTGGTTATAAAGATATTAATATGTTAGCTATACAGCTATTACGCCCCGGCGGCATCTTATTAAGTTTCTCCTGCTCGGGCTTGATGCCAATAGATTTATTCCAGAAAATTTTAGCCGATGCTGCATTAGATGCAGGCCATGATATACAATTTATAGAGCAGTTCCGTCAGGCCGCGGACCACCCTGTTATCGCGACATATCCTGAGGGTTTGTACCTGAAAGGCTTTGCGTGTCGGATAATGTGACTTGAAATGCCCTGCACTGCCCTCATATAGATGGCAGCGTAATGTTTATCCGGAGGTTATCATGATCGCCAGCAAATTCGGTATTGGGCAGCAGGTTCGCCACAACCTACATGGCTACTTGGGTGTAGTGATTGATATCGATCCTGAATATTCTCTTGAGCCACCAGCTCCTGATGAAGTTGCAAATAATGATACTTTGCGTTCATCACCTTGGTATCACGTGGTTATTGAGGATGATGAGGGGCAACCGATACATACTTATCTGGCTGAAGCGCAGCTGACTTATGAAGATATGGATGCTCACCCGGAGCAACCTTCATTAGATGAATTGGCCGCTTCTATCCGCCATCAATTACAGGCTCCGCGCCTGCGCAACTAAGTTTTGCACTGATTGATAAAACCCGGCATTGGTTGCCGGGTTTTTTATACCCAATAGATTTCGGGCTGCAGGTAGGCGGCAACAGAATGAACCCAAGGAGTTGAGATAACTCAATGAGTTGGGTAAGTGATAGCAGCCAACACCCCTGCATATTGAAAGATGACGGGGATAGAAAAATTACTCTTTCTCGAGTCCTAATCGCGGAATTTCAATTTTAGGACAGCGATCCATAACAACTTTTAGCCCTGCATCTGCCGCCAATGTTGCCGCTAACTCATTAATCACACCAATTTGTAGCCACAGCACTTTGGCTCCGATAGCAATGGCTTCCTGCGCAACGCCATATGCCGCTTCAGTGTTACGGAATACATCAACCATATCAATAGGATAAGGGATGTCGGCCAATTCAGCATAAACCGGCTGACCCAATAATGTCTTCCCCGCCAATTTGGGGCTGACAGGCGTCACCTGATACCCCTGCTGTAGCAGGTAAGCCATAACACCATAGCTGGGCCGCGCAGGGTTATCACTTGCCCCCACTAATGCAATTGTCTTCACCTGTTGGAGAATGTCAGCAATGTCTTTATCGTGCATTTTCAGTTCCTCTGATGCGCTAAAAGAGTATTTCAATCCATTTGCATCCAGATGGATTTACACATGTCAGGTGATAGCAAGTGTATATCATGTAGAAAAATGATGATAAACGCCGTCTAATTGATTTGATGTAATAGGTATAGTGGGAATAACTGTTAGATTGGTTATCTAATCTTTAAAATTCATTGAGATAACATCAATATAGTTATACTGATTGTTTCAGAAAGTAAATAAATATGGGCAACCTGAAAGACTTTGACACATAATCTAGCGTGTCTGACAATATAAACGGATATCACCCTCAGGAGTAGCACATGAAAGTTGGTCTGGTGGTCGCAGGGATTCTGGCCGTTAGCTGTAGTGCTTCCGCTATAGCCACGACCTTAAAACTCGCGCCGGAAATTGACCTGTTGGTGGTCGATGGTAAAAATATGTCAGGATCCCTGCTCAAAGGGGCTGATAGCTTGGAATTAAATAATGGACAGCATCAAATATTGTTCAAAGTTGCAAAACCTCTTCCGGCTGACCCGAAGATATTATATGCCTCCCCGCCATTAGTGGTGGTATTTAACACCCGCAATATCAGCTCGGTGGCGATACAATTACCCACTCTCGAGACTGAACGAGATGCCAGCAAGTTCTCTAAAAACCCGACATATCAGCTTATAGGTGATAACGGACGGCCATTATCGGTACGCCACGATGTATTGCATCAGGATAATCTCAATACTGCTACAACCCTTGAAACAGCCATGGCCACCTATAACGTCGGGCAATTCAGCGCTTCGGTTCCGTCTTTTGCCAAGATCCCGCCATCACCGGTGAGTGCTGTGCCGGGAACAACAATCGCAGTTGCGGGCACGAATACCGCCCAGAAAAAGACCAATTTACAAGGTGAGAATGTAGCAGAACAAATGCTGCAATATTGGTTCCTACAAACCGATGCCGAAACGCAACAGCGTTTTCTACTGTGGGCTAAAAAACAATCCACAAAGTAGTGAGGTAGAACCAAGGGCGTTCTTAAACATCAGGTTATGCTTGTCCCCTCGCATTTCTTGGCGTTACCCCTATGCACAAAATCGCCATTTCAGTAATCTGTCTGCAAACCGCTGGCACTCATACCCTAAATAACTCGAGTTGCAGGAAGGCGGCAACTGAGTGAATCCCCAAGAGCTTACACCAGTAAGTGATTGGGGTGAGCGAAGGCAGCCAACGCCCATGCAGCTTGAAGTATGACGGGTACATTGAAGGAAAACTTGATGGAACTCACCACCCGCACTATTGCGGCACGTAAACACATTGCACTGGTTTCCCACGACCATTGCAAAAAATCTCTGCTCGAATGGGTCATGGAAAACAGAGATCTTTTGGCACAGCACGAACTTTATGCAACAGGCACCACCGGAAACCTGGTACAGAAAGCAACGGGGATTGATGTCCGCTGCTTGCTCAGTGGCCCAATGGGGGGGGACCAGGAAGTTGGAGCGCTGATATCTGAGAAGAAAATTGATATTTTGATTTTCTTCTGGGACCCACTCAATGCTGTACCACATGACCCAGATGTCAAAGCCCTGCTACGTTTGGCGACAGTGTGGAATATTCCGGTCGCGACCAACCGCTCTACCGCCGATTTCTTGATTGGCTCCATCTTATTTAGCAGTGAAGTGACCATTGCAATACCGGATTATGAGCGCTACTTACAGCAACGCCTGAAATAATCATTAGGCTCGGGGGCGATAACTGGACTGATACCATACCTCGTCATTCTTCAAGCTGCATGGGCGTTGGCTGCCTTCGTTCACCCCAGTCACTTACTTATGTAAGCTCCTGGGGACTAATGAGCCTCATCCCTGAGGCTCACCCTATGGGCAGCATAAATGCTGTTCAAATCGGTTCCCGACCGATTTGTCGCTCAATTGCCGCCTTCCTGCAATTCGAATTATTTAGGGGATTACCCCTGGGCTTTATTTTTAACAAAAAACTGCACATGTGAATTTTTCATGCAATGACGTTCTAGGGTTTGCGCTGAGTTGACACTCCTAACTCGCTAAGTTGATTAACAAAAACAGAGGGGTTAGCCGTATCTTGTAGTAGCCAAACCTGATGTTTTGCTCGCGTCATGGCGACATACAGCAAACGCCGTTCTTCCGCATCAGGGAAATCTTCAGGGGCCGGTAGCAACACATCCTCCAAAATTGACTCGCGCGCCGCTGCCGGGAAACCATCACTCCCGTAATGTAAACCAACAATAATCACATAATCTGCTTGTTGACCTTTGCTGGCATGAATCGTCATAAAATCAATGGTTAACTTCGGCCAGCGGGTGGACACCTTTTGCAAAATTGCTGGGCGCAAATGATGATAGCGGGCCAAAATAAGAATGCGCTCATCATCCTTAACAAAACCACTTAACTTATCCAATAGCGATTCCAGCTGTTCATTCGGCAAAATAGTCACTGACTTTTCATTACCTTTACTCAAGCTGTTCAGTGGTTTTTTCAATTGGTATGGATTCTGTTGAATAAACCGGTTAGCAATTTCACCAATCCTGTCATTAAAACGATAGGTGGTATCCAATGCGCACTCAGCGCCCTCACCAAAATTCTGGCTAAAAGCCGTTGTGAGAGAAAGTTCTGCGCCGCTGAACCGGTAAATAGCCTGCCAATCATCCCCAACCGCAAACAGGCAAGTTTGCTTATTTTGTTTACGCAAAGCAGTCAATAACATGGCGCGCTGTGGCGAAACATCCTGAAACTCATCGACTAATATGTGTTTCCACGGGCTAACAAACCGCCCTTTTTCCAGCAAGTTAACAGCCTGATGAATCAGCCCGGAGAAATCAACTGCCCCCTCTTCTTTCAGCGCTGCTTTCCATGCTTTCAGTAACGGTGCCATTAGTCGGATACGTTTTTGGAAGAGATCTCGCACTTCTTCATCAGCCTGCTCAATCATTTCGGCCTGACTACCGCCGTGCATACGCATCAACCCTAACCAACGTTCAAGCCGCCCAGCCAGTCGGGCTGCAAGGCGCGAATCACGCCAAAACTCGCCATCATCGACTTCCCACGCTAACTCATCCGTTAGCCATTCTCGCCACCCTTTAGCCTGCGCCTTTTTTTCACTGCACTGCTGCTGCCAATGTTTGATCAACAGCGACCGTCTGGCTTGGCTGTCAGATTCAAGTTGACTAATCACTGGCATTTTACGGCTACCTTGCTGGATTATCTGCAACGCAAGTGCATGGAAAGTTTTGGCTTGAATATCATCCACACCAAGCCGTTGCTTGATGCGGCTGTTCATTTCATCGGCAGCCTGACGGCCAAAAGCGAGGAGTAAAATTTGCTCCGGCAGTGTTTCATTGCGGCGCAGTAACCAACCCGCTCGCGCAACCAGCACCGAGGTTTTGCCGCTGCCAGCACCGGCCAGCACCAATACCGAATCTTCGCCGTTGACGACCGCCCGACTTTGCGACTCATTGAGGGGCGAAGTTTCTACGCTCTGGAAGAAATCTTGATGTTCTTCCAACATGCGATGAGTCCATTGCTGATTGCGACGATCAACACTGCGGTTACCTTGATCCAGCCAGCGCAAACAAAGCTCATAATCGGCGCGGCAAGAATCAAACTCGGTTAAACGCTGAACCGGGATCGGCAATGACGTGAAAGCTTCGCGAATAGACGCCTGCACCTGACTTAACTCACTGCGTTTAAACCATTTATCCTGCTGCTCAATTCGCTTAATTAATTCAACTTGTTTATGTAAAACCTCAACACAAACCAGGCTCATCTCCTCACTCCATTGCTGCCAGATGCCCAGTAAATGATGATAGAAACGTTGCGTTTCCTGCCATTCGGTACCATGCAAACGCACAACTTGCTGATTCGGCAATTCAAACTCCATCTCGCCCCAGACAATACCGCGCTTACATTGAATGTTAACCAACTGGTTGAAAGGAATCAGGTATTGATGTTTATCACCGCATACTTCGATGCCCGCATTCAGCAAACGAACCCGGTTATAGGGATGCTGAGCCAGATGCTTGCCAAAAGATGTCGCTTTAAGTTCCATATCTGCGCGCCATTACTCGTATTAAGTGAATTGAAATAACATGATGGAGTGTAAATAAAATAATTGAGTTTAAACAACAGGTATCCGATAGTTAACAAAGGAAACTAACCGGCGCTATGCGTATAGAATAGCTAACGCCAGTTATCACTCACCCGCATTGCGGTTTTTATTCAGCCAGGTAGATTAATCACTATGCGTACTGTATTGAATATTCTTAATTTTGTTTTAGGTGGTTTCTTCACCACATTGGGTTGGTTATTGGCCACCGTGGTCAGTGTCATGCTGATTTTCACCTTACCATTAACTCGCTCTTGCTGGGAGATTACCAAGTTATCATTTCTCCCTTATGGCAATGAGGCGATCCATGTCAATGAATTATACCCAGAAAAAAGTAATCCTCTGTTATCCGCCAGTGGTTCTTTACTGAATATCGTTTGGTTTATTTTATTTGGTTGGTGGCTATGTTTATCACATATTGCAACCGGAATTGTGCAATGTATCACCATAATTGGTATTCCCGTCGGAATTGCCAATTTTAAGATTGCCGCTATTGCGTTATGGCCAGTAGGCCGCCGTGTCGTTTCTGTCGAAATGGCGCAACAGGCAAGAATGGCTAATGCTCAACGCCAGTATCAGCAACGCTGAATTTTCTGTTTTTAGAGGTTTTTTGTGCTCACTTTCGTCACTGGTTTACGCCGTTATATCTACAATAGCAGCCTGCTTTATCATGTTCGTATCTTTATCGCGTTGGTGGGTGTAACGGCGGTTCCTTGGTGGATTGAGCAGCCCAAACTGACAATCCCCCTAACTCTCGGTGTCGTGGCCGCAGCATTAACTGATCTTGATGACCGCCTGGCTGGGCGGTTGCGCAATCTATTCATCACACTGATTTGCTTTTTTATCGCATCAGCCTCTATTGAACTGTTATTTCCTTATCCTTGGCTCTTTGCCCTTGGCCTGACTTTTTCAACCTGTGGCTTTATCTTGCTGGGCGCCTTAGGCCAACGTTATGCCACTATCGCCTTTGGTGCCTTGTTAATTGCTATCTACACCATGTTGGGCACTTCGATGTACCATATTTGGTATCAGCAACCTTTGCTACTGATACTCGGTGCCGTCTGGTATAACGTGCTGACCCTATGTGGACACCTTATTTTCCCTATCCGACCCTTACAGGATAATTTGGCCCGCTGCTATCAACACCTGGCTCAATACCTGGAAGCAAAAGCCAACCTATTTGATCCTGATATTGAATCTGAGGTTAACCAGCCGCTTATTGATGTTGCAATGGCCAATAGCACATTAGTCTCGACACTGAATCAAGCCAAAACCTCACTTGTTACGCGGCTGAAAGGCGATCGCGGCCAGCGCGAAACACGACGAACCCTCCACTATTATTTTGTGGCGCAAGATATTCATGAACGCGCCAGTTCATCCCATGTTCAATATCAAATATTGCGCGAAAAATTCCGCTACAGCGACGTGTTATTCCGCTTTCAACGTCTGCTGAACATGCAATCCCGAGCTTGTGTGCAACTGTCGCAATCAATTCTCATGAGACAGAAATATCAGCATGACCCGCGTTTCGAACGGGCGTTTACTTTCCTGGATGCAGCCCTTGCCAGAGAATTAGCTCAAAACGAGAATGTGCCGCAAGTTAAAGCGCTTTCCCATTTGCTCAAAAACCTGCGGGCCATTGATGCCCAATTAGCGGGGATTGAATCAGAGCAAGTCCTTGCTGAAGGGCCGCAACCTGAAAGCCGCCTATCTGACGACCGTATCACCGGATGGAGCGATATAAAATTGCGGATCAGCCGCCATCTGACCCCACAGTCCGCACTTTTCCGCCACGCTGTCCGCATGTCAGTAGTACTCTGCGTGGGTTATGCATTTATTCAACTGACCGGCATGCGACACGGTTATTGGATTTTACTGACCAGCCTTTTTGTCTGCCAACCCAACTACAATGCAACCAGGCGTCGCCTGGCGCTGCGCATCATTGGCACCTTGGCGGGTATCCTGATCGGACTACCAATCCTCTATTTCGTCCCTTCCATTGAGGGCCAGTTAATCCTAATTGTCATTACCGGCGTGCTGTTTTTTGCTTTCCGCAATGTTCAGTATGCTCACGCGACGATGTTCATTACGTTGCTGGTTTTGTTGTGTTTTAACTTACTCGGAGAGGGATTTGAGGTTGCTGCACCCCGCGTGTTTGACACCTTACTCGGTTGCGCAATTGCCTGGGTCGCGGTGAGTTTTATCTGGCCAGACTGGAAATTCCGCCAACTTCCCGCCGTAGTTCGTAGAACACTTAATGCGAACTGCCGCTATCTGGATGCTATCTTAGTGCAATATTATCAAGGTAGAGATAATAGTTTGCCTTACCGTATTGCCCGCCGTGATGCTCATAATTGCGATGCCGAATTGGCTTCCGTCATTTCAAATATGTCAGCAGAGCCCAAGAACGACAAAGAAACTCAGGAAGCCGCATTTCGTTTACTTTGTCTCAACCACACTATGCTCAGTTATATATCTGCGCTAGGCGCTCATCGTGAAAAGCTGACCAATACAGCTACGCTGAGGTTGCTCAACGATGCTATTTGTTATGTTGAAGGTACACTTGAGCAAGAACAACCCGACAGTATAAAAATGGCGCAAGTGTTAGCCGGCTTATCAACCCGGCTACAGAGCTGTAATCCTGAGCCGGAGAGCAAAGATCAATTGGTATTACAACAGATTGGCTTATTGCTTGAACTATTACCTGAACTCAGTGAGCTCAATAAACGTATCGGCCACACTGGCTAATTGAACCCAGGGCCAGTTTCTATCAATGGCCCTTCTTTATGCTGTTTCATATTGTGAAACATCATCTGTTCGAATGTGCATTTCAAACCATTCAATAAGTTCACTGCGCATTATGAGGGGCAGCGCAGCATAGTGATGGCCACTGATCGCCCCAGCAAGAGCCAATAAAACATTCACGCCAAGTGAACACCTCAACGTACGCAACTTCAAATAACAGCGCTTAGCCCCTTCAAACCTCAATTCCGCTACACTCTTGATACCGACTTTCCATAATAGTCGCTCGAGGCTGGCACTGAGGTTAGGTAAGTCTTTCAACCGAACTGGCGGGCATTTTTTGCTTAAAACTTCAGATTTAGCCCCTTGATAGGCCTGTTTTACAAAATGGCGTAGTGCGAGGTCGTCATCCCACAAGAGAGAGTCCACCCAATAATAACGCAATAAAATAGGAATCCCCCGCTTAGCATAAACAAGATTGGTCATTTCTCTGGCGCGAAATAAATTTTCAACCCTGTCATTTGCACGTAAATACAGCTCCCCCTCAGAAACCACTGAAAACATAATGCCATTGGCTAGCAACCCATAACCGCCAAATTGTGAGCGAGCCGTAATTTTCCCTAAAAAATCAAAGCGATTCTGTGCTTGTCTTATCTTATTCTCTGATATGTTTTTCATCACTACTCCTTTAGTAAAAATCCGATCCAACGTCCCTATCCAGTTGTAATAAGTGTAAGAGGAACAACTAATTAGAAAATACGCAATATGGATAACAGAGCCAAACACAAAATCAGTTTTCATGTATTTTCATCACAATAATGCGAAGCATCTTGTAAAAATTTAGTTGATCTTCGAACAAACAGTGACTACTGTATATACATACAGCACACTACAGGCGAGGTTCATAATGCGTACTCAATCACTAAAACCTTATAATGCTAATCATCATTCTCTTGCTACCCGTGATGTATCGCAACGAGTTGATACTCAAACGGATAGTGGCCTTATCAGTGAACTTGTGTACAGTGAAAACCAGTCTGTAGTAGCACAATTATTGCTTCCTTTATTACAACAGCTCGGTAAACAATCTCGATGGCTTCTATGGTTAACCCCACAACAGAAATTGAGCCGTTTATGGCTACAGCAATCGGGGTTACCAATAACTAAAGTCGTTCAGGCGAGGCAAATCAATCCATTATCAACTGTTGATGCTATGGAAAAAGCGCTGTTAACAGGAAATTACAGTGTTGTTCTTGGTTGGCTACCCGAGTTGTCAGAAAATGACCGCATCAGATTGCGTTTGGCGGCAAAATTAGGGAACGCTTATGGGTTTGTTATGCGTCCTTTAGAAGACACAAAACTCGATCAAGGACAGTGCGCAACGTTAAAAATTCATTCTTCTTTGTATCATTAAGTAAATTTAGGATTTATCCCATGAATTATTACAATATTTAGGGCTTACTCCTGATAAATCGACATAAAGCGAGTCAGAATGCGGCTTACAGTAGAAAATAACGTCTACAAAAAGAGCCTTTTTACGGCTAAATCGTTAAAGATTATGCACAATTTCGGTTTTTTTTCAGTCAGAATATCACATCACACTTGTAACTTTCTCGCCACGTTGTAGACTTTACATCGCCAAGGTTGCTCTAAAACGCCAAATTATACTGGCAGCGTAATTAACGGGAGCGTTAAAACCTTGACGAAGAATTTTAACCAAGGGCTTAGCTTTTAAAGCTCATTGCCTATTTGGATGATAACGAGGCGTAAAATGAAAAAGACAGCTATCGCATTAGCAGTGGCACTGGCTGGTTTCGCTACAGTAGCGCAAGCCGCACCGAAAGATAACACCTGGTACACCGGTGGCAAACTGGGCTGGTCTCAGTATCAAAATACTGGCACTGGCGGTATCTATGGCGACCAAGGCAATGACGGTCCAACTCATAAAGACCAATTAGGTGCTGGTGCGTTCTTGGGTTACCAAGCAAACCAATACCTGGGCTTTGAAATGGGATACGACTGGCTTGGCCGTATGCCTTACAAAGGCGACGTTCGTAACGGCGACTTTAAAGCACAAGGCGTTCAACTGGCTGCAAAACTGAGCTACCCAATTGCTCAGGACCTGGACCTGTACACCCGTCTGGGTGGTATGGTTTGGCGTGCAGACTCCAGCGCGTTTAACGCAGCTTCTGGCACACGTTTGAACAACCATGACACCGGTGTTTCTCCATTGGTAGCTCTGGGTGCTGAATACGCATGGACCAAGAACTGGGCAACCCGTATGGAATACCAATGGGTTAGCAACATCGGTGATAAAGCTACCGTTGGTGCTCGTCCAGACAACGGCATGCTGAGCGTAGGTGTTTCTTACCGTTTCGGTCAGGAAGATGCAGTAGCTCCAGTAGTTGCTCCAGCACCAGCTCCAGCTCCAGTTGTTGACACTAAGCGTTTCACTCTGAAATCAGACGTGTTGTTCGCTTTCAACAAGTCAACTCTGAAAGCAGAAGGCCAGCAAGCTCTGGATCAACTGTATTCACAGCTGAGCTCTATCGATCCTAAAGACGGTTCTGTAGTTGTTCTGGGCTTCGCTGACCGTATCGGTCAACCAGCTCCTAACTTAGCTCTGTCTCAGCGTCGTGCTGACAGCGTACGTGATTACCTGGTTTCTAAAGGTATCCCTGCTGACAAAATCACCGCTCGCGGTGAAGGCCAAGCAAACCCAGTTACAGGCAACACCTGTGACAACGTGAAACCACGTGCTGCTCTGATTGAGTGCCTGGCACCAGATCGTCGCGTAGAGATCGAAGTTAAAGGCTACAAAGAAGTTGTAACTCAGCCACAGGCTTAAGTTTACTCCTTTCGTAAAAAACCCCGCATTGCGGGGTTTTTTTTATCATGCAATTAAGAAAAATCGAGTCATATCCTGTTTTCTTAATTGCAGTATTTTAGCTACGTTAATATTGAGTTACACCTAGTCATATCAAATGTCTTTACTGAGAATATCCTGCAAGTCCTGTTTCAACGATGACATCTGGCTCTTATACTTCTCTTTACGCTCAGCATCTTCAATTAACTGAACAACAGTCTCTGATAGAGTATTGCCTCGACGCCTTGCCAAGGCCGCCAAACGTTGCCACACCAAAAACTCCAGATCGATTGATTTCTTGCGAGTATGTTGGTGCTCCGCATTAAAATGCCGCTTACGCCTGGCACGGATAGTCTGCTTCATCCTGTTAGCCAGTTGCACATTCATGTGAATATCAATCCACTCCAACACTTTCACTGGTTCACTTTCCAGTTTCATCAACTGCTCGACAGCATCCTGAGCCGCACTGTTTTCTATATGGCGCGTAATGGCTTCACCTTCACGGTGTTTTTTAACCAAATAGGTCCATTTCCAACCACTTTCTAGATTTTCCAGTTGCTGATATTTCATTCTGAACTCTTCAGTGACCGCGTAACTTAACTTAAGCATAACAGTTTTACGCAGAATTTCACCCTACTAAAAGCACATGATTAGATTGTTTTTTGTACGAAACACTACCGATATCTTACTCCTTGCCACCAACTGCTACTCTACATATATGCAGCCTGCTTTATTCTTGTATAATCGCCCTTTCCCTTTTTGACGATTGCATCTATCACTTTGACCAATAACAGACTTGAATGGCAGTCGCTGCTGCCGAACACAGCGCCATATGAAGCGTTATTTGCTACAGCTTCCCAGTTGGAGCCTGTTTCTTTTTCGGCGATTCAACCGCGGCTCGAAAATGGCATGACGCTATTCTGTCATCCACAGTCACGTCCGCGTTTTATGCTGATCAAAGCACAGGAAAGCACTGAGTATCTGACATTGATCGCTCAAGCTGTTAAAGAGCTCCAGCCTGATGCTTCAGCCCTGTTTGGCGGAGACTACCTCGTGCATGGCCACCAGGTCAGTTGGCAACCCGCTCAACGCGGTGACGAACCCTTTGCGGCAGTTTCACGCTGTCTCTACCAAGAATGGGTCGAACCCGAACAACTGTTTGGTTGTGTCAGATGGCATAAAGATCAAATAAATCTACAACCCGGTTTAGTGCATCAAGCTAATGGTGGTGTATTGATCTTGTCGGTACGGGTATTACAAGCTCAACCTTTGATGTGGCTGCGCCTGAAACAGATGATAGTTCAACAGCGCTTCGACTGGTTGTCGCCTGATGAAACCCGTCCTCTACCAGTACATATCCCCTCAATGCCACTGGACCTGCGCTTGATTCTAGTTGGCGATCGTCTTGGTTTGGCTGATTTCCACGATATGGAACCTGAACTAGGCGAATTGGCTATTTACGGCGAGTTCGAAGTCGAGCTGCCGCTGGTCGATATTGATGGCATGACATTGTGGTGCGGTTATATTAATTCGCTGTTGCAACAGAAACAGTTACCTTCGTTATCTGCTGATGCCTGGCCGGTGCTATTCCGTCAAGCGGTGCGTTATAGCGGTGATCAAGGAAGCCTGCCTTTATGTCCGCAATGGCTTACTAGCCAACTGGCAGAGGCTGCACTCTATGCCGAAGAGAACACCATCACAGCCAATACGCTAGAAGTTGCGCTGAATGCCCGTGATTGGCGTAATAGTTACCTCGCTGAACGGATGCAAGATGAAATAGAGCTTGGGCAAATTCTGATTGAAACCGAAGGTCAGGTTGTTGGCCAGATTAATGGTCTGTCAGTATTGGAATATCCTGGGCATCCTTACGCCTTTGGTGAACCAGCACGTATCAGTTGTGTGGTCCATTTAGGCGATGGCGAATTTGTTGATGTGGAACGTAAAGCTGAATTAGGCGGTAATATTCATGCTAAAGGCATGATGATTATGCAGGCGTTCTTGATTTCAGAACTGGAACTTGATCAGCCACTGCCCTTCTCCGCCTCGATTGTTTTTGAACAATCTTATGGTGAAGTTGATGGCGATAGTGCATCACTGGCAGAACTTTGCGCGCTGATCAGCGCCCTTTCACAACAACCGATCAATCAGCAAATCGCTGTTACAGGTTCTGTTGACCAATTTGGTAATGTGCAGCCTATTGGTGGTGTGAATGAAAAGATCGAAGGTTTCTTCGAAGCTTGTCAGCGCCGCGGGCTAACGGGTAATCAGGGGGTTATTTTACCTGCCACTAATGTCCGCCATTTATGTCTGAATCAAGCAGTGATTGATGCGGTGCAGCAAGGCCAGTTCCATTTATGGGCTGTTGATACCGCCGCAGAAGCATTACCGTTGTTAACCGGCGTGGTTTATGCCGATGAGCAACAACCTAGCTTATTGGGTATAATTCAAGAACGAATCTCACAAGTCAATCCGCAAGACAGACACCGTTGGCCATGGCCATTACGTTGGCTGAACTGGTTTAACCAGGGCTGATCGGACTTGTTCAGCGTACAGGTGTACGCTATTGTGCGCACTTCATTAAAATAAGGCTTACTGAGAACATGGTAGATAAACGCGAATCCTATACAAAAGAAGACCTTGAAGCATCAGGCCGTGGCGAGCTGTTTGGCGCTGGCGGTCCACCATTGCCAGCAGGAAATATGTTAATGATGGATCGTGTCGTCAAAATGACAGAAGACGGCGGCACCTATGGCAAAGGTTATGTGGAAGCGGAACTGGATATTAATCCGGACCTATGGTTCTTCGGTTGCCACTTTATTGGTGACCCGGTAATGCCTGGCTGCTTGGGCCTTGATGCTATGTGGCAATTGGTTGGTTTCTATCTTGGCTGGTTGGGTGGCGAAGGCAAAGGCCGCGCACTCGGTGTCGGTGAAGTGAAATTTACCGGGCAAGTTCTGCCAGATGCCAAAAAAGTGACATACCGTATTAATTTTAAACGCATTATTATGCGTAAACTGATTATGGGTGTGGCTGATGGCGAAGTATTAGTTGATGGCAAAGTTATTTATACCGCCACCGACTTGAAAGTGGGCCTGTTTAAAGACACTGCTGCTTTCTAATACTTCTGGTGCAGGGGCTGTTAACCCCCTGCACCATTATTATGATGCCAATGGCATTTTTTTAAACATTAGTCACTACAATAAATGTAGTGACTAATGTTTAGCTTTGGCGGCAGCTCTCTATGCCCACAAAAATCATCCGAGGAGTGATATGCAAAGAACTCACTTTCAAGATATGCCTTGCCCGGTGGCGCGCTCTCTCGAACGGGTAGGCGAATGGTGGAGCATACTGATCATCCGTGATGCTTTTCAGGGGTTAACACGGTTTGATGAATTTCAGCAAAGTTTGCAGCTTTCACCCACGATCCTCACCCGCCGCCTTAAATATTTGGTGGAAAGTGGCATCCTGAAGAAACAGCTTTATCATTCTCGCCCCGCCCGCTATGAATACTTATTGACTGAACGTGGTAATGATTTCTTCCCAGTGATCGCTGCCTTGTTTCATTGGGGTAATCAACATTTTGCGCCGGATGGCCCGGCAGCCATACTCACCGATCGCCGGAGCGGTGCCCCTGTCGAACCCATATTACTGGACAATGCGACTCGACGACCTATCTGTGCAGAGGATGTCACCCTCGCGGCAGGTTCGGTCAGGAGCGATATAATTAATAAACGGTTGGCATTGATGCGTGAGAAAAACTCAACCAATGCCAAGTATTCCCCCTATTCAATTGAGTCTCCAAAGGAAAAATAATGAATATGCGCCGTGTAGTAATTACAGGAATGGGTGTGGTTTCCCCATTAGGCTGCGGTATCGACGCTGTATGGCGGCGTCTATTAGCCGGGAAATCGGGTATCCGTATTCTGCCAGACGAAATTGTAGGTGATTTACCGGCAAAGATTGGTGGGCAAGTTCCCACAATTGCAGACGATCCTGAAGCTGGCTTTGATCCTGATAAAGCTGTTGCACCGAAAGATCAAAAGAAAATGGATCGTTTTATTGAGTTTGCTATGGCCGCGGCAGATGAAGCCATTGCCCATGCTGGCTGGCAAGCCGATAGTGAAGATAAGCAAGAGCGCACCGCGACTATCATTGGTTCGGGTATTGGCGGTTTTCCTTCCATCGCCAATGCGGTGCGAACCACGGATAGCCGTGGGCCAAAGCGCCTCTCCCCTTTCACCGTGCCCTCATTTCTGGTGAATCTGGCCGCTGGTCATGTCTCCATCAAACATCATTTCAAAGGGCCGATTGGTGCGCCAGTCACTGCCTGTGCAGCTGGAGTTCAGGCGATCGGCGATGCGGTGCGTTTGATCCGCAATGATGAAGCTGATATTGCTTTGTGCGGTGGTGCTGAAGCCGCGATTGATAAAGTCAGTTTGGCGGGCTTTGCGGCCGCACGCGCATTATCAACCGGTTCTAATCATGCGCCCGAAAAAGCCTCTCGGCCATTCGACAGTGCCCGGGATGGCTTTGTGATGGGTGAAGGTGCCGGTTTGCTGATTATTGAAGAGCTGGAACATGCTCTGGCGCGGGGCGCAAAACCATTAGCAGAGATTGTCGGCTACGGCACCAGTGCCGATGCCTACCATATGACCTCGGGTGCGGAAGACGGTGACGGTGCATATCGTGCAATGAAAATTGCATTACGTCAGGCGGGAATAACTCCTGCACAGGTTCAGCATCTCAATGCTCATGCAACCTCAACGCCAGTAGGCGATTTGGGTGAAATCAATGCCATTAAGCACTTGTTTGGTGAGGGTAATACACTAGCGGTAACCTCAACAAAATCGGCCACTGGCCACTTGCTAGGTGCTGCTGGCGGGTTGGAAACTATCTTCACCGTGCTAGCATTACGTGACCAAATCGTGCCGGCAACACTTAATCTGGAAAATCTGGATCCAGCGGCTCAAGGGCTGAATATAATTGCAGGTCAAGCACAGCCTCATGAAATGACCTATGCACTATCAAATGGTTTTGGTTTTGGTGGTGTGAATGCCAGCATCCTACTGAAGCGCTGGGCTGAATAGCCCAGGTGCACGAGAGCAGCCAACAACGCTGCGATGCCAAGCAACAACGAGAGTGTTACTCAAAGTCATTGGTGTTGCAGCAAGGCGGCAAACGAGTAAATCCCGATGAGTTGACGCCAGTCAATGATTCGGGTGCACGAGAGCAGCCAACAACGCTGCGGTGCCAAAGACAAAGAGTAAAAACAACAACCTCCGCAATATACGCATAAAGCGGAGGTTATCCCTTAGTCTGACAGAGAGCCGCTTAAGCGGTCACAGCCCTGTCCTCCATGGCTTGTCGCCAACCTCCTAACCAATGCGATCTGGCGTCTAAAGCTTGATAGGGGCAAATTTCTCTTGAACGCCCTGAAATACCTGCTTGATAGCCTCGTGACAATGCCCTTTCCAAGCGATCTCTTTTCTGTCTCTTCATGCCTCGTTTCCCTCATATTTCGGTCTGGTGGAAAGAAAACAGTGGCTAATTTATGTTCAGCCACAATTAAGTGATAGACCTTAGGAAACAGAAAAGCAATGCGCAAAATTCACGCCAATATCATATTTGTGAACTATGCACACTGAATTGGCTAAGTGATTGATTTGAAACAATGAATGTTATCTGGTTGATTTTAAATAAAAAACCCTCTTCCGGTATCATATAAGTATGACTACCGAAAGAGGGTTAGATTTATTTAAGATAAAATATTACTGAGCGTTTTGTAACTGCACCGCAATTGTCTTGGCTTCCTGCTGCCAACCCTCGGCCAAAGTACGGATCAGTGCATCATAACCATCGTCACTTTGTTTGATCTCTAAATCGAACGGCTGCTTAATCAGCTGCCCCTGATGTTTGAGTATCCACACGCCACGGATGATAGCTCGGCCATCATAACGGCCGTGGAACCCGGTGACAGTGACATTGAGGACATCCTGATCGCTATCAAGTGGTTGTGAAGACACCAACCAGCCCGGCAGCGCACTGCTCAGATTAGTGACCAGAGTTTGCTGCAATTGCTGGTCCAATGGGCTGGCCCAAAGGTTGTTGCTGGCAATCACATACTGCACATCGTTGGTTTGATACACCAAACCCGCCGCCGCCAGATAATCAGCGACTCCCACATGTTCAACCCACAATTGCCGCGATGCCACACTGCTAGTCGCGGTTGCTGGCGCACTGAGTGCCGGTAGCTGATAATAGGTTTTGCTCGGTGTGCTGCTGCATGCACTGAGTAATAGCGCTGCGATAACTGCCATCCATTTCATCATTTTTTGGCCTTCTTAGGCTGAGGGTCCTGACTTCCTGCCGCTTCAAATACCAGTGCATTACTCTTTTCATTCAGCGTACGCAATACTGGTTGTAATTCACGCAAGACCTGATCTAACCGCTGCATATCACCCACCATTTTATTATAGGCGGGTGAACCTGGCTGGAAACCTTTCATACTGCGATTCAACTCATTCAAGGTCTTTTGCAGATCTTTGGGCAGATCTTGCATCGCCGGGCTGGAGGTAATCGCGGTCAATGATTCCAAGGTTTTCTGAGTTTCACGCATGGTTTTTTGGCTTTCAGCCAGTGTTTTGGTGACTTCTTTGACCATAGGATCCAACGGCAGATTATTAACCTTATCCAACGTTTGCATCACTTTTTGCTGAATTTGCGCCAAGCCACCACTGACAGTTGGCAACAACGGATAGCCCGCCACTTCCATTGGCCCTTTCCACGGTTTGGCATCTGGATAGAAATCCAGATCGACAAACAGTGCGCCAGTCAACAAGTTACCTGATTTCAAAGATGCACGCAGACCGCGTTCTTTGGCGGTTTTCAAGATTTGCTCAAAATTGGCATCCGGGCCTAAGTCCTCGCGGAAACGGCCTGGCTCAATGCGGATTAGCACCGGAATGCGGAAGTCATTATCAACGCGCTGTCTCATCCCTTCGGCGAAGAAAGGAACATCCCCGACAGTACCGATACGAATACCACGGAATTCAACTGGTGCTCCCGCCTGCAAACCTCGCACAGAATCGGAGAAGAATAATAAGAAATCTTCATGTTCGGTGTACAGCGAGTTCTGGATGCTACTGCGGTTATCAAACAGTTTGAACTCAGCCTTATCTTGTGTGATTGGTTTACCCAAATCCACACCCTCTGGCACATCAAAGCTGACTCCGCCACTGAGCAAAGTCGCCAGCGATGCCATTTCAACCCGCATCCCCTGTGAGGAGAGGTCGACTGCTACGCCACTGTCTTTCCAGAACCGGACATTGCTAGTGACCAAACCGTCATAAGGCGCACCAATAAATAACTGATAACGCATCAGGCGTGATTTAGCATCAAAGGTGCTAGTTTCCACTGAACCGACGCGATAGCCACGGAATAAGACCGGATCACCTGCATTCAACTGCCCGGCTCGTTCGCTATCGAGTGTAATACGAATCCCTTTAGCATCCGGTGAGGCCAATGGCGGGGAATCGAGCAAGGTGAACTCATGAAGTGCCTTACCTTTGCTACCAGGTTGTAACTCAATGTAGGCCCCTGAAAGCAAGGTTCCCAGACCGGAAACCCCCTCACGACCAATCTGCGGCTTAACCACCCAGAAAACCGTGTCACTGTGCAACAAGGTATTCATGCCGGAATTTAACCGCGCCTGCACGATAACATGGTTAAGATCTTCACTCAGAGTGACCTGCTCAACAATGCCAACATCCACGCTGCGGCTCTTTATTTTTGTTTTACCGGCTTCAATACCCTCAGCATTCAAAGTGGTCATCACCACCTGTGGCCCCTGATGGCTAAAATGATAAAACAGTATCCATGCGCCAATCAGCGCAGTGACAATGGGGATGATCCACACCGGGGACCAGCGCTTGATTTTTTCAATTTCCGCCACACCCTGGCTGGGATTATTGTCCGTCACCTTGCGGCTCCTTTTGGGTTGTTTCACTTATCCGATCCCAAGTTAAACGCGGATCGAAGGTTAATGCAGCAAACATGGTCAGGATAACCACCATGGCAAATAGCAGCGCACCAATCGCCGGATAGATACTCATCAGTTGCCCGATACGCACCAATGACGACAGCACCGCGATAACAAAGACATCAATCATTGACCAGCGACCAACAAACTCCACTATTTCATAAATAAAATGCATCCGTTCGGTGTCGGTATTACCTTTGCCTTTTGCATCCCAACATAACCAACCGATCGCCAACATTTTTAATGATGGCACCATAATACTGGCAATAAAAATCACCAACGCCACTGGATATGAACCTTCGCTCCACAAGAAAACCACCCCCGCCATGATGGTGGAGTTCATCTGGTTCCCCAAACTTTCGGTGATCATAATGGGCATTAAGTTGGCTGGAATATACAACAAGATAGACGTGACTAATAATGCCATAGTCCACTGTAAGCTATTGCGGCGACGGATATAACCATGAGTATGACAACGCGGACATTCCACCTGAGCTTGCGGCAAGATTGCAGTGCAGCACGAGCAAGAACGCAGACCTTGGCGTAAGCCCGTTCGGCCCGCAATAAGTGGGTGAGGTAACGCCGGTGCGGGGGCAATATCTTGCCACATCCAATGGCGGTCAACACATTGGAAAGCGCGCACTTGTAATAAGCAGAATAAACAATAAGGGACAAAGCTGCTGCCGATGCCGATTTCACCATAGGCCATCAGTTTGACAAAACTAACCAGCACGCCGGCGAGGAAAATCTCCACCATGCACCAGGTTTTAAATTGGAATAATGCTTTTGCCATCAGTGCTTTCCACCGGTGCGGCATGCGCACCCGCAGACAAAGCAGGATAATAGCCACCATGCAGAAAGCGGGTATCAATTGAACCAGAACCATAAATAACGTTGCCATGCTGGCATAGTTATCTGCCACCATCACTTTGGATATTTGGATCAACGTTATTTCGCTGGTGATCCCCGCCACACGCATGTTGACGAAGGGAAACATATTAGCCAGCAATAACATAAACAATGCGCTGATAGCATAACCCACCGGGCGCTTACGTGGTTCATCCCACCGCGCAGTCAGTGTGGTTTTACAACGCGGACATACCGCTTTGGTGCCGTATGGCAAAGGGGGTAAGGCCACTGACATATCGCACTGCCGGCACAGGATGACGTCCCCTGATTGCCCAGAGTGCTCGCCGTGCTCAGGCTGAATTACAGAACACAATATCGAATCCCTCACGGCTGAACTGTCTATCCCTTTATCTTTCAACGCGCAGGTGTGTTGGCTGTTCTCGTCACCCGAATCACTTACTGATATAAGCTCATCGGGGTTCTCTCGCTTGCCGCCTTCCTGCACATTGAAATCTATTGGGTATATTAAGTATCACATTGTCACGATACTAATATAACAATAGGCATACTATCGTATAGCACATCATTTAATTGAGCGGCGAAACACCATTTAGCCGTTTTTCTGAGCTTCCAGCTCTTCCCAGCGGCTAAATGCAACTTCTAGTGCCTGTTCGGCATCAGCTAATGCTTGCAAAACCTGTTGCGTCTCTGCATGCGGACGGGAGAAGAAATCTGCATGGCTGACCTCGGCCTGTAAGCTACTGATTTCATTTTCCAGTTTTTCTAGCTGCTGCGGTAACTGATCCAGCTCGCGCTGCAAGTTATAGCTCAGTTTGCCGGGGCGTTTTGCTGCCGGGGTATTGTTTTTCACCGGTGCAGCCGCTTTGGTTTCTTCAACTTTAGCCGCCACTTGACGAATAGGTTTTGCCTCAGCGCGCTGCTGGTGAGCATCATAATAACCGCCCACAAAGCTACTGATTTGACCATTACCTTCAAAAATCCAGCACTCTGTTACTGAGTTATCCACGAATTGACGATCATGGCTAACCAGCAATACGGTGCCCTGATAGCTATCAACCATTTCTTCCAACAGTTCCAGTGTTTCCACATCCAGATCGTTGGTCGGTTCATCGAGGATCAACAAGTTGCTTGGCTTAAGGAATAACTTAGCCAATAACAGGCGGTTACGCTCACCACCAGACAACGCTTTCACGGGGGTCATGGCGCGTTTCGGGTGGAACAAGAAGTCTTGCAGATAGCCCAGAACATGGCGTGAACGGCCATTGACCATCACTTCCTGCTTACCTTCGGCCAGGTTATCCATCACCGTGCGCTCTGGATCAAGCTCTGCACGATGCTGGTCAAAATAGGCCACTTCCAATTTGGTTCCGCAATGCACTTTACCGCTGTCGGCTTTAAGCTGACCGAGCATCAGTTTCAGCAAGGTGGTTTTACCACAACCATTCGGCCCCACCAGCGCGATTTTGTCGCCACGCTGTACTTGTGCGGTGAAATCTTTCACCAACACTTTGCCATCAACCTGATAGTTAACATTTTCCAGATCAAAGACAATTTTGCCCGAACGCACAGTTTCTTCTACTTGCATCTTGGCGGTGCCCATCACTTCACGACGCTCTGAACGCTCCATCCGCAGCGCTTTCAGGGCGCGAACACGGCCCTCATTACGGGTACGTCGTGCTTTGATTCCTTGGCGAATCCACACTTCCTCTTGCGCTAATTTGCGGTCAAATTCCGCATTTTGCAGCTCTTCAACCCGCAGTGCTTCTTCTTTGCTGGCAAGATACAGTTCGTAATTACCCGGCCATGACACCAATTTGCCGCGATCCAGGTCAACAATACGTGTTGCCATCGCACGAATAAAGGAACGGTCATGGGAAATAAAGACAATGCTGCCCTGGAAATCTTTCAGGAAACCTTCCAGCCAGTTAATGGTTTCGATATCCAAATGGTTAGTCGGTTCATCCAGCAGCAGCACTTTTGGTGAGCTAACCAATGCGCGACCTAATGCCGCTTTACGCAACCAACCACCCGACAGAGATGAAAGCTCCGCATCGGCTGATAAACCCAACTGAACCAATACTTCCTGAATACGGCTGTCTAATTGCCATAGCCCCTGATGGTCCAGAATTTCCTGCAATGCCGCCAGGCGATTAAGGTTTTTTTCGCTCGGGTCAAGTTCAACCTGATGCAGGGTGGCATGATAAGCTTTCAGATGCTCGGCTTGTTCTTGTACGCCTTCTGCAACAAAATCAAACACGGTTCCGGCTACATTGCGCGGAGGATCTTGTTGCAGACGTGCGACAATCAAATCCTGCTCATAAGTTATCCGGCCATCATCCAATGCAATTTCTTTGCTCAGAATTTTCAGCAAGGTAGATTTGCCCGCGCCATTACGGCCCACCAGACAAACACGCTCGTTTGGCTCAATATGCAATTCAGTATTATCTAATAAAGGTGCATCGCTGAACGACAGCCAAGCACCGGACATGCTAATTAACGACATAGTTTCTACTTTTCCTCGTGGCTGTGGGTAACCAGCCAACAGTTGTGGATTTGACGATTGCGGGCAAAGTCTTCAGATTGTGTTTGTGCGGTGATTTCTTTCGCTTCCAATCCCAACGCTTTTATCCCGTCCAAATCCATCTGGAAACCGCGCTTATTGTTCGAGAACATGATTGTTCCCTTACGGCGCAGTAACCGTTTAAGTTCTTTCATCAGCACTAAATGATCGCGCTGAACATCAAAGGTGGTCTCCATTCGCTTAGAGTTGGAGAATGTCGGTGGATCAATAAAGATCACATCGAATTGCTCATCGGTGTTACTTAGCCAAGAGAGGCAATCAGCCTGAATAAGGCGGTGTTGCTGGCCAGTTAAACCATTGGCCCGTAGGTTCTTCTCAGCCCACTCCAGATAAGTCCGCGACATATCAACCGTCGTGGTACTGCGCGCACCGCCCAGCCCGGCATGGACACTGGCAGTACCGGTATAAGCAAACAGGTTAAGAAAATCTTTACCCTGACTCATTTTGCCCAGCATCTGACGAGCAATGCGGTGGTCAAGGAACAGGCCAGTATCAAGGTAATCAGTCAGGTTAACCCATAGCTTGGCATTATATTCACTCACCAGCAGGAACTCGCCTTTCTGCGCCAATTTCTCGTATTGGTTTTTGCCTTTCTGGCGTTCACGTGTTTTCAACACCAACTGGTTGGATGGCAGATTCAGCACCGCCAAAGTCGCATTAATCACATCAAACAGGCGCTGACGCGCTTTTTGTGCATCAATGGTTTTCGGCGGCGCATACTCTTGCACCACGACTTTGCTGCCATAGCGGTCAACGGCCACGTTATAATCCGGCAAATCGGCATCATACAAGCGGTAGCATTCAATGCCCTGCTGTTTAGCCCATTTATCCAGTTTTTTCACATTCTTACGCAGACGGTTGGCATAATCCTCAGCGACCTGAACACCCGCAGCTCCCTGTGGATTGGCTGCTAATTGGTAATTTTTCTGCACGCAATCCAATGGGCCATTCTTCGCTTTGAATTCGCGTTCGGCGCGCAATTGCAAGCAACTCAGCAGTTCCGGCGAGGCACTGAACAGGGATAAACGCCAGCCACCGAAGGCGCTTTTCATAATGCGGCCCAGCATATTGTGCAACGCAATCAATGCCGGTTCGCTTTCCATGCGCTCACCATAAGGCGGGTTACTGATAACCGTCCCCACAGGCCCTTCAGGTAATGGATTCACCAGCTTACTGACATCATTGGCATTAAAGGTTATCAGTTCTGCTACCCCAGCGCGGCGGGCATTGGCCCGAGCCATCTCGATAACGCGGCGGTCAATATCAGAACCAAAGAAGCGGGAGGTTGTCTCTTGCAAACCACGGCGCGCACGAACTTGCGCTTCAGTGGTCAATTCACGCCACAGCTCTTCGTTAAAAGCATTCCAGGCGGTAAAACCCCAATGCGCTCGGTGCAACCCTGGGGCGCGATCTGAAGCCATCATGGCGGCTTCAATCAGCAAAGTACCAGAACCACACATCGGATCGACCATCGGGGTGCCCGACTGCCAGCCAGAACGTTGGATAATGGCCGCTGCCAGGTTTTCTTTCAGCGGTGCCTGACCGGTCAGATCACGATAACCGCGCTGATGTAACCCTTCGCCGCTGAGATCCAGCGCAACACTGGCCATATCCCGTTGCAGGAACACATTCACCCGGATATCCGGCTGCTGTTTAGCCACGGTTGGGCGCTGATCCAGTTTACGGGTAAAGCTATCGACGATGGCATCTTTAACTTTTAAGGCCCCGTACTGGCTATTGCGGATTTCGTCATTCACACCGCTAAAATGCACGGCAAAGGTTTTATCCACACCAAAAATTGATGGCCAATCAATCGCCTGCACCCCAAGGTACAAGTCTAAGTCACTGTATACTTTAAAATCGTTAAGCGGTAACAAAATGCGCGAAGCCAGGCGACTCCACAACAGGCTTTGGTACATGAGTCGATCGTCGCCCTGAAAATGTACCCCACCCTGTACTATTTTACAGTCGTGAGCGCCCAGCGCTTCGAGTTCGCTTTTTAACAGTTCTTCCAGTCCACGCGCCGTGCTGGCAAACAGAGAGTTCATATCGCACTATCACCAAAAAGAAAATTGTTGCGCATTATAGCTAATCCCAGCAGCTTGTCATAAAGTTGCTCCCTCTTATTTAATACTCGCACGGAGGCAATGGTGATTACCCTCTCCCGACTCTATGTTCATCCGGTAAAATCCATGCGTGGTTTGCAGCTTTCTCATGCTCAAGTCAGCAGCAGCGGATTGGCCTTTGACCGCGTATTTATGATTACCGAACCGGATGGCACTTTTATTACTGCGCGCCAATATCCAAAGATGGTGATGTTTACCCCCGCCTTAATGTCAGACGGCTTATATCTCACTGCCCCTGATGGCGAGAGTGCCAGTATCCGCTTTAATGATTTTTTAGCCAATGCCGAACCGACTGAAGTTTGGGGAAATCATTTTACCGCGCTCATTGCCCCTGCGGCTATCAACAACTGGCTCAGCGGCTATTTTCAGCGAGAAGTACAATTACGCTGGCTGGGGCCGGAACTCACCCGGCGGGTAAAACCCATGCCGGAAATTCCGCTATCATTTGCCGATGGCTTCCCTTATCTACTGATTAATGAAGCCTCGTTTAAAGAATTACAGCAACGCTGCCCCGGCAGTATTAAGCTGGAACAGTTCCGCCCCAATTTAGTCGTGACCGGCGCGAGTGCATTTGCTGAAGACAGTTGGCAGGTTATCCGAGTGGGCGATATTACTTTTGATTTGGTTAAGCCATGCAGCCGCTGCGTATTAACCACCGTCAGTGTTGAGCGCGGTCGCAAACATCCAACGGGCGAGCCATTACAAACACTACAGACATTCCGAACTGCCGAGAATGGTGATATCGATTTTGGTCAAAATATGGTGGCCAGAAACAGTGGTATTATTCGAGTTGGGGACGAAGTGGAAATTCTGTCAACCAAGCCACCGCGCCCCTATGCCGCTGGCGCGGTAGTTGAAAGCCTTAGCGCACCGCAAGATCAATCCAAAGCCGTATCCATTGAATATAATGGCATTCGCTTTAACGGTAATAATCAGCAAGTATTATTGGAACAACTGGAACAACAAAATATCCGTATTCCTTACTCTTGCCGAGCAGGAATATGTGGTAGTTGCAGAATCACCTTAGTCGATGGTGATGTCGCACCGTTAAAACAAAGTGCTATTGGCAATGACGGGACGATACTTTGTTGCAGTTGCATACCCAAAGGAAATATTACTCTTAGCGGTAAATAAGATACAAATCGGCCGGGAGCATATTGGAATGCGACTCGCAGAAGGGCAGCCCATGGACGGGACGAATAACGAGAGCAGCCAACACACATGCAGCTTGAAGTATGACGAGTATATACTCTAGATAATTCGAGTTGCAGGAAGGCGGTAATCGAATGAATCCCGATGAGTTGACGCCAGTCAATGACTCGGGTGAGTGAGAGCAGCCAACACACATGCAGCTTGAAGTATGACGAGTATCAAGAGATTATACTGCCCGGTCATAGGCCGTCGTGGTGTAAACCTCTTGAATCACTAATGGTAACAAACGGTCATTCATTATTTTTATCGCGTCACCCAATGCCAACTGACGCCCAGCTAATACAACTTGGGGCTGCGCTAATAAACACAAACTGGCGGTGTCACCGGATTCAACCACTAACAAACTAATCTCTTCACTGCTATCCAATACTTTTACTGTGGCCAGCGCCGCATTCTGTGGTACCCACGTTTTAGGCTGTTGTGCAAAATACCAGCTTTTGGGCATTAATGGTTTTAGAAAACGAAATGCAACTAAAGCATTTAATATTAATTCTGAGCGTTGCTCATGGCCCATTTTAATTTGGCGGCATTGATCTTCGAATTCAAAATAAAGTGCGGCATCATCAACGCAAAATGCAGATTCATCAAAGGCGTCAGGAGTTAACATCTTAGATGGGAACCGCGACCGAAATATCATACCATTGGCTAAATCCAACATGAGCCTGTCATGTTCGATATCAAAATACCAACGCCATTTATCGTCTGGTTTAATCCGCATATTTTATCCTTCCCGCCAGGCTCGCCAACATTATTGACTCAATAACTGAGCTCTCACCCATCTAATTGCACTAAATCATATAAGGCTTTTGATGTATATTTAATCTATAGGGATAAAATATAGACGAGCTGGGGGAATAAATAAACCCCCAGACAAGTAAAGAAGATAAATAATTAGATATGAGTAATGATATTCTTAATCAAACTTGGCCCACGGAAGATAAACCCGGAATAAATTTGAATCAATGAAGCACCCGCAGCCATTTTTTCCCGCGCAGCAATGACCGAGTCAATTCCACCGACGCCGATAATAGGTAACCGACCTTGTAGCTCTTGCGATAAACGACGAATCACTTCAGTGCTGCGTAATTGCAATGGACGGCCACTTAATCCACCAGCTTGTTCGCAATAATTTAAACCCTGAATAAGAGAACGATCTAATGTGGTATTAGTAGCAATAACACCATCTATATTATGGCGAACCAAACTATCCGCTATTTGGATCAATTCCTCTTCAGTAAGATCCGGCGCGATCTTAACTGCGACAGGAACATACTTATGATGCCGCTGATGTAATTCAGTTTGTTTATTTTTAATTGCTGCCAACAAATCATCCAGTGCTTCACCATACTGCAAAGATCGTAATCCTGGGGTATTAGGCGATGAAATATTAATCGCAATATAACCGGCATAAGGATAAATTTTATCCATGCAAATCAAGTAATCTTCTTTACCTTGCTCTACCGGCGTATCTTTATTCTTGCCGATATTAATACCTAAAATACCGCCGAAATGTGATTTCTTAACGTTTTCAATTAAGTTATCAACCCCGTGATTATTAAATCCCATGCGGTTGATCAAACCTTCGGCCTCGACGACTCTAAACAATCTTGGTTTATCATTTCCAGACTGTGGTCGTGGTGTTACTGTCCCGACTTCAATAAAACCAAACCCCATCGCGCCCAGAGCATCAATACACTCGCCATCTTTATCCAAACCCGCAGCTAAGCCTAATGGATTTTTGAATGACAGCCCCATGCAGCTTACTGGTTTGGTTGGCACTGATTGCCGAATCAAGAATTGAAGTGGTGTGCCGGTAACGCGTTTTAACTGGCGAAAAGTGAGTTCGTGTGCACGTTCTGGATCAAGCTGAAAAAGTGCTTTTTTGACAAGTGGATAATACATGTAATCTCCTGAGCGGGCGGTGACTAGCCTTTGATGCTGGAATGGTAAATTCATCTTTCAGGAAAGTAAACGTTTGCGAAGTAAAGCCATGCAAAGACCTTGCTCTCTGATGTTACTCTGGTGTTAACAATTGTAAGGATAAAAAATAGAGGGCCGTTATGCCCTCTATCTATTTAAACAATAATTTTCACAAATTATTTACTTTTGCAAATAACCGACTTATGCCGCTAATGCTCTGGTTATCTTCTCGTATAAGTCACCAGATAAATTATCCAATGTTTTCAATTGTTCCAGGGCCTGACGCATCAGAGTTTGACGCCCTGAATCATAGCGCTTCAAACGAATCAATGGCTCAATCAAACGAGCAGCAACCTGTGGATTTCGGGTATTCAAATCACTGAGTATTTCTACCAAGAATTGATAACCGCTGCCGTCAGTGGCATGGAATGCTGCTGGGTTGCCGGAAGCAAAACTACCAATGAGCGAGCGAGTACGGTTTGGATTACTCAAACTAAAGGCGGGGTGTGTAAGTAAACCGCGCACTTGCGCCAGAACATCAACCGCTGGGCTGGTTGCTTGCAGAGCAAACCATTTATCCATCACCAAACCATCATGATTCCAGCGTACATCAAAGGCCGCCAGTAACTCATCGCGACAAGGTAACTGTGCAGCAACAGCGGCTGCCAGCGCCGCCAGCGAATCAGTCATATTATCTGCCTGATGATATTGGGAAGAAACAAGCTTGTTGGCAAATTCTTCATCCGCAAAGGCCAGGTAACTCAGACAAATATTGCGCAATGCCCGCTTGGCGATATCAGTGTGTTCAATACGATATTCAGGGGTGATATTCGCCACATAGACAGCCAATAATTCATCAGACAGTTCATTTGCCAGACAACGGGTAATGGCTTCATGCACCGCACTGATAGCTTGCGGATCGATAGTGGTGAACAACTCTGCAATTTCATTTTCTGATGGCAATGTCAGGATCTGTGCTGCTAAAGCAGGATCAAGATTTTCATCAAGCAATATTGCGCGGAAAGCATCAGCCACATGATTAGGTAAACTCAACGGCTGTTTTTGCTGGTATTTAGCAACATTGAGCTTGATATAAGTTGCCAGCAAACTTTGTGCCGCATCCCAGCGCGAGAATTCATTACGCGCATGCTGCATCAAGAAAGTCAGTTGCTGGTCACTGTAGGTGTAATCCAGTTTGACTGGCGCGGAAAATTCACGCAATAGAGACGGAATGGGGGGGTGTTCAACATTATCAAAAGTAAAGGTTTGCTCGGCTTCTGTGACATTCAGAACATGATGAACCGGCAAACCATTTCTCTGCAACTCAATCACATTGCCTTTACTGTCATAAAGCTCAATATCCAATGGGATATGTAATGGCAGTTTTTCCGGCTGATCGGCGGTTGGCAATGTTTTCTGACTAACATGCAGATGATATTGCTGATTTTCAGCATCATAATCATCACGTATCGTCAGTATCGGTGTACCCGATTGACTATACCAGCGGCGGAATAAAGACAAGTCGACATTAGATGCATCTTCCATTGCCTGTACGAAATCATCACAGGTCGCCGCACTGCCATCATGGCGTTCGAAATAGAGTTGCATACCCGCTTGGAACTGTTGTTCCCCCAGTAAAGTATGCATCATCCGGATGACTTCTGACCCTTTCTCGTACACCGTCAAGGTGTAGAAATTGTTCATCTCGATGACTTTATCTGGACGAATCGCATGAGCCATTGGACTGGCATCTTCAGCAAATTGCGCCGAACGCATCACACGGACGTTTTCAATACGATTAACCGAGCGTGAGCCCAAATCGGAACTGAATTCTTGATCACGGAATACCGTTAACCCTTCTTTCAAGCTTAATTGGAACCAATCACGGCAAGTAACTCGGTTACCTGTCCAGTTATGGAAATATTCATGACCGATAACGGCTTCAATGTTCAGATAGTCTTTATCTGTCGCCGTTTCTGCTTTTGCCAGAACATATTTTGAGTTGAATACATTCAACCCTTTATTTTCCATAGCACCCATATTGAAGAAATCAACCGCCACAATCATATAGATGTCGAGGTCATATTCCAGGCCAAAACGGGTTTCATCCCATTTCATGGAGTTCTTCAATGAGGTCATTGCCCAGTCAGCACGATCCAAATTACCGCGATCAACAAAAAGCTCTAATGCAACTTCACGGCCTGAGCGCGTTATAAACTTATCTCGCAAGACATCAAAATCGCCCGCGACCAAGGCAAACAGGTAGCAAGGTTTCGGAAATGGGTCTTCCCATTTAACCCAATGCCGACCATTATCCAGATCTCCCTGCCCCACACGATTCCCGTTGGAGAGCAAATAAGGATAAAGTGATTTATCCGCGACGATGCGGGTGGTAAAACGCGCCAACACGTCAGGGCGATCCAAATAATAGGTAATGTGGCGGAAACCTTCGGCTTCACATTGTGTGCATAATGCATTACCAGAAAGATATAACCCTTCAAGTGCACTGTTGGTCGCCGGATGAATATCATTCACGATAGTCAGTGTAAAATTCGCGGGTAATTGCTCAATAACCAGTGAATTTTCCTGTAAATGGTAATGGGGCCATGCTTGCCCATCAACGCTGATACTGATGAGCGTTAAATCTTCACCATCCAAAACCAACGGCGTCGCGTCTGCTGCCTGACGTTTTACCTTACTCACCGCCGTCACCGTCGTCTTTTGCGCATCGAGGGCAAAGTCTAGGTCGATATCGGTAATAGTGTAATCCGGTGATTTGTAATCGTGACGGTATTTAGCTTGCGGCTGTTGTGTCATAGAAACCCTTTTGACGTCATCAGTGAATATGATTATCAAGTCTATATTTATGGCCGTTTTGGCTCATAAAATCAGGTTCAAAGCACCGCTATCAGTGACTTCATCCTGGACTCAGATAGTCTTTTCAATGTATCACAATTGTGAAAAAAACCTAGGTGAGAGCCAGTGCTATTGAGGCAAATAAAGCATTGAATGCCACTTTTTCGAGCCGCTTCGCAAGGTTATTGTCTTATTGCATTGAGCCCAGATAAAACCTCGGGTAGACGTTATCTAGGGTAAAAACTGCCTAACTGTTTAAGAATCACTCAGAATATGTGCAATATTATTGCGGATATTATATTCAGTGAATAACCCTACTATTTTAATACAACTTTCTCTTTATTATCTAAATAGCTAAAAAACTGACCTTAATTGGATTGAACATTTAGCAAAAAACTTTTTTCATCGCTAATGGCACGTTTAATCCTAGACCTCTGATTAGCATTTATGGTGTGATGAGGCTTCAATAACAGGATAATACCGGTATACTTCCGCGACATTCATACTGTGGAAAATGCTCCTACGAGGATGCTATACAGCGCCATGACCCAAGACGCCTCACCGATTTTGACTTCATTGCTTGATACGGATGCTTATAAGCTTCATATGCAACAAGCAGTGTTCCATCGTTATCGCCATATTACCGTTGCCGCTGAATTCCGCTGCCGTGGTGATGAGCTGCTGGGCGAATATGCCGACGAAATCCGCCATCAGATAACATTGATGAGCCAATTAACACTGAGCGATGATGAGTATCTCTATCTCTCCGGCTTACCCTTTTTTAAAAATGATTATTTAAATTGGTTACATAGCTTTCGTTTTAATCCCGAACAAGTCAGCGTATCTGATAATGGTGGCAAATTAGACATTCGGATTACCGGGTTATGGTGCGAAACAATTCTGTGGGAAGTGCCGCTATTAGCGGTAATCAGTGAGATTGTCCATCGCCGCCGCTCCGAGCTTGTCACTGCTGACCAGGCGATTACACAGTTGCGCAGCAAACTTCAGCAATTTAAAGCGCTCAGTGCTGATATCGACATAACTCACTTCAAGTTAATGGATTTTGGCACGCGGCGCCGTTTTTCCCGCGAGGTTCAGCACGCCATTGTCAGCGAATTAAAAGATGAGTTTCCCTACTTTGTCGGCACCAGTAACTATGATTTAGCACGGAAGTTGTCTTTAGCTCCGGTAGGCACTCAGGCTCATGAATGGTTCCAGGCCCACCAACAAATTAGCCCGGTTCTGGCCAACAGCCAGCGCGTAGCATTGCAAATCTGGTTAGATGAGTATCCAAACCAACTTGGCGTGGCATTAACAGACTGTATTACTATGGATGCATTCCTGCGTGATTTTGATGAAACATTCGCTACTCGCTATCAGGGATTACGCCATGACTCGGGTGATCCGGTCGAATGGGGTGAAAAAGCTATCGCCCATTATAAAAAACTGGGCATTGACCCAATGAGCAAAACATTGGTGTTCTCGGATAATTTAGACTTGGAAAAAGCACTGTCGCTGTACCGCCATTTTTACCAACGGATTAAATTGGTATTCGGTATTGGAACGCGTTTAACCTGTGATATTCCCGGCGTCAAGCCACTGAATATTGTTATTAAGCTGGTGGAGTGTAACGGCAAACCGGTGGCGAAACTCTCCGATAGCCCGGGGAAAACTATTTGTCATGACCCAGCATTTGTTGATGAATTGCGTGAAGCATTCGCCCTCCCTTTGGTCAAGAAAGCCAGTTAATACCTGAATGCCGGGCGGCTGATGCTTGCCCGGCCCAATTAAACTGGTACTTTTTGCCCCTCTTTACTCTTCCGTATTTCGCGATTCAATCATTTCTCAGTTTGTGCCGTCTTTATACCCAAGATAATTCAGATTGCAGGAAGGCGGCAAGCAAGTGAGTCCCGATGAGCTTACTCGAGTAAGTGATTCAGGTGATTGAGTGCAGCCAACGCAAATGCAGTTTGAAGTATGACGGGTATATTTATAGAAATGTTGCACTGAACGGGTGATTTCTACTTGTGTCCTGCACTGTCGCAAGTAACATAGCAATATCCCCATTTTGTTGGGTTGTTAACTATTTATCAAAACTATTAAAGAGAGAAATCTATGAGCGTAGTGCCTGTAGTCGACGTACTGCAAGGCCGTGCTGCGGTTGACAGTGAAGTCACCGTACGCGGTTGGGTGCGTACCCGGAGAGATTCTAAAGCGGGTATCTCCTTCGTTGCCGTTTATGACGGTTCCTGCTTTGACCCGTTACAGGCCGTCGTGAATAATACTTTGCCTAATTATCAGGACGAAGTATTGCATTTAACTACCGGCTGCTCAGTAGAAGTCACTGGCACTGTGGTTGCATCACCAGGTGAAGGGCAGAGTTTTGAAATTCAGGCCACCGCTATCAAAGTCGTCGGTTGGGTTGATGACCCTGATACTTATCCAATGGCAGCAAAACGTCATAGTATCGAATACTTGCGTGAAGTCGCTCACTTGCGCCCGCGGACTAACCTGATCGGCGCAGTTGCTCGCGTTCGTCATACTTTGGCACAAGCCATTCACCGTTTCTTCGATGAGAACGGTTATTTCTGGGTTTCAACCCCACTTATCACCGCTTCAGATACTGAAGGTGCCGGTGAAATGTTCCGTGTTTCCACATTAGATCTGGAAAATCTGCCGCGCACAGATACTGGCGCTGTTGATTTCAGTGAGGATTTCTTCGGTAAAGAAGCTTTCCTTACGGTATCCGGCCAGCTAAACGGTGAAACCTACGCCAGTGCGTTATCCAAAGTTTACACTTTCGGCCCGACTTTCCGTGCTGAAAACTCCAATACCAGCCGCCATTTAGCCGAATTCTGGATGGTTGAACCTGAAGTTGCTTTCGCCTCATTGGATGATGTCGCCGCACTGGCCGAGAAAATGTTGAAATACGTTTTCCAGGCGGTATTGAACGAACGCGCTGATGATATGAAGTTCTTTGCCGAGCGTGTCGATAAAGATGCGGTCGATCGCTTACAGCGTTTTGTCACCTCTGACTTTGCTCAGGTTGACTACACCGATGCTATTGAGATTTTATTGGCATCAGGTCAGAAATTTGAAAATGATGTCTCTTGGGGCATTGATTTGTCTTCTGAGCATGAGCGTTACTTAGCTGAGCAACACTTTAAAGCGCCGGTAGTGGTCAAAAACTATCCGAAAGATATCAAAGCTTTCTATATGCGTATGAATGAAGATGGTAAAACCGTGGCAGCGATGGATGTCCTCGCCCCTGGCATTGGTGAGATTATCGGTGGTTCACAACGTGAAGAGCGTTTAGATGTGTTGGATGCACGTCTGGCAGAAATGGGCCTCAATAAAGAAGATTATTGGTGGTATCGTGATCTGCGTCGCTATGGCACTGTACCACATTCAGGTTTTGGCCTTGGATTTGAGCGTTTGATCTCCTATGTGACTGGAGTTCAAAACGTTCGCGATGTGATTCCATTCCCACGTACGCCGAGAAATGCCAGTTTCTAAGTTCGTCATTTAGAAAAAAATGTGATTTTGTATAAATAAAAGCCAGCTCTGCTGGCTTTTGTCATTTTTTAAAGTTCGATCTAAGTCACAAAGTTCCCTGAAATTTACATTTAGTAACACATAGTATCCCTATGAAACATATTCAGGTAATTGGTAGCATTTTCGGTCTGGATTATAACCCCCGTGAATGGAACACTGCGTTCAGACACAGACGACACCAAACTCTCAACAATAGTTCCAAAAAAATTATTGGCGGCAGTGGCAGGTGTCCGAATAACACCAATGAGGGTAATAATAATGATGAAGCGCAATATTCTTGCAGTAGTAATCCCTGCACTGTTAGTAGCTGGTGCAGCTAATGCAGCAGAAATCTACAACAAAGACGGCAACAAACTTGACCTGTACGGTAAAGTTGACGCCCGTCACCAGTTCTCTGATAACAAAGGCCAAGACGGCGACGAATCTTATGTTCGTTTCGGCTTCAAAGGTGAAACCCAAATTACTGACCAACTGACCGGTTACGGCCAGTGGGAATACAACATTCAGGCTAACCACGCTGAATCCCAAGGCGACAAAGGCAACAAAACCCGTCTGGGCTTTGCTGGTCTGAAATTTGCTGAATTCGGTTCATTCGACTACGGCCGTAACTACGGCGTAATCTATGATGTCAACGCATGGACTGACATGCTGCCAGTGTTCGGTGGTGATTCAATCTCCAACTCTGACAACTACATGACTGGCCGTTCTACTGGCCTGGCAACTTACCGTAACACTAACTTCTTCGGTCTGGTTGATGGTCTGAACTTTGCTCTGCAATACCAAGGCAAAAATGAAGATGGTCGTAACGGTATTGTTGAAACAACTGATGCACTTGGTAATGTAACCAGCACTACTTACAGCAACCTGAAAGATCAGAATGGCGACGGCTTCGGTATTTCTTCTACTTATGATATCGGTTACGGCGTGAACTTCGGTGCTGGTTTCTCTTCTTCAAACCGTACTGATCAACAAAAACGTTTCAGTACTGCTGAAGGCGATAAAGCTCAGGCATGGAACGTTGGTGCTAAATATGACGCAAACAACGTATACTTGGCTGTAATGTATGCTGAAACTCAGAACATGACTCCGTACGGCGATGCTAACGATACTATCGCTAACAAGACTCGTGACATTGAAATCACTGCACAATATCAGTTCGACTTCGGTCTGCGTCCATCTTTAGGCTACGTTCAGTCTAAAGGCAAAGATCTTAACGCGACTCGCGATAACCAAGATCTGTTGAAATATGTTTCTGTTGGTTCTTACTACTACTTCAACAAAAACATGTCTACCTATGTTGATTACAAAATCAACTTGTTGGACGAGAATGATTTCACTCGTACTAACGGTCTGAACACTGATGACGTTGTTGGTGTTGGCTTGGTATACCAGTTCTAAGTTAAACTTAATCAAGCAGTTTATCTGCTGACCTAAGTTAAAAAAGACAGGACCTCGGCTCTGTCTTTTTGTTTTTATGCTTGGCTAACATTTTTACCCTTGATTAATCCAGGGAGATTGCGCTGTAGAAAGCGTTATTTTGCCGATTTTTCACCCTGAATCCCCTCGCCTCACAACATTCATTTCTTTTTATTGCAAACGGTTGGCAAAGGCCGCAACTGGCGCTACTCTGGTAGTTCTGTTTGCTTAAAGCTAAGCCATGGAAATCTCTGAAATGTTTGAAAAAATCACTGCCGCACCTGCCGACCCTATTCTGGGTCTGACCGATATTTTCCGCGCGGATGACCGCTCTCATAAAATTAACCTCGGGATCGGGGTCTACAAAGACGAAACCGGGAAAACGCCGGTGCTGACCAGCGTAAAGAAAGCTGAACAGTATTTACTGGAAAATGAAGTCACCAAGAACTATCTGGGTATTGATGGCCTGCCCGTTTTCGCCAGTTGTACTCAGGAACTGTTGTTCGGGGCCGATAGCGCAATTATTGCTGATAAACGTGCGCGTACCGCTCAAACCCCTGGTGGTACTGGTGGTTTGCGTATCGCCGCTGATTTCATTGCCCATCAAACCAGCGCCAAACGTGTCTGGGTCAGTAATCCAAGCTGGCCAAATCATAAAAATATCTTCGCCGCTGCTGGGCTGGAAGTCGTTGAATATGCATATTATGACGCAGCCAATCATGCGCTGGACTTCGATGGGTTGTTAAATAGCCTGTCAGAAGCCCAGGCTGGTGACGTAGTGCTGTTCCATGGTTGCTGTCACAACCCAACAGGGATTGACCCAACAGAAGCCCAGTGGAGCCAATTAGCCGAACTTTCAGTTGCTAAAGGTTGGTTACCACTGTTTGACTTTGCTTATCAAGGTTTTGCTAAAGGTTTGGAAGAAGATGCCCAAGGCCTGCGAATTTTTGCCGCGACACATCAAGAATTGATTGTTTGCAGCTCTTATTCCAAAAACTTCGGTTTGTACAATGAGCGTGTCGGGGCTTGTACTATTGTTGCCGCAAACAGTGAAGTCGCTGATATCGCTTTCAGCCAAGTGAAAGCCGTTATCCGCGCTAACTATTCCAATCCACCAGCTCACGGTGCCTCTGTGGTTGCCACCATTTTGAGTAACCCAGCGCTGCGTGCTATTTGGGAACAAGAACTGACTGATATGCGCCAACGCATTCACCGTATGCGTCAGTTGTTTGTTAATACTTTGCAGGAAAAAGGCGCTAAGCAAGATTTCAGCTTTATCATAAACCAGAATGGTATGTTCTCGTTCAGTGGCCTGACCAAAGAACAAGTTCTGCGTCTGCGTAATGAGTTTGCTGTTTATGCCGTAAATTCTGGTCGCGTTAACGTTGCCGGTATGACGCCAGACAATATGGCGCCATTGTGTGAAGCTATCGTTGCGGTGCTCTAATTAAGCCTCCGCGACCGGCCTTAAAAAGGGTGCCTTAGAGGCACCCTTTTTTATTCTCCTGCCTATAATCTTAACGGAACAAATATTTGGCAAATTCGTTCATTGGCATAGGTCGTCCATACATATATCCTTGTAGATAATCCACATTATGGGCCTGTAAATAACGCATTTGAGTTTCGTTTTCGACTCCCTCGGCAATAGTTTGCAATCCCAGCCGAGTTGCGAGATCGATGACATTCCCCACTATGTGGCTCGACAAAGCATCTGAACCAATCATCCCGACAAAACTTTGATCAATCTTGAGAAAGTCGACTTTAAATTTCTGCAAATAAGTTAGGCTCGAATGCCCGGTACCAAAGTCATCAATGGCAATATAAACACCTAAAGCATGAAGTTCGGCAAATAATTTATCTGTAATCTCATCTGCAACAATCAATTTTCGTTCAGTTAATTCCAGCATGATATTAATTTTATTACCGCCAAAAGCCTGAATGAAATTACGGCAGTCATCTACCAGACTGAGATCACGGCAATGATTGGCGCTAATATTAAAACCAAAGTGGAACCCTTCGGGTAATTGATTGACGTAAGGCGCAAACTTTGTGCTAACCTGCTGCATAATAGCACGCGTCATCGGCTCGATAAGTTCACTGTCCTCCGCCATAGGAATGAAATGATTTGGTTGAATTAATCCCTGCTCTGGATGCTGCCAACGCATTAAAACTTCACACCCCACCCAGCATTGCCTCTTACCGCTGACAATCGGCTGCATATAAGGAATAAATTCATTATTTTCTAATGCTTGTTTTAATACCTGAGTGGGTGATGATGCCCTTCCTGACAACCAGAAAACAAGTGCCGCCGAGCCAATACTCATTAATATGAAGAAAATTAAACTGCCTTGAGCGTATTGCCAAGCATAAGCCCAATATTGTTGATGAGAAAGTGCAGTGCTTAATGAATAAGCATATCTTTCTGAGGCCAAGTATAAAGGTTCGCCTTTATTCGTCGGATGACCTGAATGCACCATTCCGATCGCATCCATCCATTTATCGCCAACTCTCAGTTGCAATGCGATATCGCCGCTCAATAAATTAAGAATACTGCGTAAATAATAACCATCAACAGCGACCAGAATGCTGTAATCCCCTCGAGCTTGCCGATAAACCATCAAAGCACGATCAGGAGTTACATCATTACCCGACATTAATTCTAATTGCCCATCAACAAATGCATCTAAATAGAATTGCTCGGAAATTGGACCATATATTGAAGAACAATAAATAGTCGTGTTTTTTGCCAAAGAAACTGAACGCACATCCGGTATAAAGACAACTTGATCGCGTAAGTTCTGCACAACTTGTAAACAAGGTTTTCCCAGCCCTGTTTCCACCTGGGTAGCAGCATGCTGCAAGTTATTAAATATTTGGTCGAAACGTTCTCTACCCTGTAATAACTTGGCTTGAGCATCTTGATGCATATTAGCTTTTGTTTGCGCATAAATCACAACAGCGCCCAACAGCAGAAATAGCAATAATACCATAGAAGAAAAACCGAGCCGGGACAGGAATTTATTCACTCTGAAACGACGAAATGGCATAGTAGATTCCATTGAAAGGCGCTCATAATATGACGAACTTAAAACGGCAGTAAAGGTCGTGGCGGGTCAATATCAGTTCTATACCTGTGCCCTCAAGACGCAGGAGTGTTGGCTACCTTTGCTCACCCCAATCACTTACTTGTGTAAGCTCCAAGAGGTTCACTCAGTTGCCGCCTACCTGCACCTCGAAGTCGCTAGGGTATATTTCTCTGTTATGTTACGCCTTATGAATATTATAGGGTCATGCTAATTTTATGAACCCCATAATTATGTTCGTCGTATTTATAAATAGCTGATTAAGAGTTCACAAAATACTTTAACAAAAAATTAAATCTAATATAAGAAAGGCACCTCACGGTGCCCTCCTTGATCTGACGCTATCTGATACTCAGTGTTATATCGCACTAAGTTGCCATTCTTACCAAACAGCAGGTTCTTCACGTATAAACGGATTGGTCTGCCGCTCATGCCCTAACGTAGACATCGGGCCATGGCCCGGAATGAATGTGATATTGTCACCCAAAGGCAATAATTTGGTTCGGATAGAATGAATCAATTGCTGATGGTCACCCCGTGGAAAATCACTGCGTCCCACACCACCATTAAAAATAACATCCCCAACTAATGCCAAACGATCTTTTTGATCGATGAAAACAATATGGCCTGGGGTATGCCCTGGGCAATGCAATACTGATAATTCTATTGCGCCCACCGTCATTGTATCCCCTTCTTCCAGCCAACGAGTTGGGGTGAAAGCTTCACACTCACTCAGCCCAAACATTCTGCTTTGAGCGGGTAATCCTTCTAACCAAAACGTATCTTCTTTTTCTGGGCCATAGATAGGCACCTGAAAATGTGCAGCTAATTCAGCAGCAGCACCCACATGATCCAGATGACCGTGAGTCAACAAAATCTGGCTGACCTTAACACCCTGACGGGCGACTTCAGCAATTATCTTGGCAGCTTCACCACCGGGATCCACTAGAGCAGCTAGCCCTGTTTCTTCACACCAGATCAGTGTGCAATTCTGACTAAAGGCCGTCACTGGAATAATTTGATATTTCATAGAGCTCCCCCAATGCACTGGATAGATTCAAAGCATTGGCATAAAAATGCGGATACCCAAGTTACTTCAAGATGCAGGTAGGCGGCAACCGAGCAAATCCCCAGAAGCTTAGATAGCTAAGTGACTGGGGTGAGCAAGGGCAGCCAACACCCCTGTATCTTGAAGGGCGACGGGTATATTACCAGGTTCGTATTGGCCCAGTATCAATATGCACAAAATTACTGCGAGGGTAATATCCTACACCACCTGCACGCATTTTTAATGCCGCTTTGCGGATATTGCTCAATTGAATACCTTGAATATGGAAATCCATCGCCTGCCCTTTAGTGTGGTAGCTATGTTTGGCCACACCGCGGCTCCGCTCACGCAGTTCATTATTGGTATCCAGTGAACGGTAGCCAGAAATCAGCTGCACCGGTTTAGTGGTGCCAAGAAGGCCTTGTAGGCGGTATAGCTGGTCAAATAGGCGGGGATCGATGCTTTTTACTTTGTTAGCTCGGTAGTCGCGGAATAAATGATTTAAACGGGAAAGTTCATCTTTATTATAGTTTCGACCGTCAAAGAACTCGGCTTTTATGGACTCACCTGTATTCAGGTTATTCAGGGTCAAAATGCGTGGGCGAGGAGTTGAAAGGGTAGCAAATGCTTGCCCTGGGAGTAGCGACATCCCGAGCGCTACCCCGCCTAACGCTAGCCATTTACGGCGATGATTATCAATTTTATCCATGATCTCTGTTAATACCCGGCAAGAATGTCAAAAGTAAGTACTGTCCCCTCATGGCTTGGAGCCACGGCTGTGTTGGCTGGCTGCAACTCCAATAACTTTGGGTATATATGTACCGTCCCGAACCATAACCGTCTACGGAAAACCAGTCAACCCGCATTCGGTACGCATTCACTGTGCGTTTAGTCCAGGTTTATAGGGCGCCCGTTTAGAAGCGCCCACAAGACAACCTGATATTGAGACCATTAGTTATTGAGTTTTACTGCATTTATTGCAGCAAAAGTTCAGCTTGATGAGCGATTTGTGAACCGGATCTCACCGTCATATCATAATTGTAAATATCTGTTCTAAACTGTGGTTTACCATCTTCAGCCACCCATGCCGTCAGATAATACAGTTGCACCGGAATACGTTGGCGAATGTTGACATAAGTGGTGTCCCCTTTTTTCAGGGTCGAGGAAACACGAGCATCATTCCAACCCGCATCCTGCAACAACATATTGGCTAAATCAGACGCTTTATTCACGCGAACACAGCCCGAGCTTAAGGCCCGAATATCTTTCTGGAACAAACCATGGTTCGGCGTGTCATGCAAATAGATAGCATCAGAGCTTGGCATATTGAACTTGAACCGCCCTAATGAATTGCTGGCACCCGGTGCCTGACGCAGGCGATATGGGAAGTTATTCGGTGAAATCATGCTCCAGTCAATCATTGACGGGTCGACAACTTCGGCATCATTGCTCCAACCGGACAATACCGTATAGCCATGGCGCTGGAAATAACTGGAATCGTAACGCGCTTTCGGCACGATATCCTGGCGCACCAGAGAGGTCGGCACATTCCACGGCGGGTTAACCACTACATTATTCAACGCGCTGCTCATCAACGGCGTTTTACGGCTTGGGCGGCCGACAATCACGCGTGACGAAAGCACCTCGGCACCATTCTTATAATAATTCAGCGAATAGTTTGGAATGTTAACCATGATGCCGTTATCCACCCGCCCCGGCAAAATGCGTAAGCGCTGAATATTTAAGGCTAATAATGTCGCCCGTGTTTGTGGAGAAACATTCAACCATTCGCGAGTACGGGCACCGATAACGCCATCATCACTCAAACCATGCCACTGTTGGAACCGTTTGACGGCTTCCATTAGCTCTGGCGTATAGACATTGTCAGTTACCGTGACAGTCGCGGCCAGTGGTGCCGCAGATGGCGCAACTACCCCTTCGCTAGCGGGAGTGTCTGCAACCGGGGCTGCTGATGGGCTAACCACCAAACTGTGGGCCTGAGCACGGTTTTTCTCTTCATCAACCGAGAGGTCATCATTAACAACCGCGACCGCAGGATTATCAGCCGGGATAACCTCCGGGGTGTGCACTGGTGTAGACGCCACCGGGTGCAACATGCCGGTTCTGTCGAGAATCTCCCGCAGCGCTGGAATATCGTCGCTTAACTGCCCTGGACGTAAACTCGGGCCATTGGCCATTTGTGGCCACGGACGCCGGTCTGCCAGCATCTGTTTCAGCGCCAGACGCATTTTCTCATATTGAGGATGTTGAGGTGCCAGAGATGCCAGATAAAGCGCGGTGTTCCCCTCGTGTACAGCTTGTTGCCAGCGATTTAAAATCGTCGCCGGTGGCATCGCCATCTTGTACGGCACATTGTTGTAGAGCCAGACGCTACCATTTGCACCAACGCCTGAGATAAAGTGCAAATAACCTAACATGGCATCGGACAGAATAACGTCGCGAGCCAAGCCGGTAATAGCAGGATCACTGAGCCATTTCACCCATTGCATAAATTGCGGCTGAATACCGGAGAGAGCCACTTCCGCTAATTGTTGCTGGAAATGCTGGACAGCAGTCTGGTCTTGCCACATTGGCTGCATATTATTGGCAGCATAGAGCACGGCTAATTCAGAAGAATAGAACGGCGTGATAGTTTTCGGTAACACTGCCAATAATTGAGAGCGGCTTTGTGCGACCGACATGCTTTGTGGCGGTGATTTTTGCGCTGAAGATGAATCAACAGGCATCATCGGCACTGTGGCCGATGCTGTAAATACGGGCATTACGCTACAAATCACAGCGCAATATAACGCTAATACAGGTCGCGGATTTCTTTTCTCTACCGACATTCTATGCCCCCGGTATGCTTATCTAAGTACGTCATAGTTTGTCGTTACCTTTCTTCCCTGAAGTCGCAGTAGGTTAGCGGCTCTCGTTACCCGATTCGGTCGTTGACAACATCGGCCGTTGACAACACCACCACTATCTTTGGGTATTATTATATAAACAGAAATGCTACTCAGTAGATAATAATCTAAATTAGCCATTAACCTTACGCTAACAGATTTTCTTCGGTTATAAAATATAACCCTCAAATGTCGCAACAAATAAAAATGGCCGCTAGGCGGCCATTGGATGGAATTAATTATTATTACGTCTTTATTGTGCGAAAATTAACCGAAATATCATTGTTCAGCAGATATCTGTGGCAAAGTCGGTATTTCATTGGCAAAACCGCGTAAGCCCACTACGTGTACATGCTCATGATTTTGGAAGACTTTTCGCACCAGTTTATAAGTCGTCCCTTTTTCTGGACTGATATTTTCTGGAGCGGCAATAATTAATTGCATTTCCAGCCGCTCGCACAGTTCAAATAATGTTGCGATAGATTTCGCATCCAGACGCGCAGCTTCATCCAGGAACAATAAGCGGCAAGGTGAAATATCTTTACCGCGTAAACGGCGAGATTCTTCTTCCCAGCTCTGTACCACCATCACCAGAATAGACATCCCGGTACCGATAGCCTCACCGGTTGACAATGCGCCACTCTCGGCCCGTAACCAGCCATCTGCACCGCGGTTAACTTCAACTTCCAGCTCTAAATAGTTACGGTAATCAAGTAACTCTTCACCAATGGTTTGCGGCAAACGCTGCCCCATATCCATTTGTGGGTTTAGGCGCTGATACAGTTTTGCCAGCGCTTCAGAGAAGGTCAGGCGGTTACTGTTGAACAAATCCTGATGCTGTTCTTGCTGTTCGGATAACACATCAAGCAAGGTCGCATGGGCTTCGCGCACATTCACATTTAGCCGCACACTTTTGACCTGACCAAATGACACCGCTTGCAGGCCCTGATTCAGCATCCGAATACGGTTCTGTTCGCGTTGAATGGTTTTACGGATGATATTCGACACGCTTTTCGAACTGATCGCCAGCTTCTGTTCACGGGCGGTCAGTTCTTCGGTCAGCCGGCCGAGTTCAATCTCCATTTGTTCAATGGCTTCGACCGGGTCATCAGTGCGGATGATATCCTGGCGAATACGCTCGCGTAGATGCTGATATACCGCAATATAGAACTGAATTTTGCGCTCAGGCCGTTTGGGATCTTCCGACATGCGCAGCACATCGCGCAAATGCTCATTATCAGCCACCGCCAGACGCAATGCCCCCAGCGCCTTATCCGACATAGAACGCAGCTCATCGCCATCCATATAGGCCAATTCACGACGATGTAAGCGGCGCTCGACACCATTGTCTTTCACCATCCGCATCACGGCACACCAGCCCGCTTTAGCATTAACGACCTGCTCGCGAATTTGGTGATAATCGCGCTCCAGCTTGCGTAATTTCTTCTGCAAGCTGTCCATCTCGGCTTCACAGAAAGTCAGCTGTTTTTCCAACTGATTGCGCCGTGAGCGGTTGGTGCTCAATGCAGCATGCAATTCATCGCGGCGCGTGCGGGCGCGGGCTTCGGCATTAGCATCCGCCTGAACGCCAATATCCACCAGCTCCTGACTCAGCTCTTTGAGCATGTCACGTTTGGCATCATAAGAACTTTTCAATGACGCCAGCACTTGATTGTATTGAGTAAACTGCGCCTGATATTGACGCAACTGCTCGCGCGCGCGCGTACGCTCTGCTTCGGCTTGTTCTAAGCGCTGGCGCAGTTTATCGTTCAGAGAGGAGTTTTCAGTCAGCATCCCCGCAGAATCGGTATAGCTAAAGTGGGCACGCCGCTGCACAACTTCCGTCAAGGCGAAAGCTTGCTGCTTAGCCTGGCGCTGGCTGTTTTGCGCCTGAGTATAGTTTTTCTGCAACTGTTCGTGTTGCTGCGGGTCACTTTGTAGCACCGCCAGCAGCGGTTCAAGCTTGGTCAAAGAAGCGCCGTGTTTCTGAATATGGCGGGCGGCCTCTTGTGCTTCAGCTAGCTCTTCAGTGATTTCTTCGACGCGATCTGTCAGGCTGTCATCAAGCAGCAATGACACCAATGGAATCAAACGGTTAAGAGCTGAAATACCCTCTTTAGCTTGTTCGAATTGCTGGCGCTGCTGTTGATTTTGGTCTTCGTGCGCATTCAGTGCGCGCTCGATTTCACCACGGCGAGTATTTAACAACCGAATTTCAGCTTCTGGATCAGAATCGAATGCCACACCCAGATGAGAACCAATAAACCGGCTGAATGCCTGATGCAAACGCTGGGTTTTCTGCACATCAAACGACAGTGTCGCATAGCGCTCCGCCAGACTATCACGCTCTTGGTACAGCGCTTCTAGCCGGTTTTCACGGGCAGCACGACCAAACAGCGGCACTTCCGGATAGCGAGAATAGCGCCATTGGCGATCGGCAATTTTCACCACCACCGCTTTATCCAGTTCTTCGACGGCAAAGACACTGTCATCAAATGACTGCGGGTCACCCTCGATGAGATATAAATCTTCCGGGCAATCTTCCAATCCAGCCAATTGGTCACGAACTAATGATAAATCCGGCACCACGATACCGTGGCGAGACGGGCCATACAGCGCGGAGAAATAGGGCGCATCGTCGAGCGTGACATCATCATAAATCTCGGATAACAGCACGCCGCCAAAGCGCTCGGCCAATGCAATCATCCGCGAATCTTCAGCGCCACTTGGCTGACTCAGGCGCTCAATTTGTGCATCAATCGCCCGTTTAGTTGCCGCCACTTCATCGCGTTCGACGGTGGTTTCGCGCTCACGCTCTAGCAACTGTTGCATATATTCAGTCACTTGGCGGCTGTCTTCCAGCGCTTCACCGCTCTGATCACTCAATTGGCTCAGAGCATCTTGTGCCGCCAACCATACTGGAGCTCGCGCCGTCAATTCCTGAATTTTCTGCTTCAGTTGCTCGAGTTCCTGGCGCATTTCCATCCGCCGCTCACCAGCATCACTGACACTGAGAGAAAGTTCTTCAATCTGTGATTCCAGCTCACGCTGCAACTCTTCCAATTCTTCCGGCTGATAAGCTTGCCCCTGACGTTTGCAAAACTCTTGCAATAAACGCTCGGCATCTTGCTGGGCACGTAAACGCTGCTCAAGCTCGGACAGGCGCATGCGCAAGGGCTGAACCCGCTCGGCCAAATGTTGCTGCGACGGCCAGTCACGTAATAATTCGCGCGCGGTTTGCCAAGCTTCACTGCGGCTGACCTCACCGGCGATGGTCACCACCAACTGATAAGCTTGCTCAAATTGGCTGTGGGCGGCATCTGCAACACTCAGTTTTTGCTCAAGTTGCAATAAAGATTCGGTCGCTTCCTGCTCTTTGGCCTGGAAAGTTTCCAGCCAATCTTCAGCATTATCGGCCGTTAATTCAGGTAATTGGCACAGCGCACGGGCGCGCTCCAATGCTTGTAATGCTTGCTGATATTGAATGGCGCGGGTTTGCTGTACATCCAGCGCTTGCTGATAATCAGCCAACTGACTTTTCAGCTCATCCACTTCCAGCTCTGCGGCTTCGGCACGGGCTTCGTTATCAGCCTGTTGCTCGCTGGCCTCAGCAACAACTTCATTTTGCTCTTCCAGCCGGTAAGTCAGCTCTTCCAAATCACTTTGGTAGCGCTCGATTTTTTCCTGCTGGCGCATCGCGGTTTGCACCAGACTGAGATGGTCACTGGCAGCTTGATAATCAGTCTCGAGATCAGATTCAGCAGCACTTTGCTCGGCCAATTCACGGGACATTTCGACATGGCGATACTGCTCGGTCACCAGTTGTTTGCGGCTGCCCAGTAAATCGCGGCGCAAGACCAAAGCGCCATCGAGATGAATACGCCGCTCATTAGCATGGCGCATATAGTCAGCGGCGACATAGGAAGTTGCTTCGGAAATGAGATGCTTAAACAGGTCACGGTCGGATTGGGTGACACGGATAGCTTCCAGCGTCATGCGATTTTCGCGCAACGCCGCCTCCATATCCTGGAATGCTTTGCGGACGCCGCTGTTTTCTGGCAATAAATAATCGCGTAATGAGCGGGTAATGGCGCTGGAAATACCGCCGTACAGTGACGCTTCAATCAAACGATAGAATTTACTGCGATCAGTTGAAGAGCGCAGCCGTTTGGGGATCACACCCAAATCAAACATCAGCGAGTGGTAATCGGTGATGGAGTTAAATTGCTTAAACTGCACCCCTTCCATGGCTTCAACGCGTTCTTTCAGCTCTGGCAAGGACAACACCCGCGCCTGACGCTCGTCCACCACTTCGGTGAGGATCTGTGTGGGTTGAATTACCGTCGGAAGCCCTTGAATAGTAAAAGGTTTGATATCAACTTTGCGATCGCGCCCGGCCACTTGTTGCAGTCGCACCCCGACAACCACCCGTTGGTGGCGAGAGTTGACCACATCTAACGTGGAGTAACACACTCCGGCGCGCAATTTACCGTGCAAGCCTTTATCGCGCGAGCCACTGGTGGCCCCGGCTTCGGTGGTGTTACGGAAGTGCAGCAAGGTTAAATCTGGAATCAATGCTGTGACAAAAGCGGCCATGGCGGTAGATTTACCGGCCCCGTTACCACCGGATAAGGTAGTAACCAGTTCATCAAGATCAAATGTTCGGGCAAAAAAACCATTCCAGTTAACTAAGGTCAGTGAGCGAAATTTACCGCGTTCAATCATTCCTGTTCATCCTCTGCACTGTCCGTTGCATTGCCCATGGTGATGTCGCTTTCATCGCTTTCATCATGGAGTGACAGACTATTTTCGACCGCCATGGCTTCGCCATCCCGGATCATACGCAATTGAGCTTCTCGTGGATCATCACCGCTGCGCACATCGGCACCAAAGCGGAATACCGCCTCCGTGATACGAAACTTGCTACTGTCATTGCCCATAAAGTAAATCATACCCAAACGGCGCAGCCGGTTGAGTGAGGTTCGCACTTTTTCCTGCAATTTCTGTTTATCCAAATCCGAACCGGTTGAGCGCTGATTAACAAACTTCAGCAATTTGCTCTCATCGGCCAGACTCAGCAGCTCTTCGTACAACTCGTGCTGGGCGAAAATCCCTTCATGAGCCAGACGTTCCGGGCTGAGATACAGATAACAAAGAATTTTGCCGACCATCATATCCAGCTCAGATAACACCGAGCGCGGGATTAACGTGGTTGAACGAGGGCGCAGATAGAAGAAACCTTCCGGCGCACGAATTAATTCCACATTATAGCGGGTATAAAACTCTTCCAGTTGCTCCTGAAAATCCATCAGGAAAGCATGGTTATCCAGCTCATCAAGCCCGATATGACGGCCAGCACGTAGCTGACTATCCAGTGCCGGAAACAAGGAGTTGGCCAATGCTTGAGCCAGTTTAACCGGCATTACTACTTCAATATTTGTTGATGACATGTGCCTGCACCTTGGCTCCGTAATCATTGATTGCCAGCCATTCAGCGGGTAACCCTGAGAAATCGGCTTCGGCCACACCAAGGCGAACTGCCTGGTCGACCAGGATACGAGCCACGTCAAAATGACGAGCACGCGGATATTGCGCGAGGTAATCGCGCATGACTTCCCCCAAATTGAGCGGCAGTTTTTTCTGCTGATACACCAGCAATGCTTGTTCAATCAGGGCGGCTAATTGCTCACGGATAGCATTAAACTCTTCAAATTCCAGGTCCGGTGGCAGTTCTCCGGTGACTTCTTCACTACGCAGTGACAGCTCTTCATCGCGCATATCCAGCAAGCGATCGGCATTGGCGTAGGTCAAGGCCCAAGGGCTATCAAAATAATTTTGCACTGACTGGCGCAAGCGCTGGGCGAATACCCGATTTTTATCCATATCAATCGCAGTACGGATAAACTTGTGCACGTGGCGGTCATAACCAATCCACAGGTCAATAGAGTGCTGGCCCCAACTGATAATGCGGTCAAGTTTACTTTGTAAATCAAAGACCAGTTTATCAACCAAATCCAAGCCCGCATTGCCGATGGTGGCTTCTTGAATGCGCAATAAATTCGCCTGAAGCTTATCACCGGCCGCTTCCAGCGTATCTTGCAGTTCTCTGAGTGTACCGGAGGTTTCTGACAGCAACATTTCGCAGCTGGCAATGGCAGCACGCCAATCTTGATTCAACAGCGCCGCGATATCTTCTTTAACACTATGCTGCTGCTCGTCCATCAGGCGCTGGGTCATGTCGATACTGTCAAAGATTTCAGCGACTGAATATTTAAGCGGGGCAAAGACATTACGATGCCAGTGGAATTCATCACCGCCCTCTTCTGCCGCTTCTGCCGCCCGTTGCAGCTCTTGCGCCACAATCGACAACTGCATCGACAACCGCAGAGTGGAGAACTCGCGCTGACGGATATAATAATCTGTGATACCAATGCCCAATGGAGTCAGGCGGTAAATAGCATTACCATCAGCCAACTCACTGGTAAAGCGGTTGAGCAAGCGCTGGCGCACCATATCATTAATGGCATTATTGGCGCGCACTGCCACGGTTTCGGTGGTCTGTTCAAACCCTTTACTGACGTGACGAAATGCATCAACTAACTCGCCTTCGCTCATTTCGCCGTCCAGCCGCTCACCATTTAAGGTGGCAATAGCCATAAGAAAGGCCAGACGCTCTGTTGGCAGAGTAATCGAAAAATCATTTTTTCGCGCCCAGGCGACCAGTTCGGGTACTGTCTGGGAAAATTCACTCATAATGGGTCCTTCAGATTCGGCTTAAACGCCATGACATGCACGTAGCGCCCCAAACTGATAAAGGGCTCCTGCCGGCAATAGCGCTGTTCCAACGCCAATAATTCAGCAAACTCATCGACTTGTTGCTGTTTATTTTTCATGTAATCGTGAAACACCCGTACTCCTGTCTTACCGCTAATGGATAAACCCATTTGCTCAAGCCAACCGTATACCGTCGGCGGGTCTAACGGGTATTGCGGTGATAACGAGCGCTGCCGACGCCTTTTGAGGCCCGGTATCGCCAACTGAAAGTTACCTAATACCGCATTACGCATCACTAACCCATTGGCATTGAAAAACATCAATGACAATGCGCCACCTGGGTTTAACGCATTAAAAAGTATTTGCAGAACTTGCTGTGGCTCTGCAATCCATTCTAAAACCGCATGGAACAATATCAGATCAACGGGCTGTTCCAAATGTTGGGTGATGTCCTGGGCTGCACTTTGTACAAATTGCATGTTGTGGCTCACACCTTTTTCCTGAGCGGCCACTTTTGCACGTTGGATCATCTCAGCGGACAGGTCACATAATAGAACCTGATGACCCAATTCCGCCAGTTGACAAGCCATATGCCCTTCACCACCACCTGCATCTAAAATCCGTAACGGGCGTTGCGGCAACTGCGCTAACAGCCCGGTGATATCTTGCCACACCACCGCCTGACGGATCATTCCCTTCGTCGTGCCGTAGATATTGCGCGAGAATTTCTCGGCAATATCATCGAAATTGCGATCCTGCATGGACAATTGCTCCGCGATTGTATCTATAACTATTGATTTACCGGCCTTGATAGAGACTCGCAAATCAATAGCGACAGCAAAAAGAATGACTATCAACCTGCTATTTTGGCACAGCCTGACTTAGAATAAATCTTCTTGGCCCGTAATCATCGCCAAATGCCGTTTTTTCAGCCAAAAGGTGCCTGTTTTTATGCTTTTTACCCTAAAAAAGTTTGTTGGCGGCTTATTAATGCCACTGCCCTTTCTGCTTATCATCATGGGGCTGGCATTAATCTTATTGTGGTTTACCCGCTGGCAAAAAAGTGGCAAAACGCTTTTTGCATTAAGTTGGCTGGTATTATTGCTTATTAGCCTACAACCCGTCGCCGATCGCCTGTTATTGCCGTTGGAAAAACAATATGCAACTTATCAGGGAAACGACCCGGTAGATTACATTGTTGTCCTCGGTGGCGGCTACACGTTTAATCCGAATTGGGCGCCAAGTGCTAATTTATTCTCGAATAGTTTACCGCGAGTGACTGAAGGGATCCGGCTGTATCGCGTGCATCCTAACGCAAAAATGGTATTTACCGGTGGCGCTAGCCCGAACAGCCAAAGCAGTGCAAAAACAGCGGCGCAGGTAGCGGAAAGTTTAGGGGTTCCGGCGGCGGATATTATTGCATTAGAGCAACCCAAAGATACGGCTGAAGAAGCGGCAGCGGTAGCTACCTTGGTGGGTAATAAACCTTTTTTGCTAGTAACCTCAGCCAGTCATTTGCCTCGGGCGATAAAATTCTTTACCGCCAAGGGGTTAAATCCTATTCCAGCGCCCGCCAATCAGTTAGCTATTACCAGCCCCTTACACAGTTGGGAGCGTACTATTCCGGCAGCAACCTATTTGGGTCATTCCGAGCGCGCCTGGTATGAAACCTTGGGGCTAATCTGGCAAACATTAACGGGCAATAAAAATGATGAATAATTTTGCGGTTAATTCAGCCAAGGTAACAGTTGTTTAGCCGCATTATCAAATGAAGCGCGATCCAAATTACCGGTGTGAATAAAGCGGGAAACCAACTCCCACAGCGTGTAGAGCCAACGACGGGCCACAAAGGATTCCGAGACCGGCGCTTTATTGAGGTAGCGATAAAATAGCTGGCTCGGCATCCCCTCTTCACTAAGACGGAATAAATCATACTCCCGCGGTGCCCATAGCATGGGGCCGGGGTTGAGCATCGCCAGCAATTGATCACTGCGGGGATCTTTAAGCATGCTGCGTAAGGTCAGATTGCCATGAACCAGCACCGAACTGTCGTCAAAACCGGCGAAAAGTGCATTTAATGATGCCCGAGCACGATAAAGAATTGCCCTATCTTCCAAGGTCATTTGTGGTGAATTCATATTCGATAGCGTGGCCCACAGCACTTCAACTCGTTGCTGATACCAACTGAACCAATCATTTTCTTGTGTGCTATCAACATTGCCGACACACCCATGGCTATCAATCCGGTGCCAAGCTAATACGCCCTCAACTATCTGATCCATCAAAGCATTCCAGCGTTCCCCTGTTCGGGTGGGCGCTTCTACCGAAACACCCCGAAGGCGTTCCATCAGCAAGATTTCTTTATACGGCGGTTGATGGGTCATAACTAAACCATACACAGTCGGCAAGCGGATATCGCCTTCGCGCGACAACATTGACAGTTTATAGGCTTCTTGCTGTGCAATTCCCTGACAGACATAACTCTTTGCCAACAATGGGATCGCCTGACCCTGCTGATTATACATCGCATACAGGTGGGCATAAGGCTGCTCGCTGATGCGCTCAAGGCGGGTAATCGACTCCCCAAGCACGACGCTTAATTCAGCTTTCAGCTGTTCCATAAGGCTTTGTCCGATTATCTGACGAAATAGATTATTCATCATGGGATGATGGGAGGGATATTTCCAGAATGCAGATCAAATAATAGCCACAATAAAAGTTAAATAATTGAAGCCCGTGGGATCCAGAAATAACAACGCCAAACTCAACTGAGCTTGGCGTGGAAAGCTGCACAATGATTACTGCGATTACTGCTTGAGCATAATAGCCCGAACTCTGTCTAAATCTTCTTGCGTATCAACCCCAACTGCTGGCACAGCTTTTGCCACAGCAACGTGAATTTTTTCACCGTACCACAGCACACGCAATTGCTCTAACAGCTCTATCTGCTCGAGTTTACTTGGTGCCCAATTAACGTAGCGGCGAACAAAACCAGCGCGATAAGCATAAATACCAATATGGCGTAAGAAACAATCACCAATGGTTTCTTTCGATTGAGCAAAGCGCTCTCTTTCCCACGGAATGGCGGCACGCGAGAAATACAGCGCATAACCTTGCGCATCCATCACCACTTTCACGGCATTAGGGTTAAAAGCTTCTTCGCTGCTTTCAATCGGCACTGCCAATGTCGCCATACCTGCACTGGAGGCAGCCAAATTATCAGCAACTTGACGGATAATCATTGGCGGCACCAATGGCTCATCCCCTTGCACATTGACAATAATATCATCATCAGCAAAACCATAGCGTTCAATGACTTCCGCTAAGCGTTCGGTACCGGACTGATGATCTGCGCGGGTTAAACATACTTCGCCGCCCGCTGCTTCAACAGCTTTCACCACTTCCGGATGGTCTGTTGCCACAATCACCCGAGATGCACCTGACTCCAATGCCCGCTCCATCACATGCACAACCATTGGTTTGCCTGCAATATCAGCCAGTGGCTTACCGGGCAGACGGGTTGAAGCATAACGGGCGGGTATTATAGCAATGAAACTCATGCGTGCTTCTCATCAATGGACAGTGGGCGGGCTTCGTTCTCTAACAATACCGGGATGCCGTCACGCACCGGGTAAGCCAGATTGTCAGCTTTGCATACCAGCTCAAGGTTTTCTTTATTGAAGTACAACTTACCGTTGCAGACAGGACAAGCAACGATTTCGAGTAAACGGTGGTCCATACATCCTCCAGAATGGAGTTTAGCCAGCAGGAAAGTGGTCGAGGATACCATATCCGCCGATGCAGGTTAACTGCGCCGATGCCGTCATTTATATCAGCTATTGATAACAAGCGGTTATGTTAATTGACATTGGTATAAGTGAATATATTCAGCAATCGGGATGATAAATGTTGGTTTTGTTATTGATATGTTGAATTGTGAGGAGTAGTATTTTTGTGACACAAGTCACATAACCATATCTATCGAGTAAGAAATGAAAGTATTCCATAAAATTATTGCGCTGTTTGCTAACTTCAGCAATTAAGCCGCAAAAACAAATAGAAGCACCTGCAAAACTGCCCGACGACAAAATAAACATGTCGAACAGAGGCAAAAAAACTAGCGGCTACCCTTGGGTAGCCGTTTGCTTAGAAAGCGATCACATCTGCTGCTGACGGCCCATGAATACTACGATAAGTAGAGAATTCAACGTCCTGCCCTTCACTCAGTGATTTATTTTTGGTGTTGGCAATGGCTGTCTTGCTGACATACACATCCAAACCACCGTCGTGGGGTGAAATAAAACCGTAGCCTTCAGACTGGTTGAACCATTTCACGCGGCCCATTTTTAACGTCATAATAAATTTCCTTTTACTGGGCATCCTAACAACTCATTTTTATTTATTGTTTAGATGCAGTTGCCCATCCTAAAGTTTTCTGATTAAACCTCTATGAGCTTGATTTTATGAAAAACCCGCATAAATGTGGGCTTAGAATTTTGTCTATCTCCAGAATAAATGATAGGCACATTTGCGCGATCATTTTATTCCGCCGATAACCCAACGTTATTACTTTAAACGTTATTATTTTAAGTAATAGAGCAGCAACAGATACAGCAACTAACAAACCAGCCACAAAGCAATAAATGCTTATTCAACAGGTTCGCCTAAAATATGACTTATGGGAGTTGCTTATAGGAGATTCAGGGGTTCGTCTTTGAGGCTGTATCAGAAAATAGCGTCTTGGGAGGAACTGCTTTACTTTGCTCTCGTGCACTCTTACACATAAATAAGCCTGCAAAACAGGCCGATGTGTATTTATACATAAAAAACGCATCTATACAACTTTTTTATTGCATGGATCGCAACAAACCCCAGAATCAATGAGATATAACGCATAAAAAACTAATATTCTCCGCCAGCGCCTCCCCAGCTCAGCGAACTCACCTAAAATAAAATGGAATCAGCGTGATCCGCAGCCGTAAATATCTGCGTTGAAAGGTAAAAAGGAACATTCCAATGATTACCGCCCTGCCATTTGTTCATCCCGATGAGATACGCGCCAGGTTCTCCAGTGCTATGTCGAATATGTATCAGACGGAAGTCCCGTTATACAGTGATTTATTGCAATTAGTTGCCGAAACCAACAACCAAACTATGGAGCAATCGCCAGAACTGACCCGCCATTTGCTTCGAACTGGGGAAATTGAGCGATTAAATATGGAAAGGCATGGCGCTATCCGCGTGGGAACTGCCGCCGAGCTCGCCACTTTACGCCGCTTATTTGCTGTCATGGGGATGGTTCCCGTCGGGTATTACGACCTGGCCCCTGCTGGTGTACCTGTTCACTCTACGGCTTTTCGCGCGGTACATGAGGCTTCATTGCAAATATGCCCATTCAGAATTTTCACTTCATTGCTGCGGTTAGAGTTGATTGAGCGGCCAGAAATGCGGCAACAAGCAGTTGATATTCTTGCCAAAAGAAATATTTTCACGCCCCGCCTTATCGAATTGATTGTTAAGCATGAAACAGCCGGGGGGCTGGCCGACAATGACACGGCTGATTTTATTACTGAATCCCTGGAAACATTCCGCTGGCATAATCAAGCCACTGTGAGTGTTGAGATTTATCAGCAACTGCATGATCAACATCGGTTAATTGCTGATGTCGTTGCCTTTAAAGGGCCACATATTAACCACTTGACCCCACGAACACTGAATATAGACGCAGTACAAGCTGCCATGCCGAAACACAATATTCCCCCCAAAGCCGTCATCGAAGGGCCACCACCACGCCATTGCCCAATACTGCTGCGACAAACCAGTTTTAAGGCACTGGAAGAAAAAGTCGCGTTTGTATCATCCGATGGGCAGATTATTCAAGGGAATCATACCGCCCGCTTTGGCGAAATAGAACAGCGTGGCGCTGCGCTGACCGCCAAAGGCCGCAATCTTTATGACCGCCTGCTGCAAGCGGCTCAGGATCAGTTGCAAACTCCTGCAAATGAGGAGAATGCAGCGCAATATATGGCAATTCTTAGCGAAAAATTTAGCCAGTTTCCGGATAATTATCCAGCAATGCGCGCAGAAAAACTCGCTTTCTTCCGCTATTTCCCGACAGAAAAAAAACTCGGCGGATCTGCAACCTCAATACAAAATTTAACTTTAGATGAATTGATTGGCGCTGGATTCATCCAATTTGAACCTTTGGTTTATGAAGATTTCCTACCGGTCAGTGCCGCAGGTATTTTTCAGTCGAATTTAGGGGATAAAGGGCAAAACCATTTTGCAGGACATTCCAGTAAGCAGGATTTCCAACGGGACTTGGGCGCTGATGTTGTTGATGAACTACAACTGTACGAGAAAACTCAGCAACGTTCGCTAACAGCATGCGCGGCGGCCCTAAAGCTCACATCACTGAGTCTATAAATTGGATTATGCAGAATGTCGCGCTAGCGCTTGAATTTTCAACAGTAATTGTTCAGCCTGGTCAGGAGGTAACTGCGCATCCACTGGCAAATACCACCAATTGGGCTGAGCAAAAGCTCGACACTTAACAGCATCTTTTTCAGTCATTAGCAAAATTTGTGGCCCGGAAGTCAGCGAGCTAAGTTGAGACAATGAATAATCCTGATGGTCAGCGAAAGCATATTCCTTGTTAGGCTCAATGCCGAGCAGACTTAGCGTAGCAAAAAAGCGCGGGGGATGACCAATCCCGGCCATGGCAACGACATGCTGTAATTGCTGCGCAGGAAAACGTTCGCCCGTCACCAAATTGACAGCTTTCTGTACAACCAGTTGCATCGGTATTTCACCGGCGGCAGCAATACCACCATTGGTTATCACCGCATCGACTGAGCGCAGTCGCCCTGCCCGCTCGCGCATCGGGCCTGCGGGCAGCCACCAACCATTACCAAAGCGGCGAACACCATCAATCACCACCAGCTCGAAATCCCGCTGTAATGCATAATGCTGCAATCCGTCATCAGTAATAATGAAATCCAAATCATGAGATTCCAGTAATGCTTTAACCGCATCAGAACGCTTTGGCGAGACCGCAACAGGGGCACCTGTTCGTTGATAGATCAGAACCGGTTCATCACCGGCCTGAGTGGTTGTGGTCTCGCTGGATAGCAGTAACGGATACACAGACTTACCACCGTAACCTCGGGAGACAACCCCGATGCGGTAACCCCGCTGTTTCAGCTGTTCCACCAACCAAATAACTACTGGCGTTTTACCATTACCGCCGGCAGTCAGATTACCCACAATAATGACAGGCACTGGGGAGCGCCACGCCGAACGCAACCCCAGAGTATAACTGACACGGATAAGCCAAGTGATTGCACCATATAGCCAGGACAGCGGCAGCAATAGCAAATACAGCCAAGACTTTCCAGACCAGATGCGCTCAATCATTGGCCAAACTGCATACGGTTAAGTTGAGCATAAACGCCCTTTTTCGCCAGCAATTCTGCATGCATGCCGCGCTCCACAATGCGTCCATCCTCAATGACCAGGATCTCATCTGCTTTTTCGATGGTCGACAAACGGTGGGCAATGACCAGTGAAGTACGGTTTTTCTGCAATTCATCCAATGCGGCCTGAATTGCCCGCTCTGATTCAGTATCCAGTGCCGAAGTCGCTTCATCCAGAATCAATATTGGGCAATCCCGTAACAGCGCCCGTGCAATGGCAATGCGCTGGCGCTGACCACCGGAGAGCATGACGCCGTTTTCACCAATAACGGTGTCCAGGCCATTTTCCATTTTATTGATAAAGTCCATGGCATAAGCCATGCGGGCAGCTTCTTCAATTTCCGCGCGGCTGTACTGCTCATCACGGGCATAAGCAATGTTATTCGCCACCGTATCATTGAACAGATGAACATTTTGCGACACCAACGCGACCTGGTTGCGTAATGCACCCAATCGGTAATCACGTAAGTCATGACCATCCAACAAAATACTGCCTTCACTGACATCATAGAAACGAGTCATTAAATTAGCGATAGTTGACTTACCCGAGCCTGAGCGCCCCACCAATGCAACCGTTTTACCGGCATCGATATGCATATTGATGTCATTCAGTGCCGGGGTATCTTTGCCCGGATAGTAGAACGTCACATGGCGGAATTCTATTTCGCCTTTAGCGCGTTCAACTTCCAGTTTACCTTCATCTTTTTCCTGCTCCATATCCAAAATAGTGAACAATGTCTGGCAAGCAGCCATCCCACGTTGGAATTGAGCATTCACATTGGTCAGTGATTTCAACGGACGCATCAGCGCAATCATGGCTGAGAACACCACGGTAATAGTACCGGCGGTCAGTGTTTCCATCACACTGGGAAAGCTTGCTGCATACAATACAAATGCCAAAGCAAAAGAAGCTATCAACTGGATAATAGGATCTGAAATCGAAGAAGCAGAAACCAGTTTCATCCCTTGCTGGCGCATGCGGTTACTCACAGCTTCAAAGCGCTCAGTTTCAACTTTTTGGCCGCCGAAGATCAAAACTTCTTTATGCCCTTTCAGCATTTGCTCTGCACTGGTGGTCACTTCCCCCATGGTGCTTTGCATATTTTTACTGATATTGCGAAAACGCTTAGATACCAACCGGATAGAAATCGACACAATCGGTGCAATGACGATTAAAATCAGCGACAACTGCCAGCTGTAATAAAACATCATAATAAACAAACCGATGATAGAAGCCCCTTCTCGCACCACTGTAACCAGTGCGCCAGAAGATGATGCTGCTACCTGTTCGGAGTCATAAGTAATACGTGATAGCAATGTACCGGTTGATTGCTGGTCAAAAAATGAAACCGGCATTCCCATCATATGGCTGAATAAGCGGCGACGGATATGCATCACTACTTTGCCAGAGACCCACGAGATGCAATAGCTTGAAATAAAGCCAGTTATGCCACGAACCACCATTAAGCCGATAACGGCCAGAGGCATCCATTTTAAAATTGAGCTATTAGCCTTACCAAAACCATCGTCAAGCAAGGGTTTTAGTAATGACAGCATAAAGGTGTCACTGGCGGCATTAAGGATTAATGCTATCGCTGCAACAACAAGACCGGTCTTATAAGGAGAGATCAATGGCCAGAGGCGACGAAACGTCTGCCAAGTGGATAGATCTTTATCATTCATCATGCAAATACCAGCACCAGAAGAAATAGCGGCCCATTCTACTCATTATGACCTCCAACGCCAAATTGCTGGTGATACCAACGAGGCATTAATTGTTCCCTATAACCATTAATTTGCCAACTATTGCTGTAAAAATAAACACTTAATTGTCCTGACACCGAGGTATCTCGCCAAATAATGTTATTTTTTTTGTAACGCTTAGTCACTTTTCTCGCTGGGAGACGCCATTGGTTATAGCGTGCAACAGAAGCAAAAGCCAATTCTGGCTTTACCGCCCGCAGAAAAGGTGGTGTCGAAGATGTATTGCTCCCATGATGAGGAACCTGTAGTAACGTTGAAGCTAATTTAGCACGAGAATTTTTAATCAACTCTCTCTCACCGCGCATTTCAAGGTCACCAGTCAGTAATAAGCTGTGTTTTCCATCATCAACACGAATAACACACGAATCATCATTCTGAGCATTGGCAACCTGCACTCGCGGCCATAACACCTCGAAATTCAAACCTTGCCACTGCCATGCTACCCCTTGTTTACAAGGCAATGTATGTACAACATCTTTTAAGGAAAAAGGAGCGCGAACCGTAGCCATGGGAAAAGCGGCCTGAATCTCAGCTAAACCTCCGGTATGGTCCTGATGGTCATGGCTGAGAATAATTTGCTCAACAGTGATACCTCGCCAGCGTAAATAAGGCAAAATCACCATTGATGCCATGCTGCCGGTTACCCAGCGATTACCTGTATCAAAAATAATGGCTTTCCCCTTGTGCTCAATGACTACCGCCAGACCATGCCCAATATCTAACATATCAACCCGCCATTGGTATTCATCACGGCGCTGAGTCAATAATGCCAGATTCACACAAAGCACCATGACCCCAATAGAATAGTTACGCCACCATCCAAAACGCCATATAAACATGGCTAGCCAACCACTGAATCCGATAGCAACTGATGCCGTTCCAGTATGAAACCAGCCCATTCTCATCAGACTCAGCGGGAAGAGTACCGCAGTCAACGATATATCAGCCAACGACCAGAACACCCCAGCAACCACAGGAAGGAGAGAGAAAGCCAAAGCCAGCAAAACACAAGGGACAGTAATTAAGGAAACGAGAGGCACTGCCCACAAATTTGCAGGCATTGAGAATAAACTGATGCCATGAAACAAAACTATTTGCAATGGCATCAGCAGCAACATCATACCGAATTGCAAATGGAGCCCGCGAATAACCAGCCCCGGCCAACCTGTTTTAAACCGTGGGGAAAGCGGTACCCAATAAAACCAACATATCAAACTAAATACCGCCAAGCAGGAGAGCCAAAAACTGTCCGAAAGTATTGCAAGAGGATCACTAAGCAAAATTAGCGCTAGTGCCCATAACCATACTTGCCATGTACTACAGGAGACATTAAAAAGCCTAAGCAGTAACCATAGCGTTAGTGCCATAACGGCTCTAACTGCTGGGGGATTCCCCCCTGCTAACCAAACGTAAATGACAGCAACCATCCAGCCAGTTAATAGCGGAAACAGCGGACCAACTCGACTAACGGGGAGTAAAAACTGAATCGCCCGAGCCAACATCCCACCAAATAACGCCGCCATAGCAATGTGTAACCCTGAAATTGCCATTAAATGGGCCGTCCCGGTATCACGCAACAGCGCCCAATACTGGGGTTCCAGTTGGCTTCTTTCACCAAAAGCCAGTGCCAGCAATATCTGCCGTTGTTTATAGGGTTCAAGTTGCCGTTCCACAATACGGATGATTTGCTGGCGAGCATTACAAGGCGCATCAAGTAATTCGGCTCTAATGATTCGTCCCTGTAATGGACGGCGATTCGCTATAGCCCAACGCTGGCTATCAAAACCGCCTTCGTTGAGCAAACTATGTACACCTCGCATGCGGAGCCAGAACTGCCATTGTTGCCCGGCACAATAATCCAGGCCCTCTTGCCATTTGACGGTGACCTTAATAGCAGGAAACACCTTCTTTCCATTGATCTGCTGAATATTTAAGAGAACCTTATTACCTTCTCCCCAAAACAAATGTGAATTGCTTATTGTGGCGACGATCTGTTGATCTCCCTGAGTGAATTGCTCAATCTGCATCAACATCTTATCGCCGTGCCAACATCCCCAAACAAAACTCATCAGAGCCAATGCAAGACACTGACAATAAGTATTGCCGCTAACCCATAGCAATGCGCCCAATGCCAGTAACACGCCAATCACCCCGGGGCCTGGGAGATGAGGTAGCAAAATAAGAGGTAAAAGACCCGCGATGATAGCAAACGCGCAATGATCTGTTGATAAAGTGATAAGCAACCATCCATGTTATGACTCTCAAATAGCCTCATGGCTATCCGCTCACTGTGGGTGAGAAACTAATTTTCTATGTAGATTGGTTATAGGGCCAGCACCACTGACAGGAGTTCCGAGCCGATACGCGAACAGTTTTATTGAGTTGCAAAATCTGTAAAAGAAATGCGGGATGCATCTAAAATAATCAGGAATATATTGATGGGTAAGGCATTTTGGCAGGGATACATCGTCAAGATTAATATACAAAAACAAATAAAAACGGTGCCTTTAGGGGCACCGTTTCGTATCAGCTTTATATCCTTTCACTGGAAGCAATAGCTCCGCGTGTTTCGGACATAAATAATAACGCGGTAAGCTGTAAACAACTTAACCGTAGATATTAGCGCGATCACGCAACTCTTTACCTGGCTTAAAGTGTGGAACGTACTTACCTTCCAACTCAACTTTATCACCAGTTTTCGGGTTACGACCAACACGCGGAGCACGGTAGTGAAGAGAAAAACTGCCAAATCCGCGGATCTCAATGCGCTCACCTTCAGCTAGTGTTCCAGCCATATGTTCAAGCATTTCTTTCACTGCATCCTCAACGGCCTTAGCCGGAATATGAGAGTGCTGGCCAGCAAGTCTTTCAATAAGTTCAGACTTGGTCATATTACCTCCAAGCTTTGCAGCTAAACTACCGTATAGGGGCGAAAAGATCGCCCCCCGTTATTACTCGCCTTTTGCAGCTTTGAACGCTTCTGCCATTGCGCTAGAGAAGTTACCTTCTTCTGGCTTGTTGTTAACTGTAGCAATAGCATCTTTCTCATCAGCTTCGTCTTTAGCACGAACAGACAGGCTGATTACGCGGTTTTTGCGGTCAACGCCAGTATATTTGGCTTCAACTTCATCACCGACGTTCAGAACCAGCGTCGCATCTTCAACGCGGTCGCGAGTTGCTTCAGAAGCACGCAGATAACCTTCTACGCCGCCTGCCAATTCAACTGTAGCACCTTTAGCGTCAACTGCAGTGACTTTACCCGTAACAATAGCACCTTTCTTGTTAACAGACAGGTAGTTATTGAACGGATCTTCAGCCAGTTGTTTCACGCCCAAGGAGATACGCTCACGTTCTGCGTCAACTTGCAGAACCACAGCTGCGATTTCGTCGCCTTTCTTGTATTCACGAACTGCTTCTTCGCCTGCAACGTTCCAGGAGATGTCAGACAGGTGAACCAGGCCGTCGATGCCGCCGTCCAAGCCGATGAAGATACCGAAGTCAGTGATAGACTTGATTTTACCTTCAACGCGGTCGTTTTTGTTGTGGGTTTCTGCAAACAGCTGCCATGGGTTAGATTTGCACTGTTTCAGGCCCAGAGAAATACGACGACGTTCTTCATCGATGTCCAGAACCATAACTTCCACTACGTCGCCAACGTTAACAACTTTAGACGGGTGAATGTTTTTGTTGGTCCAATCCATTTCTGAAACGTGTACCAAGCCTTCAACGCCTTCTTCGATTTCTACAAAGCAGCCGTAATCAGTCAGGTTAGTTACACGACCAGTCAGCTTAGTGCTTTCTGGGTAACGTTTAGCGATAGCAACCCATGGATCTTCGCCCAGCTGTTTCAAGCCAAGGGATACACGAGTACGTTCGCGGTCGAATTTCAGAACTTTAACAGTGATTTCGTCGCCCACATTGACGATTTCGCTTGGGTGTTTAACACGTTTCCAAGCCATGTCAGTAATGTGCAGCAAGCCATCAACGCCACCCAGATCAACGAATGCACCGTAGTCAGTCAGGTTCTTAACGATACCCTTAACTTCCATGCCTTCTTGCAGGTTTTCCAGCAATTGATCACGCTCAGCGCTGTTCTCAGATTCGATAACTGCACGACGAGAAACAACCACGTTGTTGCGTTTCTGATCCAGCTTGATGACTTTGAACTCAAGCTCTTTGCCTTCCAGATGCAGAGTATCGCGAACTGGGCGCACATCAACCAGTGAACCAGGCAAGAACGCACGGATGCCGTTCAGTTCGACTGTAAAGCCGCCCTTCACTTTGCCGTTGATCACACCAGTAACGGTTGCAGCTTCTTCGTAAGCTTTTTCCAGCATCAGCCATGCTTCATGGCGCTTAGCTTTCTCACGGGACAGCAGAGTTTCACCGAAGCCGTCTTCAACAGCGTCCAGAGCCACGTCAACTTCGTCACCGACTTGAATTTCCAGTTCGCCTTGCGCGTTCTTGAACTGTTCTACTGGAATTGCTGACTCAGATTTCAGACCGGCGTCAACCAGTACGATATCTTTATCGATAGAAACAACAACACCACGGACGATAGAGCCCGGACGTGTTTCAATTGTTTTCAGGGATTCTTCAAAGAGTTGAGCAAAAGATTCTGTCATGTTTATAATCTTCAGGATTCTTAAGTTTAACGTCCATCTAGCATCCCGCCGGATGGGGTTGTTTCACATGCCTCGCCACACATCCTTGCAGCAAGGTTAAAGTGCTCATCAAAAATAATTTTATTTAAAAAATAAATCATTGAGAGCTCAGAACTGACCGCATTGTCGCTATTTTTTTAACGGCAACGCTAGAATTCGTTGGGCATAAGCCAGCGCCTGTTCGATCACCTGCTCGATGGACATACTGGTTGAATCCAGTACCAACGCATCTGCCGCAGGGACTAAAGGTGCAATAGCCCGATTACGATCGCGAGAGTCCCGCTCCTGTATCTCGGACAAAAGACGTTCAAAGTTAACATTAAACCCCTTTTCCTGCAACTGTAGCATACGCCTGTGCGCACGTTCTTGTGAACTTGCATCAAGAAATATTTTCACCGGGGCATCTGGGAACACCACCGTGCCCATATCACGGCCATCGGCAATCAGGCCGGGCGGTTCACGAAAAGCCCGCTGGCGACGCAATAATGCTTCACGCACCCGAGGAAAAGCCGCTGCCTGAGATGCTGTATTTCCCACAGTTTCAGTGCGGATCTCATTACTGACGTCCTCACCTTCTAAAATGACTTTTAACTGCCCATTTTGCGAAACAAAACGAACATCGAGATGTGCGGCAAGTGGAACTAATGCCTCTTCGGTGCTGATATCTACCTGATGATGCAGTGCCGCCAAAGCTAAAACACGGTATATCGCACCGGAATCCAGCAAACGCCAATCCAACGATTCAGCCAATGCTTTGCAAAGCGTACCTTTACCTGCACCACTTGGTCCATCAACGGTTATCACCGGGGCTGACGCCGTCATTTATCTCTCCTTTCGGTAGGCAAAACCTCTTGTCTACCCGGCAGGGCAAACACAGGAGCAGTATTATACGCTGCATCGAAGTGAACTGTTACCCTGCGGTGGTTTAGTTGCTGAAAATAAAACCATAAGCCGTGGCTGGAGTGTAGAAGAGATGGGAAAGATAGCCAGAAAAAATATTTATTCTTTATCTATTAACAGGCAAAAATCGGTGAGGTTTTGTGAGAAAACCGTCTGTTACAGAATAAAAAATGGGTACTCACTGGTACCCATCTCATGCTGATAAACCCGGTAAAGATTGATCAGGCTAATTGGCTCAGCCGCGCTAATTGCTCGAAGTAATCTGGGAAAGTCTTCGCGGTACATTTAGGGTCAAGGATAGTGACCTGAGTGTCAGATAAAGCCACCAGCGAGAAACACATCGCCATTCGATGGTCATTATAAGTGCCTATTTCTGCTGCGATTAATTGTGCTGGAGGGACAACACGAATGTAATCCTGCCCCTCTTCCACTTGTGCGCCCACTTTTCTCAGCTCTGTCGCCATCGCGGATAAGCGGTCGGTTTCTTTCACGCGCCAGTTATAGATATTACGAATAGTCGTCGGGCCATCGGCAAACAGTGCGGTGGTGGCAATGGTCATTGCAGCATCAGGAATATGGTTCATATCCATATCAATCCCCTGTAATTTCCCCCGGCTACACTCGATATAATCATCACCCCAACTTACTTTAGCGCCCATTTTCTCCAGCACATCAGCAAATTTGGTATCGCCCTGCACACTTTTTTTACCAATACCGGTTACGCGCACTGTCCCGCCTTTAATCGCGGCGGCGGCGAGGAAATAAGAAGCGGAAGATGCATCGCCCTCAACCAGATAGGTACCTGGTGAATGATAAGTCTGCCCGCCTTTAATGTGGAAAACCTGATAATTTTCATGCACAACATCTACACCAAAGGTTTTCATCAGATGCAGGGTAATGTCGATGTAAGGTTTAGATACCAACTCCCCTTGAATCTGAATGTCAGTATCTTGCTCCGCTAAGGGGGCCGTCATCAGGAGCGCTGTCAGGAATTGGCTGGAAACACTGCCATCTACGGTCAGTTTGCCACCACGGAAACCACCGCATAAGCGCAGCGGCGGGTAATTTTCTTGCTCCAGATAATCAATCTGTGCCCCGCCCTGGCGCAATGCATCGACCAAATGACCAATTGGCCGCTCTTTCATGCGCGGTTCACCGGTTAATACAATGTCATTGCTCCCCAAACAAAGGGCGGCCGCCAGCGGACGCATGGCCGTTCCTGCATTGCCCAAGAACAATTCTAATGGTTGCTCAGCAACCAACTTGCCGCCCAGCCCATCAACTTCACAGCGCGTTCTGTCGGCAGAAAGACGGAATTTTACTCCCAATGCCTGTAATGCATTGAGCATATGGCGGATGTCATCACTGTCTAACAAGTTATTCAGCTGGGTCGTCCCCTCAGCCAGCGCAGCCAGAAGAAGTGCACGGTTAGAAACACTTTTAGATCCGGGTAAGTTAACTGTGCCATTAATCAGGGCTATGGGGTGTAAAGTCAGGGATTCCAGCATGGGAAAAGCACTCTCCAGTCTTTGATGAACAACAGCCCCGCACAGGACGGGGCTGTTGTAATTACTTAATAAATAAAACTAATATTTGCTCAGAGCAATCAACCATGGCGGCGTTCAAAGTCAGCCATAAAATCGGTTAATGCTTTCACGCCCTCAATTGGCATCGCGTTATAGATAGAGGCGCGCATGCCCCCGGCAACACGGTGACCTTTTAAGGCTTGCAGCCCTTGCGCTTCTGCTTCGCTCAAGAACAGTTTGTCCAGTGAAGGATCTCTCATTTGGAATGGCACATTCATCCAAGAGCGGTTGGCAATAGCAACCTGATTGCAGTAGAAGCCGGTTTTGTCGATGGCACCATACAGCAACTCAGCTTTCGCCTGATTACGTTTTTCCATTTCGCCCAAACCGCCCTGTTCTTTCAGCCATTTAAATACCAAGCCGGACAGATACCAGGCAAAAGTTGGCGGGGTGTTGAACATTGAATCATTCTCTGCCAGCACCTTGTAATCAAGAATTGACGGCAGTTCCGTGCGGGCTTTACCGAGCAAATCTTCGCGCACGATAACCAGGGTCAAACCGGCTGGGCCAATATTCTTCTGGGCACCCGCATAAATCACACCATAACGGCTGACATCAATGGGGCGGGAGAGAATGGATGAAGAGTAATCCGCAACCACGACTTTGCTGCCAAAATCAGGCTCTTCATTGATAGCCAACCCGTCAATGGTTTCATTCGGGCAATAATGCACATAGGCGGCATTATCACTCAATTTCCATTGTTTCATCGGCTGAATACCGGTTCGGCCATCAACCTCAGTTTTCACATCAATCACATTCGGCGTGCAGTATTTCTGAGCTTCATTGATCGCACTGTGCGCCCAATAGCCGCCGTCGATGTAATCGGCACTGTTATTGTCGCCGAGCAAGTTCAGTGGTACTGCGGCGAACTGTGCGCGTGCGCCGCCGTGGCAAAATAACACTTTATAATTGGCTGGGATCTGCATCAAATCGCGTAAATCTTTTTCAGCCTCTTCTGCGACCTGCATAAATTCTTTACTTCGGTGGCTGATTTCCATCACCGACGTGCCCAGACCATGCCAGTTACGCAATTCCTGTTCCGCACGACGTAAAACTTCAACCGGTAGCATTGCTGGACCAGCGCTAAAATTATAAACCTGTGTCATTTCCCCTCACCACACTCAACTGAGATTGCCATCATTATCCTGACTCGGTTTTATCATTCGAGTCCGCCTGCTGCAATGGTTATTCACTCACGAAGGCGAAACTCGCCCTCTCTTCCACAGCAGGCTGTGCGTTATCTTGTCATTTATTTGAAACTATTCACTAAAACTGGCTCAGTCATAACCTTGTTGCATGATAGATAACTCATTTTGCCCGCGGATGATGCAAAGCCTCGACCCAGTGGTGGTGACCGCAACATTGGCAAGTAGCATGTGAATCATCAGAAAATGTAACAATCAGGCCACATTGGCCACAAGCATATTCACCCATTTTTTCTTTATTAATTAATTGGTTAATGCATGATTTTGGCAATACAGGCAGGCCGGGCTTAACCTTTTCGGTACTGAAGAAAAAGACACTGATAGCCCCATTGACCTCCAGAATGGCTAGCCGCACCTGACCGAGATGCTCGACACCTTGTTGGCGCAACTCCATAAAAAATTCATCGTGCGTAATATTTTCCTGCTGCATGGTTTTCCAAACAAATACCCCGTCACTGATAATAATGAGTGGCTTCCCTTCCATCCATTGTTGGATTTTTTCACTGCGCGACATGAGGAAAGTGGCCAGTCGGTACAAAAGCATAATGCTGATGAATACCATAACCACGGGCAGTATCGGCACATCTTCATAAAAAGTGACATCACCGGCGGCTGAGCCGAGGGTCAAAATGATAACCACCTCAAATAGTGACATCTGCCGTACACCACGGCGGCCACTCAGCTTAAGAAATAAAAAGACCAATACAAAAGTCAATAAACACCGAACCCCCACCTCTGCTAAAAATTCAATAGGGAATTTATCCAGCGCCATCCGGTTGAAATCAAAAGTTTTCATTTATTGTTATCCTGCCGTCTAAAAAGGGCAAAATGTTGCCGCGCACCTGTTAAAGGTAGCTGACTGAAGGCATTAGTATTTTTATTTCAGATTACAGGAATTAAAGAGATACGGAGGCCGAAGCCCCCGTCAGAGTTTGACTAGATCAATAGGTGTGGAACAATTTTTGAATTTCTTGTGGTTTTTGCGTTTGGGTTAATGCCAATTGCAACAGCACCCGTGCTTTTTGTGGATTAAGTGAGCCGGAGGCAACAAAGCCATATTTAGTATCATCCACTTCAGCATCTTCAGTGGTAGATCCGGTGGGGACACGGGATGAACGCACCACGGCAACGCCATTATGTGCTGCGGTTGCCAGTGTATCGAACACAGTATGATACAGGTTGCCGTTGCCCACACCGGCACTGACAATCCCTTTATAACCATCAGCAATCAATGCCTTAGCGGGCAAATCGGAGGCATTAGCATAGTTATAAATAATGCCCACTTTCGGCAACTCATTCAGCTTACTGATATCAAAAGCTGGCTGCCTTGGTGCCGGCTGATGCAAATAATTCACTTTACCATCATAGATATAGCCCAGTGGGCCAGTATTAGGTGACTGGAAGGTTTGCACCGAGGTCGTATAGGTTTTCATCACATCACGGCCCGTCAATACCTGGTCATTCATGGCCACCAGCACCCCACGTTTAGCCGAGTTAGCATCACTGGCCACCACCACGGCATTGTAGAGGTTCAGTGGGCCATCAGCGCCCAGAGCCGTCGCCGGGCGCATTGCCCCCACCATCACTACCGGCTTATCACAGTTGACGGTTAAGTCGAGAAAATAGGCAGTTTCCTCCAATGTATCCGTCCCATGGGTAATCACGAATCCGTCGGTTTTGGCACAATCAGCATTAATTTTTTTTGCCAATTTCAACCAAACTTCATCATTCATATCCTGAGAACCAATATTCACCACTTGCTCACCTTGAATATTGGCGAGTTTTTTCATTTCTGGCACCGCGTCGACCAGGGCATCCACGCCCAGTTTACCGGCAGTATAGTTTGATTTAGTGGCTGAATCGCCGCCGCCGGCGATAGTTCCTCCGGTCGCCAACAAGGTGATATTGGGTAGAGCAAAGGCCGAACCACTGATCCCTGCTAAGATTCCGGCTAAGACAGTTAGCTTTATAGACTTCATATTATGACTCCATCATTTATGAGCTAGCGAATTATCCGGAATATCCATATCAAAACTGTGACATTTACTGCGCTTTAGGAATACATGGAGCTATTAACTAAAACCCCGTATGATTGCGCGTTTTTAGTACCGCCAAAAAGTGAAGACAATGACCCAAACTTTTATTCCCGGCAAAGACGCCGCGCTGGAAGACTCCATCTCCCGCTTTCAGCAAAAACTGAGCGACCTCGGTTTTAATATTGAAGAAGCCTCTTGGCTGAATCCGGTTCCTCACGTTTGGTCGGTACATATCCGCGATCGTGACTGCCCGCTGTGCTTTACCAACGGCAAAGGCGCTAGCAAGAAAGCCGCATTGGCTTCGGCCTTGGGTGAATATTTCGAACGTTTATCCACTAACTATTTCTTTGCGGACTTCTATCTGGGCAAAGCCATTGCGGAAGGTGATTTTGTTCATTATCCGAATGAGAAATGGTTCCCCATTCCTGAAGATGATTTGTTACCGGAAGGTATTCTGGATGAGCGCCTGCTGGCGTTTTACGATCCAGAAAACGAGCTGGTTAGCAGTGATTTGGTGGATTTACAGTCAGGTAACGCTGCACGCGGTATTTGCTCTCTGCCATTCATCCGCCAGTCAGATTTAGAAACTGTCTATATTCCGATGAATATTATCGGCAATCTGTATGTTTCAAACGGCATGTCTGCGGGGAATACCGCCAATGAAGCCCGCGTGCAAGCATTGTCTGAAGTGTTTGAACGTTCAGTGAAAAATCGCATTATCGCCGAATCTATCAGCTTGCCAGAGATCCCGGCCGACGTGTTAAATCGCTATCCGGGCGTGGTGGAAGCTATCGCCAAGCTGGAAGAGGAAGGTTTCCCGATCCTGTCTTACGATGCTTCTTTAGGCGGTGCTTATCCGGTCATTTGTGTGGTGCTGTTTAACCCATCCAACGGAACTTGTTTTGCTTCATTTGGCGCACACCCAGATTTCGGTGTAGCCCTTGAACGTACCGTGACTGAATTATTGCAAGGTCGTAGCCTTAAAGACTTGGATGTGTTTACCGCGCCAACCTTTGATGATGAAGAAGTGGCTGAACATACCAATCTGGAAACACACTTTATCGATTCAAGCGGCTTAATCAGCTGGGATATGTTTAAACAACAAGCTGATTATCCTTTCGTGGATTGGAGCTTTAAAGGCACCACTGAAGAAGAGTTCGCCACCTTGATGGCTATCTTCAAGCAAGAAGATGCTGAAGTGTATATCGCTGATTATGAACATTTAAGTGTCTACGCCTGCCGGATTCTGGTGCCAGGCTGGTCAGATATTTACCCTGCTGAAGATTTGCTGATGGCGAACAACACCATGGGCGTGCATCTGCGCAGCACTTTACTGGCCCTGCCGGACACTGATTGGCAGCCAGCACAATATCTGGAACTTATTCAGACCTTGGATGATGAAGGTTTAGATGATTTCGCCCGAGTCCGTGAGCTGCTGGGTATTGCCTCCGGTAAAGATAACGGCTGGTACACTCTGCGGGTTGGCGAGTTGAAATCCATGCTGGCCTTGGCGGGCGGTGATTTGGAACAAGCGCTAATTTGGGTCGAGTGGACACAAGATTTCAACTCTTCTGTGTTCACTGCGAAACAGGCTAATTATTATCGTTGCCTGCAAACTCTGCTGTTGCTGACCCAAGAGCCAGAACGTGATGCAGCCCAGTATTATAGCGCTTTTGTGAAAATGTATGGTCAAGAGGCTGTAGAGGCCGCATCAGCGGCTATCGCCGGTGAAGAACGCTTTAATGGCCTGTTTAGTGTCGATGAAGACCTCAAAGCTCTACCAGCGCATCAAGCACTGCTGGGTGCTTATGCCAAATTACAGGCAGCAAAACGCCGTTATTGGGCAAAAAGCGAGTAAGCCCCGCTGCCCCACAGATTTTAGTTATCTGTCTGTTGGGGCGGTAATTAACCAATGAAGCGGCAAATGCCGCTTTTTTTATCTCAAGATTTCTCGCCTATTAATTTTTTGCAATTATTCCTGACTAAATTAAATACAAACACCGCAAGCCAACAATTGTTTTTGTCATAAAAAAACGTTACTTTCTGACGCCGCCTGAGGTAAAAAACAGCACCTTTAAACAAACATTATTTACTCATCAGATAAAACAGAGAAACAGGTAAATAAATAGTTAATTTTTAATGACAGCGATGAATAAAAATAGCTACAAATACTGTTTTTATTTAACGTTCTCAACGGCTTTAAAACAGTGCAATCAAAAATATTTGTAAATATTAAAATATTTTTTTATTTTAAAAATCAAAAAGTTAAGCTCATTAAGCACACATTTTGTAGTGTTTTAAAGCGAACTAAACTCTCGCAATATGATCCATATCAATTTTCACGCTATACTGCTTTGCTAGTATCTCGTTGTGCTTTATTAACCCTTAAGAGAGAGTTAGTGTGAAAGCTGACAACCCCTTCGATGCATTATTACCTGCGGCAATGGCTAAAGTAGCCGAAGATGCCGGTGTCTATAAAGCCACCAAGCATCCGCTAAAAACTTTTTATTTAGCGATTACTGCTGGTGTGTTTATTTCAATTGCGTTTGTTTTTTATATTACAGCGACTACCGGTACCGCAGGCGTGCCTTTCGGCTTTGCCAAGTTGGTGGGTGGTATTTGTTTCTCCCTAGGGCTAATGTTAGTTGTGGTATGTGGTGGTGATCTTTTCACTTCTACCGTGCTCACAACTGTAGCCAAAGCCAGTGGCCGTATTACCTGGCGTCAACTGGGATGCAACTGGGTTAATGTCTATATTGGGAACCTTTGCGGTGCGCTATTTTTCGTGTGCCTTATTTGGTTTGCGGGACAACATACGGTGGCAAATGGTCAATGGGGTCTGAATGTTTTACAAACAGCCGACCACAAATTGCACCATACTTTTGTTGAAGCAGTCTGTTTAGGCATTCTGGCTAACTTAATGGTCTGCCTGGCGGTTTGGATGAGTTACTCCGGCCGTACCATAATGGACAAAATGTTTGCGATGATTTTACCGGTGGGAATGTTTGTTGCCAGCGGCTTTGAGCATAGCATCGCAAATATGTTTATGATCCCTATGGGTATTGTGATTAAAAACTTCGCATCGCCTGAGTTTTGGCAATCCATAGGATCTGCACCGGAGCAATTTGCTCACTTAACCGTAAGTAACTTTATTATTGATAACCTGATTCCAGTCACTATTGGCAACATCATTGGTGGCGGATTATTGGTAGGGTTGACTTACTGGATAATTTATCTGCGCGGTGACCAGCAACATTAAGTGTGGCCGCACACGGTTTTCGAAGAAATTCACATTAAAAGGTAGATGCATTATGACCGAACTTAATGAAAAATTGGCCAAAGCATGGCAAGGTTTTACCCAAGGTGATTGGCAGAAAGAAGTCAACGTTCGTGACTTCATCCAGAAAAACTACACGCCTTATGAAGGCGATGAATCCTTCCTTGCCGGCTCTACCGAAGCGACCGACAAGTTGTGGGCGAAAGTTATGGAAGGTATCAAACTGGAAAACCGCACTCATGCGCCAGTTGATTTCGATACCGACGTCGTCGCGACCATCACTTCCCATGATGCGGGTTATATTGATAAAGATCTGGAAACCATCGTTGGTTTGCAGACTGAAAAACCATTGAAACGTGCGCTGATCCCATTCGGCGGCATTAAAATGGTCGAAGGCTCTTGCAAAGTTTATGGTCGTGAACTTGACCCACAACTGAAAAAAGTCTTCACCGATTACCGCAAGACACACAACCAAGGTGTGTTTGACGTTTATACCAAAGACATCCTGAACTGCCGTAAATCTGGTGTACTGACTGGTTTGCCAGATGCTTATGGTCGTGGCCGTATCATCGGTGACTATCGTCGCGTAGCCGTTTACGGTATCGACTACCTGATGAAAGACAAACTGGCTCAGTTCAACTCTCTACAGGATGACCTGGAAAACGGTAAAGACCTGGAAATGACTATCCAGCTGCGCGAAGAAATTGCTGAACAGCATCGTGCTCTGGGTCAAATCAAAGAAATGGCAGCCAAATATGGTTGCGATATCTCAGGTCCAGCGACTAACGCTAAAGAAGCAGTACAGTGGACTTACTTCGGCTACCTGGCTGCGGTTAAATCTCAGAACGGTGCTGCCATGTCCTTCGGCCGCGTGTCTACTTTCCTTGACGTTTACATCGAACGTGACATGAAAGAAGGCAAACTGACCGAAATCGAAGCGCAGGAATTGATTGACCATTTGGTGATGAAACTGCGTATGGTTCGCTTCTTGCGTACCCCTGAGTATGATGAGCTGTTCTCTGGTGACCCAATCTGGGCAACTGAATCACTAGCAGGTATGGGCGTTGATGGCCGTACTCTGGTGACTAAAACCAGCTTCCGCTTCTTGAACACCCTGTACACCATGGGGCCGTCTCCAGAGCCGAACATGACCATTCTGTGGTCTGAAAAGCTGCCACTGAACTTCAAAAAATATGCAGCTAAAGTGTCTATCGATACTTCATCTGTACAGTATGAAAACGATGACCTGATGCGCCCTGACTTCAACAACGATGACTATGCTATCGCTTGTTGTGTTAGCCCAATGATTGTCGGTAAACAAATGCAGTTCTTTGGTGCGCGTGCCAACCTGGCGAAAACCATGTTGTATGCAATCAATGGCGGCGTTGATGAAAAAATGAAGATCCAGGTTGGCCCGAAAGAAGCGCCAATGATGGATGAAGTGCTGGACTATGACAAAGTCATGGAACGCATGGATCACTTTATGGATTGGCTGGCTAAACAATACGTTACCTCGCTGAACATCATTCACTACATGCACGACAAGTACAGCTATGAAGCTGCGCTGATGGCTCTGCATGACCGTGATGTTTACCGTACTATGGCGTGTGGTATCGCAGGTCTGTCTGTTGCTGCTGACTCCCTGTCTGCTATCAAATATGCCAAAGTAAGCACCATTCGTGATGCTGATGGCCTGGCTATCGACTTCAACATCGAAGGCGAGTATCCACAATTTGGTAACAACGACTCACGTGTTGATGACATCGCCTGTGATCTGGTTGAGCGCTTCATGAAGAAAATTCAGAAGCTGCGTACTTACCGTGGTGCAGTAGCCACTCAGTCTGTACTGACCATTACCTCTAACGTGGTTTATGGTAAGAAAACCGGTAACACCCCAGATGGCCGTCGCGCTGGTGCTCCATTCGGTCCAGGTGCTAACCCAATGCACGGTCGTGACCAGAAAGGTGCTGTTGCCTCTCTGACTTCTGTTGCTAAACTGCCGTTTGCTTACGCGAAAGATGGTATTTCTTATACCTTCTCTATCGTGCCAAATGCACTGGGTAAAGACGACGAAGTTCGTAAAGCTAACCTGGCAGGTCTGATGGATGGTTACTTCCATCACGAAGCGTCCATCGAAGGTGGTCAACACCTGAACGTGAACGTAATGAACCGTGAAATGCTGTTAGACGCGATGGAAAACCCGGAAAAATATCCGCAGTTAACTATCCGTGTCTCTGGTTACGCTGTTCGTTTCAATGCGCTGACTAAAGAACAGCAGCAGGATGTGATTACTCGTACATTCACTCAGTCAATATAAGTTCTAACTAAAATAGATTAAACTAAAAGGCTCCACCTTAGTGGGGCCTTTATTTATCCAGTATTGGAGTAACCTGCAATGTCCGTACTTGGCCGCATTCACTCATTCGAATCCTGTGGCACCGTTGACGGCCCGGGTATTCGATTTATCGTGTTCTTCCAAGGCTGCTTAATGCGCTGCCTGTATTGCCATAACCGTGATACCTGGGATACCCACGGCGGTAAAGAAGTTACTGTCGATGAATTGGTCAAAGAAGCCGTGACTTATCGTCACTTTATGAATGCTTCTGGTGGCGGTGTGACTGCCTCCGGTGGCGAAGCTATCTTGCAAGCAGAATTTGTTCGTGATTGGTTCCGTGCTTGTCATGAAGAAGGTATTCATACTTGCCTGGACACTAACGGTTTTGTACGTCGCTATGATCCAGTGATTGATGAACTATTAGACGCCACAGATTTAGTCATGCTGGATTTAAAACAGATGGATGACAGCGTGCATCAAAATCTGGTCGGTGTGTCCAATCACCGAACGCTGGAATTTGCCCGCTACTTAGCAAAACGTAATCAGAAAACCTGGGTTCGTTATGTGGTGGTTCCGGGTTGGTCAGATGACGACAAATCAGCCCATATGCTGGGTGAGTTTACTCAGAACATGACCAATATCGAGAAAATCGAATTGTTGCCTTACCACGAATTGGGTAAGCACAAATGGATTGCCATGGGTGAAGAGTACAAATTGGATGGGGTAAAACCCCCGACCAAAGAAATTATGGACCGTGTGAAGGGTATTCTGGAAAGTTATGGTCACAAAGTGATCTATTAATACCCATCAATAACACGCTGATTTTTAATCATGCCGCCATGCAAGGTTTACCCCACTGGCGGCATTTTTTTAGCGGTTATACTGCCGCGTAAGGTGTTTTTTGCTGATCGGGTTTGCGCAGCAACATCATTAAATACACCAAAGCCACACCCGCAATCATGATGAACAAAAGATTGTCTGAATAGCGCTGCATTAGCAATGAAGTCATCGTCGGCCCAGTCAGGCTACCAATGGTATAACTCATCAAGAGCGCCTGATTCATTGCGACCAACTCATCAGCACTGGCCTTTTCACAGGCCCAGGCCATGGCAACCGGGTATAGAGTAAAACCGGCGCATCCCAAAATAAACAATGCCGGAGCAAGCGCATAGTTACCCAAAACCGCCACGCTGCCGAGAATCACAACAAACACCTGAATGCGCAGCACTAACAAGCGGCCATAGCGGTCTGCCATTTTACCAATTGGCCACTGCCCAATAATCCCTGAACTGACCAGCAGTGCCATCCACCACCCGACACTGGCATCACTCATCCCTTGATGGGATAAATACAACGGCAGCAACCCATAGAGCGAACCTAATAACACACCGGAGATAATGCAGCCATTAATCCCCAAACGTGCGCTACGGCGCTTTAGCATCGGCCAAACCGCAATATGGGGTAACTCGCCGCTCCCTTGATGCGAGAAATGCGCAAATAGCAGCGGTAGCATGGCAGTAATGACCAACGCACTGACCCACGGGATAACATTAAGCAGTTGAGTCGAGACAACGCCTAAGAGTAATTGCCCAGTGACAGTACCCAGATAGTAGATCATCATGTAAGCCGCCAGTAGTTGGCCACGGTTGGTTACCGTACCACTACGCAGTAGCGCACTTTCGACTATGACCCAAATTAATGCACACGCCACACCGGCAAAAAAGCGCCACCCCAGCCAGCTCCAAAAATCAACCGACAGCATCAACCCACAAGTCGCCAGCGCGAATAAAATGCAGGAGTAATGATAACTGCGATTAAAGCCCAATTGCTGGATAAACCGCCCGGCAATCAATGTCCCGACCAGGTTCCCGCTAAAATATGACGAGCTAACCATCCCCACTTGCCAGGTCGACAATTGTTGATGAGATAACCATAAGGGAACTAATGTATTCAAAACCGCGATAGAAATCGTAAACAGCAAAAGCCCACAGAGCAAAAGCAGCACCGGGCGAGAATATGCGGACATAATAAGACAGAGGCCGTCGGGACAAGGGAAGTGAGCGCATCATGCCACTGGTGATAAAAAAGTCAATTACATCACGAGAGTGGATAGCACGATATGTTGTTGGATAAATCTCTGCGCCCTTAATCCCGGGTATTCGCTGATAATCGCAAAAAGAAAAAGCCCCCAAGGGGGCTTTATAACTGCCTGATAACTAAGCGAGATAAATTGACTCGCGGCTATTAGCCAATAAATTCTAAACCGCCCATGTACGGGCGTAACACTTCAGGCACCTGAATACGGCCATCAGCCTGCTGGTAGTTTTCCAGCACTGCGACCAAGGTACGCCCAACCGCCAGACCAGAACCATTCAGGGTATGAACCAGACGGGTTTTTCTGTCAGTTTTGTTACGGCAACGCGCTTGCATACGGCGCGCCTGGAAATCCCACATGTTGGAACATGAGGAGATTTCGCGGTAAGTATTCTGCGCCGGCAGCCACACTTCCAGATCGTAAGTTTTGCTGGAGCCAAAGCCCATATCGCCGGTACACAACAGGACTTTACGGTATGGCAACTCCAGCAATTGCAGCACTTTCTCTGCATGGCCGGTTAGCTCTTCCAGAGCCGCCATTGAATCTTCCGGGCGTGTTATCTGCACCATCTCAACTTTGTCGAACTGATGCATACGGATCAAACCGCGGGTATCACGACCATAAGAACCCGCTTCCGAACGGAAACAAGGTGTATGTGCCGTCATTTTCAATGGCAGGGAATCTTCTTCCAGAATCTCATCACGCACCAGGTTGGTCACTGGCACTTCCGCCGTTGGAATCAATGCATAGGTGCTGGTGTCAGATTCTTCTTCCAATGGTTTGGTATGGAAAAGGTCACCACCGAACTTAGGCAATTGGCCAGTCCCATAAAGGGTCGCATGGTTAACTAAATAAGGAACGTAAGTTTCCAGATAGCCGTGTTTTTCAGTGTGTAGATCGAGCATAAACTGTGCCAATGCGCGGTGCATCCGGGCAATTTGCCCTTTCATCACCACAAAACGCGCGCCAGTCAGCTTCACCGCTGCTGCAAAATCAAGCCCACCGGCCATTTCACCGAGGGAAACGTGATCCCTTACCTCAAAGTCATACTGGCGAGGTTCACCCCAACGGCTGACTTCAAGATTATCGTTTTCATCTTTACCCACTGGAACAGAATCATCCGGCAAGTTAGGAATAGACAACGCCAGATCGCGGATTTCGTCTTGCAACTTGTCCAACTCGGCTTTCGCTGCATCCAACTTTTCACCCAAGACATTGACTTCCAAACGTAATGGTTCAATATCTTCGCCACGCGCCTTGGCCGCGCCAATCAGTTTCGATCGGGAGTTACGTTCTGCTTGCAGACTTTCTGTTTCAACCTGTAAAACTTTGCGGCGCTCTTCTTGTTGGCGCAACGTATCAACATCAAGTTTAAAACCTCTGCGAGCCAGTCTTTCGGCGACTGCGTCTAGCTCATTGCGCAGCATATTGGGATCGAGCATGCTAGTCCTGTGCTTGTAGTTATGGTTATACCCTTGAACTGGAATTGCAGTGTTGTTAGCAATGCCATGATTTGGGGTATAAAGGGTTATTGAAAAGAATTTAACGACGTAAGTAGCATAAACAGCCGCTTAGCCGTTCTATATAGCGCTAACCTTACCGCAACAGCAAGGCTAGCGGTAGCGTTTTATCGGGCTATTTTGATCCTGCTCAGCCAGCCATGCCAGCTTTTCACCAATTTTGCCTTCCAGACCTCGGGATGACGGTAAATAGTAGCGGGTTGTGGCCATTTCTGGCGGGAAATAGTTCTCACCGGCAGCATAAGCATGTTGTTCATCATGGGCATAACGGTATTCAGCCCCTAACCCCATTTCTTTCATGAGTTTGGTTGGCGCATTACGCAGATGTTCCGGCACATCAAAATCAGGTTTATCACGCGCATCCTGCATGGCGGCTTTAAACGCCGTGTAAACCGCATTACTTTTCGGCGCACAAGCCAAATAAACAATCGCCTGAGCAATCGCTCGCTCACCTTCCGCCGGACCAACACGGGTAAAACAGTCCCATGCTGATATAGCCACTTGCATTGCGCGAGGATCGGCATTACCGATATCTTCCGATGCAATGGCTAATAAACGCCGAGCCACATAGAGCGGATCACCGCCTGCCGTGATAATTCGCGCATACCAATACAAGGCGGCATCGGGCGCGGACCCACGAATAGACTTATGGACTGCCGAGATAAGGTCATAATAACGATCGCCTTTATTATCAAAGCGCGCACTACGTTCGCCAGACACCTCTTTCAGTAAGTCAGGGGTCAATACCCGCACCCCATTGGCATCTATTTCTGCCATATCTGCCATCATTTCAAGGCTATTCAAGGCCCGGCGCGCATCGCCTCCCACCAATTCAGACATCATACGGCGAGTTTCATCTGGCAGTTTTATATTCTGCCCACCATAGCCTCGACTGCTGTCTGACATGGCTTGCTCAATAACTTTTTCAATATCGGCAGCGGTGAGAGCTTTCAGCAAATAGACCCTAGCTCTGGAGAGCAACGCCGAATTCAGTTCAAATGACGGGTTTTCTGTCGTGGCGCCAATAAAGGTGATGGTACCATCTTCAATATGAGGTAAAAACGCATCTTGCTGACTTTTATTGAAACGATGGACTTCATCGACAAATAAAATTGTCCGCCGACCTGCATCACGATTTTGCCGCGCGCGCTCAATCGCTTCGCGAATCTCTTTAATGCCAGAGGTCACCGCTGAAATACGTTCGACATCCGCCTGACCATAGCGGCCAATAATTTCTGCCAAAGTAGTTTTGCCGGTCCCCGGCGGCCCCCAGAGGATCATCGAGTGTAATTGTCCAGCAACGATCGCCCGCGGTAACGGTTTACCCGGTGCCAGCAAATGCTGCTGACCAATATATTGTTCCAACGTCAAAGGCCGCATCCGCGCGGCCAATGGCTGAAATTCATTCTGGGAAAAATCGAGGGACATATTACTCACACTGACCTCACTGCCGCTGGTCGTCCAGCGTCACACCTTTTGGTAGGGTAAATTTAAATTTACTGGCATCCGCAGAGCTATTTTGCTGACCTTTCAGCGTATAAGCACTGCGCTGCCCATCTTGCTCAATCGCAGTAAAGCTTTTGATAGTGCCCGTTGGCGTTACCGTGATAGCAAATTGCTTCAAATTGCCACTGGCGCTTTTCGGCGTAAGTTCAAAATCATCACCTTTCTGCTTCACATTATACTGTTTCCAGTCATCCGGGTTATTGCGAGTAATCAGCATAAATGGCGTATTACCTGTGGCATTTTTCAACCAGGTCGCTGTGGCCTGTTCAACAAACGGGTTATAGAACCACAGTGTTTCACCATCAGAAATCAAGACACTCTCGTCAGGGGAGGTCATATGCCAGTTAAACAAATTTGGCCGTTTCACCCATAGCTCCCCCTCACCCTCTTGCACTGCTGTACCCTCTGAGCTGGTCACTTTTTGCGAGAAGTTAGCGTGGAAACTGTTTACCTTGCTCAGGCGTCCTTGTAAGTCGGAGCTGGCATCTGCCAGCGCGTGAGCTGAAATTAAACCCGATAACAGACAGCAAGCAACAAGCAGTTTTTTCATTATTCTAAGTACCTTATAAAATTCATTGCGCCCTAATCGGGCCACCACAAAGGCGAATTCAGTGAGCGAGTTATATTGTCACTCTATGTGCCGTTTAAGTCTATGACTGGTAAGCTGAATGCATACCATAAACCTGACCACTTTAGCTGAAGTATTTCCGTTTCGTTAGCATATTAATCTGATAAATCTGAGGTTTACGCTTCTTTGCATAAGGGCCGCAAAGCGGCCCTGTCTATGTTAACTACCTCAAAACAAGATATTACTCGTGTGGAGGCGGAGCCAAGACTTCACGATTCCCGTTATGGCCGGGCGTACTGACAATCTGCTGGGCTTCCATCTGCTCAATAATCCGTGCCGCACGGTTATAGCCGATACGGAATTGGCGCTGTACCCCGGAGATAGACGCACGGCGCTTCTCCAGGACAAAGTTCACCGCTTGGTCAAACAGTGGGTCCAATTCTTCGTCGCTATCCAAGCCAAGGCTACCGCCTTCACCATCCTCACTACCACTGAGAATGCTCTCAATGTATTGAGGACGACCACGAGCTTTCCAATCATTAACCACCGCGTGCACTTCCTGATCGCGGACAAAAGCGCCGTGAACACGTACCGGAATTGAGGAATTAGGTGCCATATACAGCATATCCCCCATCCCCAGTAGCGATTCTGCACCACCTTGATCAAGGATAGTTCGCGAATCTATCTTGCTGGAAACCGTAAATGCGATGCGGGTCGGAATGTTGGCTTTAATGAGGCCTGTAATCACATCCACAGACGGGCGCTGAGTTGCCAAGACTAAATGAATCCCAGCAGCTCGGGCTTTTTGCGCCAAACGCGCAATTAGCTCTTCAACTTTCTTGCCCACTGTCATCATCAGGTCAGCAAATTCATCCACCATCACCACGATATAAGGCAATTTCACCAACATTGGCGGTGAAATATCCATACTATCAGAGGGTTTCCAGAATGGATCGGGGATTGGACGCCCCATCGCTTCAGCTTGAGCCACTCGCTCGTTATATCCAGCAAGGTTACGCACACCCAATGCAGACATCAGCTTATAGCGCCGTTCCATTTCGCCGACACACCACCGCAATGCATTCGCCGCATCTTTCATATCAGTAACCACTTCGGTTAACAGATGAGGGATCCCCTCATACACTGACAGCTCCAGCATTTTCGGGTCAATCATGATAAAGCGCACATCTTCTGGCGTGGCTTTATACAAGATGCTGAGGATCATGGCGTTAACGCCCACCGATTTACCGGAACCGGTGGTACCAGCCACCAGTAAATGAGGCATTTTAGCCAGATCGGCTACCACCGGTTGCCCAGCAATATCCTTACCCAACACAATAGCTAATGGCGACGGATTATCTCGGAATTTGGCACAATCGAGGACTTCGCGTAAATAAACGGTCTGACGATGTTTATTGGGTAGTTCAAGCCCGACATAAGGCTTACCTGGAATCACTTCCACCACACGCACGGCAATAGCCGAAAGAGATCGAGCCAAATCGCGAGAAAGATTAGAAATGCGCGAAGCTTTGACACCTGGTGCTAAATCAAGCTCAAAGCGGGTAATGACCGGCCCCGGAGATATACCCACGACCTCTGCTTTCACCCGATAATCACCTAACCGCGCTTCGACTAAACGCGCCATTTGCTCCAGAGCAAACATATCAACCGGTTCCTCCTCCGCTGGCGGAGAAGAAAGAAGATCCAACGTCGGCAATGGTGTTGTCGGTTTGACCAAAGGCTGATCATTGCGCATCAAGAAGGGGTGAATCAAACTGTCCATCGCCGGAGTTGGCTGCACTGGTGAAACTGGCGGTACTGCTGTCGGAGTTGGTTGCACCGGTGCTGATTGGCCAGAATACACTTGATGAGTTTGATTGACTCCTGACGGCTGATAGGCCGAGACCTGTTCAGTATGCTCTGGTACAGAAGTACCTTTCACTGTTGCTGGCTGCGCGGCGTCGTCAACATACGGAGACAGCGTAAACAGAGGCTCACGTGGGCTTTCATCGACCAGATCTGCAACCGGTGAGAATGTAAAGGCACTACGGGTATCTACGGGTTGCGTTTCCTCAACAAAAGCATGTTTATATTCGCTAGCGTCAAGATTTTCATCGTCCGGAGAACCATAACGATGTTGCTGTTGCGCTGCAAAGGCTTGTCGTAATGCCGCCTCTTGCAAAGCCTGTTCATCTTCTGGCTCTGCCGCAGAGAAAGTATTCCCCCCCGCATCGGCTGATTGTCCGTAACGCTCTGATTGTTGGTCAGCAAAAGCTTGACGCAAGATTGCCTGCTGTAATGCATCATCATCTTCAGAGGCAACCTCCGCTGTAAATAACGTTTCAGCAACTTGAGGAGCTTGTGCTTCTTGCTCTCGCTGTTCCTGCTCCGCCATACGCTGAGACGGTAATTTGATACCGTAGGAAGCGAGTTCACGCCGTGTCGGGATCCGAACAGGATTAGGCCTTGGTAACTCAGGCCCTATGCCCTGTTTAACCTGTAAACTGCTATCACTGGTAGCGGTAAATGCGGGCATAAACGTGGCGGCAGCCGCACTTGCCGCGACTACTCCTATCGTAGACGCAGGGCGACTTGGCGACCCCATCGGGGCCAGACCATCAATATCTGTGCCCATTCCAGGGTTCATATAAGGTGTACTTTCTACCTGATCGCTATGGCGCTGCGCCGCTGAAAAATCAAAGGGAGAATGGCTAGCGGGTGTTGCTGGTTTGTCCCATGAACCCAGTTGAGGCTCAGGCCTTTCAACCGACGGTGCAACACGTGTTGGCGCAGGAGACGTCGCTTCTTGTGGAATTTCAAAAGAATAGAGCGGCGGCGTTGCGGCCATATTATCAACCATCGGCACTGTACTGTGGCTGATAACGGGTTCGGACGGAGGACCCGCAGGAGATAACACTGACGGCTCATCATTATCTGTTGCACGTAATGTACTCAATAATGGGTCATCGCCATCTTTGGTTTCAGCAACTGCTGCACTAGCCAATGTTGCCCCATCCAATATCGAGCTAACAGGTGCATCTGTTACGGATGGTGCCGAGAACAATACATCGTCATCCGCATGGGCGGAGTTTGCCGCCAGCGCTGTAGCCGCTGTTACACCCACAACCGATTTATTCGGCGTAACGCCTTTATCTTGCTCAGCAGTCATCGCCCCATCAACTTGGTAATCGTCATCTTCATCGTCATAATGTTCTTCACGACGTGAACGATTAGTCATAAATGTCAACGATCCTAAGACTACTCCACCAATTTTTTCAGCAATAACCAACCATGACCACCCCGTAAAGAGTGTCAGGCCCACAGCCCAGATACAGAGCAATGTCAGGGTTGCCCCCACACCGTTGAACCATGGCAACATGGCATTACTGAATAGACTGCCGATCACCCCGCCAGAGGCGAAATAGTAAAGATCGTCAATATTTAATGCAGCCAAACCACATGAGGTTAAAATCAGGGCTAATGTGCCTATCAACCGCAATGAGAGTGCAAAGTAATCGACATGCTCACTGGCATCACGCTGGCGAAATGCAGCCCAGCACAACATCACCATAATGGCGGGAATTGCATAAGCCAAGACGCCGAAAGTGAAGAACAATGTATCGGCCATCCAGGCGCCAACACTTCCACCAAGATTATGGATCGGCTCATGCCATGAAGTTTGCGACCAACTCGGGTCTGAAGGGTTGAAACTGAGCAGCGCGGCCATTAGGAAGGCTGCCAAAATCGTTACCACAATCAAAACAGCCTCAAGCAAACGGCGCCCATTGCTGAGTTTTTTCAAAGTAACTTCTTTATCTTCTGTATATTCCTGGCTCAAGAAAGGCTCTCCAGGTTCCTGTTAACTAGTATGAGTAGCAACGCCGAGAACCCTCCCGGCGTTGAAACTGTATGAATAAACAGGAGTGTAACCAAATTACTCAGGTTTTGCACCTGCCTGTTTACCGCGTTTTAATAACAAGGCGGTTACTCTGCTTCACTTCTTCCATGACAACATAAGTGCGGGTGTCGTTGACTCCCGGTAGGCGAAGCAAGGTCTCACCGAGTAATGTACGGTAAGCAGACATGTCAGGTACACGAGTTTTCAACAAATAGTCGAAATCACCGGAAACCAGGTGACACTCTTGAATTTCCTCAAGATTTTTTACAGCGGTATTAAATTGCTCAAACACATCCGGAGCGCCACGATTCAGAGTAATCTCAACGATAACCAGCAGTGATGCATCCAAATACTGTGGATTAAGCAGTGCAGTATAGCCATGAATGAAGCCCTGACGCTCTAAGCGGCGAACCCGTTCCAGACATGGTGTTGGTGACAACCCTACTCGTTTTGAAAGCTCAACGTTAGAGATACGCCCATCCTTTTGTAATTCATTCAGGATGTTACGATCTATACGATCAAGCTCTTTCCCCGGGCGTTTTTTGTTATCTATCATCTTATAATCTCTCTTAATTTCCTTGAGTCTGCGACATGCTCTCATTAACTATGAATTTTGAGCTTGCTACAGACACGACCCGCAGCCTGTTTTATGCAAATATATCAACACGTTGTTATCTCACACCCTGTCTGTCTAACTGTATGCGAGGTACTCGATGATTATTAGCGTTGAGGAAGAGATAGCGCATCACGAACAACAACAGAAACTCCCCCCTGCAGTTATCCGAGAACATACTCCACATGCCATCCAGCATTAATCGAAAACATTCCAGGGTTTTCGCTTGGTATCACTGACACCAAATCTGAAATTATGGCGCGCAGATAATTTCTTCTTCCTATGATGTTTTCGCAAATGCACAGCCGATTGTCAAAGTAAAAGAAGTTAAATCAGTACAACATGCCATAATTAAAAATCAAGAACGCTTATCTTCGCTATTTTTTCATCCTAAATTTGCTATAAAATGATGCAAAATAACGTGCCAAAAATTATTGATATTTCTTTAACCATCGCCCTGCAAGCCACATTCTTTATGGGGTCAAAGATTTTTAAGACTGTTCTACTTGCAACGTAGAAAGGAATTTCTATCTCTTTTGCACTCTGCTCGACTTCGTTTTGCCCCTAACTGCTGGTTCTTGATACATTTAGTTCGTTAAATAGGCATTACCTATCAAACAAATCGCTAACAACATTTTTGTCTGCTTTTTTTAATGCTCGAACTTCCCTACAATCGTTAACATTGTCCGCCATTGTGGGAAAGAGGTATTCATGAGCACCGCAAAACATAGCAAATTGATTATTTTGGGTTCTGGTCCTGCGGGTTATACCGCAGCAGTTTATGCGGCACGTGCCAACCTGAGTCCTGTATTGATTACCGGAATGGAAAAAGGCGGTCAATTGACCACCACCACCGATGTCGAAAACTGGCCGGGTGATCCAGAAGGTCTCACCGGCCCGGCGCTGATGGAACGGATGCATGCACATGCAGAAAAATTCCAAACAGAAATTCTGTTCGACCACATCAATAAAGTCGACTTACAGAACCGTCCATTCCGCCTATTTGGTGATGGTGCTGAATACACTTGCGATGCACTGATCATTGCAACTGGCGCATCTGCACGTTATCTCGGGATGGAATCAGAAGAAGCATTCAAGGGCAAAGGGGTTTCCGCCTGTGCAACTTGTGATGGTTTCTTCTATCGTAACCAAAAAGTTGCCGTGGTCGGCGGTGGCAATACTGCCGTTGAAGAAGCGCTGTATCTGGCAAATATTGCCGAGGAAGTTCACCTGATTCACCGCAGGGATAGCTTCCGCTCAGAAAAAATCCTGATCGACCGTCTGATGGAAAAAGTGAAGAACGGCAATATTGTGCTCCATACTGATCGCACTTTGGATGAAGTGCTGGGGGACAATATGGGCGTCACTGGCGTACGTCTGAAGTCCACCAAAAACAGCGAAACTGAAGAGTTAGCGGTAGCCGGTGTATTCATTGCTATTGGTCATAGCCCTAACACCGCCATTTTTGGTGATCAATTAGCACTGGAAAATGGTTATATTAAAGTGCAGTCCGGTATTCAGGGCAATGCAACACAAACCTCAATTCCTGGTGTGTTTGCTGCGGGTGATGTTATGGATCATATCTATCGCCAGGCAATCACCTCCGCTGGCACCGGCTGTATGGCCGCGCTGGATGCAGAACGCTATCTGGATGGATTAGTTAACGACAAATAATCCATATCAAAACTTCACCTAATACCGACGGGCAGCTAACAGATACGTGAGCCGCCCGTTTTTAATTTCTGTTGGCCCTTTATTTGGTATATCGGCATGTCAATGAAAAACAGCAAATTATAGATATCGACTAATGCGGCGACTATCACAAGCATTATGGTTTCCCCTCATGGCTTGACGCGGTAATATTGCCCCTCGCTGGTTTGCCATCTTCAAAGGTGACAAATATTTTTTGAAGCTTTCCCGTACCTTGCGCAGAAAATTACCCGATGAATAAAACACGACAGTATGAGTTGATTCGTTGGCTGAAAAAACAAAGCGCCCCCGCGCAACGTTGGCTCCGCCTGTCTATGCTACTTGGCCTCTTCAGTGGGTTACTGATTATTGCTCAAGCTTGGTTATTGGCCACCTTGTTGCAAGCGCTGATCATTGACAAAATCCCGCGCGCGGAATTAATCACTGATTTTGGTTTGCTGGCTGGAACTTTCGCCGTACGCGCCGTGATCAGTTGGTTGCGTGAGCGAGTAGGGTTTATTTGCGGCATGAAGGTACGTCAACAGATTCGCAAAATAGTGTTAGATCGATTAGAGCAACTCGGCCCTGCTTGGGTAAAAGGCAAACCCGCCGGAAGTTGGGCAACGATTATTTTGGAACAAATTGAAGATATGCAGGATTACTATTCTCGCTATTTGCCGCAGATGTACTTAGCTGTCTTTATTCCAGTGCTGATTTTGATTGCTGTCTTCCCGATCAACTGGGCAGCAGGTTTAATTTTATTTGTCACTGCACCATTGATCCCTTTGTTTATGGTGCTGGTCGGAATGGGCGCTGCCGACGCCAACCGGCGTAATTTTGTCGCACTCGCTCGTCTAAGTGGTAACTTCCTCGACCGTTTGCGTGGTCTGGACACTTTACGTTTATTTAACCGCGCCAAAGCAGAAACAGACCAAATTCGTGAATCCTCAGAAGATTTCCGTCGCCGCACCATGGAAGTACTGCGTATGGCTTTCCTCTCCTCCGCTGTGTTGGAATTTTTCGCGGCAATATCCATCGCAGTCGTTGCTGTCTATTTTGGTTTTTCCTATTTAGGTGAATTGAATTTTGGCAGTTACGGCCTGGGTGTCACCCTATTTTCTGGTTTTCTGGTTTTGATTTTGGCACCTGAATTCTTTCAGCCGCTACGGGACTTAGGTACGTTTTACCATGCCAAGGCGCAAGCTGTTGGTGCTGCTGAGTCATTGGTAACATTTTTAAGTAGCGAAAGTGAAACTATTGGCCGTGGCGATAAAGTTTTGGATGGCACTGATGCCATCACTCTGGAAGCTGACGCGCTAGAAATTCTATCCCCCACAGGTACTCGCTTGGCTGGGCCACTGACATTTTCTCTCTCTGCAGGCAAACGAGTTGCTATTGTTGGTTTAAGCGGGGCGGGTAAAAGCTCCTTGCTTAATTTGCTATTAGGCTTTTTACCTTATCGCGGCTCATTAAAAGTCAACAACATAGAATTGCGCGAACTGGATCCGCAGGCTTGGCGAAACCAGTTAAGCTGGGTCGGCCAAAATCCGCACTTACCGGAACAGACACTGGTCGCCAATATTTTGCTGGGCCAACCTAATGCTGACAATAACCAACTACAACTGGCTATTGAGCGCGCATATATCAATGAATTCCTTAATGACCTACCACAAGGATTAGATACTGAAGTCGGTGACCATTCGGCGCGTCTTTCTGTTGGGCAAGCCCAGCGCGTTGCTGTTGCCAGAGCATTGCTCAACCCGTGCCGACTTTTGCTACTAGACGAACCTACTGCCAGTTTGGATGCTCATAGTGAACAGTTGGTCATGAAAGCGCTGGAGGAAGCCTCCCGTAAGCAGACCACATTGCTGGTCACCCATCAGTTGGAAGATACGCTGGGGTATGATCAAATCTGGGTGATGGATAATGGCCTATTAATTCAGCAAGGTGATTATTCTAGCCTGAGTCAATCAGCCGGTTCATTTGCCAACCTGCTGTCCCATCGCAGTGAGGAGCTTTAATCATGCGAGTGCTTCTCCCCTTTTTGGCCTTGTATCGCCGTCATTGGTTCCTGATTTGTCTGGGTATTGTGTTGGCCATCATCACATTACTGGCCAGTATCGGGTTATTGACATTATCAGGCTGGTTCCTGGCCGGAACCGCGATTGCGGGCCCTGCTGGGTTGTATACTTTTAACTATCTGTTACCTGCGGCTGGTGTTCGAGGTGCTGCGATTATCCGCACGGCTGGTCGTTATGCTGAGCGAGTTGTCAGTCATGACGCGACATTCCGAGTGCTGGCACATCTACGGATCTTTGCATTCCAGAAAATATTACCCCTCTCCCCTGCTGGCATTGCTCGCTTTCGCCAAAGCGAATTGCTGAACCGCCTGGTTGCAGATGTCGATACACTCGATCATCTCTATCTGCGAGTAATCTCACCGCTGGTTGCCGCTATTGTCATCATAGCAACAGTAACATTTGGCCTGAGTTACATTGATGCCAATTTGGCCCTGACACTTGGTGCCATACTGCTTGGGTTATTATTGTTAGTGCCATTGATTTTCTATCGTGCTGGTAAACCTATTGGCCGTGATTTAACAGATCTGCGCGGTCTTTATCGCTCACAACTGACATCTTGGCTACAAGGCCAAGCCGAACTGTTAGCTTTCGGTGCATTACAACGGTTTCGCGCTTCATTGGAAGACATTGAACAGCGCTGGATGATCCGTCAAAGGCAGCAAGCATCCTTGGCTGGTTTAGCCCAAGCTTTAATGATTCTCGCTTCAGGTCTGACAGTGACATTAATTTTATGGCTAGCTGCGGCGGGGATAAATGGTAACAACCAGCCAGGGGCATTGCTGGCCTTGTTTGTTTTCACATCATTAGCTGCTTTTGAAGCTCTGTTACCTGTGGCTGGCGCTTTCCAACACTTAGGGCAAGTTATCGCGTCGGCGACCCGTGTTGGTCAGTTAATGGAACAAAAGCCCGAAGTGACATTCCCAGTTACCGGCCCGGCATTGACCCAACAAGCTGCGCTAGAAGTGACAGGGCTGAGTTTTACTTACCCACAGCAGCCTTTGCCCGTTTTACAAAATATATCGCTGTCACTGGCCGCAGGGGAGCATATTGCGCTATTGGGCCGCACTGGCTGTGGTAAATCTACACTGTTGCAGTTATTAACTCGAGCATGGGATGCTAGCGAAGGCATCATCTCGCTGAATGGGAAACCTTTAGCCAGCTATGATGAAGCTGCACTACGCCAAATGATGACAGTCGTCAGCCAACGGGTGCATATTTTTAGCAGTACATTGCGTGAAAACCTGCTACTGGCCTGCCCTGCTGCATCCGATGCACAACTAAAAGTTGTTTTAGAACAAGTTGGTTTGGCTAATTTGTTAGATAACAGCGAAGGGCTGAATGCCTGGATGGGAGATGGTGGGCGTCCATTATCTGGTGGTGAACAACGCCGTTTAGGGATTGCTCGCGCGTTGCTACATCCAGCACCACTGCTACTCCTTGATGAACCTACCGAAGGGTTAGATGCGGAAACTGAACAACAGATCCTGACGTTATTGCGTCAGCACTGTCAGCATAAAAGCCTGATTATTGTTACTCATCGCTTGTATGGGTTGGAATATATGGATCGGATTTGTGTGATGGATGGTGGGAAAATAGTTGAGCAAGGCGACCATCAAAGCTTATTGCAAAACAAGGGGCGCTACTACCAATTCCATCAACGGCATTAATACAAAGATTATATGTGAATAATGCGACTGAATAATGGCAGGTAATCAACCAATTCATAGCTAATATTAAGTAAAACAACTGAAAGCAAAATAGTCTGGTTTGTTATAAATAATTTTAGAGACAAAGTCATTGAAGTTGCAGTCAGGCCGAGCGAACGATAAATCGATTGGGGCAGTGTGCATGCTACCCCTGGATGGGGTTCAAGATTGTGGCTGATTGATCTCGATAAATTTGAGCAGCCAAGAGATTCAGGTGATAACTTTTTATTAACACTTAGCGCCGAGAGCCAATTTAATTACGGGTTGCAGATAACTTATCAAAGTGAAACTCGCAAATGGGCCAAGTAACGAGTATCGCTAGCAATAATGCAGCATCGAGTACCAAGAGTCTGCCCAGATGGGCCGGTATAGAGTCACCAAGGGGATTTATGCGCATCACACAGCTCTCTTCTCAATCATTCGCATTCCCCTCACCTGAGCTAGCTCTGCGCGAACCTAACGGATTGTTGGCCTTGGGAGGAGATTTATCCCCTCCCCGTTTGCTGGCAGCCTATGAGCGGGGAATTTTCCCCTGGTTTAGTCCAGGGGAAATGATTTTATGGTGGTCACCTGACCCCCGCGCCGTATTGTATCCAGAAGATTTACATATCAGCCGGAGTATGAGGCGTTTTATGCGCCATTGCCCTTATCAATTTACAATCAACCATGCTTTTGAAGATGTCGTTCGCGCCTGTGCGACTCAGCGTGATGAGGGAACCTGGATTGGCGCTGATGTACAGCAAGCCTATTGCCACTTACATACACTGGGCAACGCCCATTCCGTAGAGGTCTGGTTGGAAAATGAACTGGTAGGTGGTTTGTACGGTATCTCAGTGGGTTCACTCTTTTGTGGTGAATCCATGTTTAGCCGGGCTAATAATGCCTCAAAAAGCGCTTTAATGGTTTTTTGCCATCATTTTACCCGTCATGGTGGAGAACTGATTGACTGTCAGGTCCTCAACGCTCACACTGCGTCGCTGGGTGCGATTGAGATCCCACGAAACTTTTTTTTGCAGCAGTTGAGTCAACGCCAGTTTAGTCCACTACCGGCTGAATGCTGGTTACCGCAATCGTTGAATTTTTCATCCGCGATGCAGTAAAGCTCAACCGTTGAAAAGAACCCCACATTAGGCTTTATCCCCTCTTACCGGCAGACTAATTTTGCTGAAATGGTGCGATGACCGCCAACACTTCTTTACATAATGTGGGTTTTTCGGCATTATCTTGCCGGTTAAAAACTAAGGTAGTTACACCTAGAGGATTCGATGGCCAAAGAAGACAATATTGAAATGCAGGGCACCGTTCTTGATACGCTGCCGAACACCATGTTCCGCGTTGAATTGGAAAACGGGCACGTGGTAACCGCTCATATCTCCGGTAAAATGCGTAAAAACTATATCCGCATCCTGACGGGTGACAAAGTCACTGTAGAGCTGACCCCGTACGACCTGAGCAAAGGCCGCATTGTCTTCCGTAGCCGTTAATCGGCTAATCTGTCGCCAATTTAAAACTGGCGAGCTCTGAGGATGTAGTCCCCCCTCCGGCGCCCTTCCCATTTATGGCTAGGGCGTTTTGCGTTTTCTTTTATTTGTCGATTTAGTGCATTTATTCACCACACAAATAAAAGCAAAATGTGCAAAGAAATAAAAAGGGCGATAGCTAAATTAGCTTATCGCCCTTTATTTCGCTCTTAATTTGAAGCTCCCGCAAAGCTAGCGACTGGCTAACTTAGTGAACGGCACCTTCAGTTTTGCGTTTTTGCGCACTTTGGAATTCATAAGCCAACTGCTGTTTTTCTTTATCCAGCCCAACAGTGACCGAACCACCATCAACCAAAGAGCCGAACAACAACTCGTTTGCCAGTGGTTTTTTCAGGTTTTCCTGAATCACTCGAGCCATTGGCCGCGCGCCCATCGCCTTGTCGTAGCCTTTATCAGATAACCAATTACGTGCTTCTTCACTGACTTCCAGTGACACACCTTTAGCATCTAATTGCGCCTGCAACTCAACAATAAATTTATCAACGACTTGCTGGATAACTGTTGGTGACAAGTGGTTGAACCAAATGATGTTATCCAACCGGTTACGGAACTCCGGCGTAAACACTTTTTTGATCTCTTCCAGCGCGTCAGTGCTGTTATCCTGTTGTTTAAAACCAATGGAAGTGCGCTGCGTCTCGCGCACACCGGCATTGGTCGTCATCACCAGAATAACGTTACGGAAATCAGCTTTACGGCCATTGTTATCCGTCAGAGTCCCGTTATCCATCACCTGCAATAGCAGATTAAACACATCCGGGTGCGCCTTTTCAATTTCATCCAACAGCAGAACTGCATGAGGATGTTTGATAACCGCATCGGTCAACAGACCACCTTGATCGTAACCAACATACCCCGGAGGTGCACCAATCAGGCGGCTAACCGTATGACGTTCCATATATTCAGACATATCAAAGCGCAGTAGTTCGATGTCGAGCGCTTTGGCTAATTGCACCGTGACTTCCGTTTTACCAACCCCTGTTGGGCCTGCAAACAGGAATGACCCGACAGGTTTGTGCTCATGGCCCAAGCCCGCGCGGCTCATTTTAATAGCCTCAGATAAAGCCTCAATAGCCTTATCCTGACCGAACACCAACATATTCAGGCGGTCGCTCAAGTTTTTCAGCACATCTCGGTCACTGGCAGAAACGGTTTTCTCCGGAATACGGGCGATACGAGCAACCACAGACTCGATATCTGACACATTGACCGTTTTCTTGCGTTTGTTGACTGGCATTAAGCGGCTACGAGCACCAGCCTCATCGATCACATCAATGGCTTTATCCGGCAAGTGACGGTCATTAATATATTTAACCGATAACTCCACCGCTGCGCGGATCGCTTTCGCGGTATAACGCACATCATGGTGCGCTTCATATTTCGGTTTCAGGCCATTGATAATCTGAACAGTTTCTTCCGGTGTCGGCTCAGTAATATCAATCTTCTGGAAACGCCGAGCCAGCGCACGATCTTTTTCAAAGATATTGCTGAATTCCTGATAAGTAGTGGAGCCAATGACCCGAATTTTGCCACTAGAAAGCAGCGGTTTAATCAGGTTAGCGGCATCTACTTGCCCACCAGAGGCGGCTCCTGCACCGATAATGGTATGAATTTCATCAATAAACAGGATGCTATCTTTGTCATTTTCCAACTGTTTCAGTAGCGCTTTGAAGCGTTTTTCAAAATCGCCACGATATTTGGTTCCGGCCAAAAGTGACCCAATATCCAATGAATATAATGTGCACTCTGACATGACTTCAGGAACATCGCCCTGCACGATACGCCAAGCCAAACCTTCGGCAATAGCTGTTTTACCAACGCCAGATTCCCCCACTAACAGCGGGTTATTTTTACGCCGACGGCACAATACCTGGATAGCACGTTCCAACTCTTTATCACGGCCGATAAGTGGGTCAATGCCGCCAACGCGGGCCAGTTGATTCAGATTGGTGGTGAAGTTCTCCATACGGTCTTCCCCTCCTGCCTGCTCTTCATTCACCGGATTTTCTGCATTCGGTGCCTGACCCGGTTCGTCCTTACGGGCGCCGTGGGAAATAAAGTTCACTACATCCAGACGGCTAACATCATGCTTGCGCAGTAGATAGGCCGCCTGAGACTCTTGTTCACTGAAGATGGCGACCAACACGTTGGCACCAGAAACTTCATTACGTCCTGACGATTGGACATGGAAGACCGCACGCTGTAACACGCGTTGGAAACTTAGCGTCGGCTGGGTGTCGCGCTCGTCTTCACTCACCGGCAAGGTTGGTGTGGTCTGTTCGATAAACGCTTCCAGTTCCTGGCGTAATGCCACCAGATCAACTGAACACGCCTCCAGCGCTTCCCGCGCGGCTGGATTGCTCAGCAATGCCAGCAACAGGTGCTCCACGGTCATAAACTCGTGTCTGTGCTCACGCGCTCTGGCGAAAGCCATGTTGAGACTGAGTTCAAGTTCTTGATTGAGCATAGGCACCTCCCAATAGTTGCCTTAATCAGGCTTTTTCCAGCGTACAAAGCAACGGATGCTCGTTCTCCCTGGCGTATTGATTTACATGTGCGACTTTTGTTTCTGCTACCTCGGCAGTAAAAACACCACAAATCGCCTTTCCTTGATAATGCACATTGAGCATCAGTTGTGTTGCGCGTTCAATATCATAAGAAAAGAACTTTTGCAGAACGTCAATCACAAATTCCATCGGTGTGTAATTGTCGTTGTTAAGTATCACTTTATACATAGACGGCGGTTTGAGCGCCTCGATTTGTTTATCTTTGACCAAATGTTCAAAATTCAGCCAGTCGTTGTTCTTACTCATTGCCTGCCCATCGTTTCACTGAACCACACAGGAGCAATACTTCACTCCGGTTATAAGACCATTTCATGCAGATATCTATTATTATTTTAACATCACTTATGCCATAACGCCGCCTGAGAAAGAAGTCGGCATTTTTACCTTAATAGCGGTTAAATTGTATCCAAATAAAGACAATAGCGTTAGCTACATCAAACTTTGAAGAACTACCCCGCATTGACAAAAGCCGCCCTCTTGACGTTAAGGCCATTTCCACTAGAGTGTATTTTCGTGAGCTGTTGGAGTTTTAACCAATTTGCGCTCACTTTAACCAGTGATTACCTCATCTCGAACTAAAATAGCCTTGCGAGGAACGTAGAAGTATGGAGACGGGTACTGTTAAATGGTTCAACAATGCCAAAGGTTTTGGCTTCATTTGCCCTGAGAGCGGCGGCGAAGATATATTCGCTCACTATTCAACTATCCAGATGGATGGCTACCGAACGTTAAAAGCCGGTCAGATGGTTAACTTTGATGTCCATGAAGGACCGAAAGGGAACCATGCCAGCCTGATTGTTCCACTCGGGCTAGATGTGATATTGCAAGAAGCCGTACCGCAGGAACTCGCTGTATTGGCCTAACACGGTACACTTACCTCCCTAAGCACCTTGGGTGCAAACCATAACCTAACCCTATGGTGATAAAGGTATTCTCAGCGCAGCTTATTGCATTGCAACATCAATAACGCTTCCAAATGCCAGCCAAATAATGACTGGCATTTTTATTTCTAACACTTCTAATATGCGGCCATATAAACCAAGATCAATCCTCAGACCAATCTATTCTCGCGCTAGTGCATCAATAGGATTTAGCCGAGCAGCGCTGCGCGCCGGTAAATAACCGAATACCACCCCTATCACGGTTGAACACAAAAATGCACTGAACAATGCCATGGGCGGGAAAGCAATTTGCCAGTTAGGTAAAAACATCTCTACAATCAGGCCAATAGCGAAAGATAGCGAGATACCGAGTGCTCCCCCTACCAGGCAGACCAGAATAGCCTCAATGAGAAATTGCTGCATAACATCACTGGATCGCGCACCTACCGCCATGCGGATACCTATTTCTCGGGTACGCTCTGTTACCGAGACCAACATAATATTCATCACACCAATCCCACCGACCACCAGTGAAATAACAGCCACTAATGTAAGGAATAACTGCATAGTGCGGGTAGTTTGCTCCGCAGTCTTCAGCAAGCTATCCATGTTGTAGGTAAATATATCTTTTTTACCATGGCGCATGGTTAACAACCTAACCAACTGCTGTTCGGCTTCTTTACTGTTATAGCCCTCTTTAATCCTAATAGTGATTGAATCAAAGTAAGAACGCCCCATCAGCCGGCTTGCCATGGTGCTATAAGGCACCCATACCCGCAGTGCTTTGCTACTACCAAACATGGATTGCTTTTCTTCTACCACGCCCACAATTGTCGCGGGCATATTGCCAATCAATATCACTTGCCCCACCACCTCTTTGAGGTGAGGAAACAGGCGGCGCTGCGTATTGCGGTCAATAACGACCACTTGTGACTGGCGCTCAACCTGCTCGCGGGTGATGGCTGTGCCTTGTTCAAGCTTCATGCCATATACCCGGAAATATTGTTCACTGACACCCGAGACACTGGCCGCCACATCAATATTGCCATAACGCAACCGCATACTACCGGCGATAGTCGGGGACACCGCACTAACGTAAGACTGTTCTTTTAGCGCGGTCATGTCGTCATAAACCAATGCTTGCCGAGTACTGGGGTCATCGTCGCCAAAGTCTTTACCGGGATAGATATCAATCGTGTTAGTACCTATAGCCCTGATATCCGCCAGCACCAGTTGTTTCGCCGCGTCGCCAACCACCAATATAGAAACAACCGAGGCAATACCAATAATGATACCTAACATAGTCAGAGCGGTACGCATTTTATTGGCTGACATTGCGCGCCAGGCCATTAATAGCGCTTCACGGAAACGCCCTGCTAATTGCTGCCATGAGGGGGCCGGAGGCGTTAGACTAATCGCGTCAGAAGCCGCAATACTTGCCGCTGTTTTCGACCCAGAATCGGCCATAATACGGCCATCTTTGATTTCAATAATCCGCTCAGCCTGAGCCGCGACAGTGGGGTCATGGGTAACAATAATGACCGTGTGCCCCTGCTGCTGAAGCTGTTTTAATATAGCCATGACTTCAACACTGGAATGGCTATCCAGCGCACCGGTGGGTTCGTCAGCCAGGATAACCTGACCACCATTCATCAAGGCTCGGGCAATACTGACGCGCTGTTGTTGCCCGCCAGAGAGCTGATTGGGCTGATAACTCACTCGCTCCCCCAGCCCCAACCGGGTTAACAGCATGTTCGCTCGCTCGCGGCGTTCATTTTTACCCAAACCAGCATAAACCGCCGGAACTTCAACATTATGGGCCGCACTCAGATGAGGTAGCAGGTGATAACGCTGGAAAATGAAACCGAAATGCTCACGGCGCAGTGCCGCCAGTGCGTCGTTATCTAAGGCCGCGACATCTTGCCCGGCCACCCGATAAACACCTGCACTCGGTTTGTCCAGACAGCCGAGAATGTTCATCAGTGTCGACTTACCTGAGCCAGAAGCGCCAATAATCGCCACCAGCTCGCCTGCATTGATGGTCAGTGAGACATCCTGCAATACATCAACAGTTTCTTCGCCGGACTGATAGCTACGACGGATGTCTTTTAATTCAAGCAATGCCGTCATTACGCATCCTCCGTGCCGCCGCGGCTAACGATGACTTCCTCACCCACACTCAAACCGGAAACAACCTGCGCATCAACGTTATTACGGATACCAATAGTGATTTCTCGTTTTTCTTCTTTGCCGTCTTTCAATACCGCGACTTGATAGCGATTAGTTCCCAGCTCATCACCCAATGCCGATAATGGGATAACTATTGCCTGCGGAACATTCGCCAACTGAATTGATACTTGCGCAGTCATTTGCAATCGCAATAATCTATCTGGATTAGGGACTTCAAAACGCGCTGAATAGAAAATCGCGTCATTGACCTTTTCCGGTGTGGGCTGAATGTCTTTTAATACCCCATCAAAGTGCTTTCCAGGATCACCCAAAACCGTGAACGAGGCTTTCATGCCGGGCTTTAAGTGGATCACGTCGGCTTCCGAGACCTGTGCATTCACCAGCATGGTGCTCATATCCGCTAGCGTCAGAATATTAGGCGCCTGCTGCGCGGCAATGACGGTTTGGCCTTGTAAAGTGGTGATTTGCACCACATCGCCGCCCATTGGGGCCGAAATTTTGGTGTAATCCAAGTTAATATTGGCAGTATCCAAACCAGCTTTTGCTTTATTAATTTGCGCATTAATAGTCTCAACCTGCGCTTTTTTCACAGCCAGTGTGGTGCTCGCCTGATCCAAATCCTGACGTGACACCACTTGTAACTTCGCCAAATCTTGCTGACGACGTAAGGTGACCGCAGCCAATTGCAGTTCAGCTTTCGCCTGCCCCAACTGCGCATTCAAATCCTGCAATGTCGCTTCCACTTCTTTGATTTGATTCTGTGCCTGTTGCGGATCGATCATGGCCAGCAATTGCCCTTGCTTGACTTGATTGCCAATTTCCACATACAGTTTTTTCAACTGGCCACTGACCTGAGCACCCACATCAACTTTGCGTACTGCATCAAGTTTGCCGGTGGCCAATACACTCTGTTGCAGATCACGGCTAGCAACTTTTACCGTCTGAAAATCAACCGGTATCGGCGCCATGAGATGCTTAATAATGAAAAAACCGCCGATAATGAAAACGGCAATTGCGATAAGCCATCGGCGCGGACGTCCACTTAACTGCATCAAATCAATTACCTTCCTGAAATTGTAAATTATCCACTTGTTAAAAATAGCATCGGTAATGCCCATATGACTAAACAAAACATCAACGCATATCGGACTACAACCGAAATTTGGGATGCATTGAGATTCCGTTTAGTTCTTGTTTGTTTCAATGATGCGGGAAATATATTGATATAACGGACTTAGTCATGCACAACATTAATAACACCGAATTAATCCCTGACAATATTAACCGTTGGGGGTTAATCTCAATGCTGTTCAAAGGCAATCAAGCTCTGGGCGGCTCGTGGCAAGAATCCCAGTTTCGGCTTAAATTCATCGCCCGTGCCTTAATTAGCCCCAAACTGACCTTTAGATTGCTAGGTGTATTGGTGAAGCAACCGTTTCTCAATAGCATCCTACGTGCTCAACCGGATTTACCCTGCAAATTACACCGCCCTTACTTAGCTAACACGCTAAATAATAAGCAAAAACTGGCTGTACTACAGGATCATTTCCAGTTGGAAAATCAGTGTATGCCAGAATTATTACGCCACAACTATTTGCACCATTCACCTTATAAACTCACGGAGTTAACGGGCAAGAGTGAGGAGAAGTATTCCCTTTATTTGGGCGTTATTCCCAAACTCAATAAAGAGGGTGAAATTACGCTGATGCTTGCCAATGAGCAACAACAAACCCTGGCATTACTGACATTCAGTCTCACTTATTATCAAAACCAAAAAACATTGTTTATCGGTGGGTTGCAGGGAGCGGATCATGAAACGCCGCACAGCGAAATTCAAGCCTGCACTAAAGCTTGCCATGGGTTATTCCCGAAACGTTTAGTCTTGGAAGCGACTTGCTATTTGGCTGAATTGATGGGGATAACACAGATTATTGCCGTAGGTAATACCACACATATTTATCAGAACTGGCGTTATCGGGCGAAAAAGAAAGATAAATTACACGCAGATTACGACTCTTTTTGGGCTTCACTGGGAGGGAAACAGTGCGCACAGGGCCATTTCAATTTGCCCGCCAGAATTGCACGTAAGCCTCTTGAAGATATTGCGAGCAAAAAGCGCGCGGAATATCGCCGCCGCTATCAGCTACTTGAGCAACTTGAAAATGGCTTAGTCGCGCATTTTCCGCGCGGCTAGAGATGTCTCCCCCGCTAGTCAGCTCGGCCGCGCGCCAGCCAGACTACGCGGGAAAACATTTTTTTCAGCAGCGGGGGGATAAACTCAACGCCCCGCGCTCTGGCATAGCTGGTCACTTCAATGGCTAAATCCGGCTTCGAAGTCCGATGAATCGCTTTTTCGATCACTCTGCGTGGCTGAATTTTAGCATTTGCAGGAATACCGGATATCCGGTGATATACCTCATCAAAACCTGAGCGATATAAAAAGTGCTCCATATCCGGGGCGGGTAAAATGGTCAAACGATCCCGTTCATGATCACGCCCATCATCCGCCATCGTGCGTACAGTCGCCGCGTACTTTTTCCCTGCATCATCGCCATCAGTCAGAACATGCCATTGTATTCCCATTCTATTGGCAAACTTCAGTAACGGGCGCAGGCCGCTCTGAGCAAATTCAATCACTTTTACGCCTTCAGCTTCAAAGTGATAGCCGCATTGGCGGGCAAGATCATTAAGTAACCAAATTTCAGTTTCCCCCTCAACCATCAGCCAGCAACGGGCAAACAAAGCAGAGGGACGATTGAAACGAATATGAAAAGCAATGCGGCGGCTATCTTCGGCACTCATACCTCGAGGGCCAATGCGGTAAGTGGCAACCCGGGACGATTCGCGCACTAATCGACAAATGCTCTCTACCGGCACTAATGAAATTAACTCTCCGGAGTTTGTTGTAGTGATGCGTTGGAGAGGCAGTTGGCTGAGTAACCCCCAAGCGACGGACAACATAATCGGGTGTAAACGCGTTTCCGGATCTTCCACCAGCAGTAATGGACGGGCATGGGGATCAAGGCTCAATGGCCCTTTTGCTTGCAGTAATGTTGAAAACATTCCCAAAAGTATCAATCGCATACTGCGGCTGTTTGGCTCAGCCACCATACGGTTGATACTATCGAGAGCGAGCCAGGCTTCGCGCTCGGGTTGCGGGCGATGGTGGTTACGCGGCCCCACAGACTGCGAACCTTGTTCGGCAAAATAGTGCTCTAGCAGTTGGCGCATAGCCTCCAGCCCTTGGCGCAATTCGGCATTAGTCAATTTCTGTGGGCGACGAACCAATTCGCGGCTTAATTGATCCAATTGCTGGTTCAATGCCACTTTATCCGGCTGATGGCTGTTTTCTGTGATGGAACTACGCAGCCGGCGGATAAAGCGTGCATCTCGCAGCCGTAATACCGGATGAATGCGAATCACCCCACGCGCCAGCTTTTCGATATCATGTAACTCCAGTGGGCGTCCGTCTAAATCAAGGAAAGTACGCCAGGTACACACTGTGCCATCGTCAGCTAATTCACCTTCAATTCGATAATAAATACGGTGTAAACCATCGTCATTTTTTATCCAGAGCGGGGATAAATGGCGATAGCGGGGGGAGCGCCAATGGCCAATGTCTTTTTCGCAAAAGGTGAAAATAATTTGTAAATGACGCTCTTTAGCATTCTCATCGCCTGCCGGATGATAAAAATCCTGCGAGGTAAAATGATAAAGTTGAGGTTCGGGGGACAAAAGTAAGGTAAGGGCATCTAATAAGCTGGATTTACCCCAGGCATTCTCACCGATCAGCACTGTATTATCATCAAGGTTCAATGAAATACGATTAATACCGCGAAAACCGACAATATCTACACGCTCAAGATACATGCTACGCCTCCGATGCGAATTTATTCATACTGATACTATCAGATTACAGAGTTAACCTATGACTTGATTATCTGAGACAAAAAAACCTTATAGGTCAAATAATACGGCAGTCTGTGTGCTTTACTCTTTCCCTGATTTTAGATAGTTTATTGCGCCACAGCCCATTATTCATCTGCTCATGATATCCCAAATGGGTGTTTCTTTAGCTGCACAGCAGGACGGTATAACTCGTGTATTCAGGATTATTGATCATTCTTTTGCCGTTAATTCTTGGTTATCTCATCCCACTTAGCCGCAAAACATTAATTCAATTGATCAACCGCTTATTAAGCTGGATGGTCTACGTTATTTTATTCTTTATGGGTATCAGTCTGGCGTTTCTGGAAAACCTGAGTGCGAACCTATTGCTTATTTTCCAATATGCTGGCGTCTTTTTCCTGTGTATTTTTTGTGCCAATTTACTGGCGTTATTTTTACTTGAACGCAAGACACCTTGGAAAAACACCCACCGCCAGGAAGTATTGCCATCGCGCCTGCATATGGCGCTGGAATCATTGAAATTATGTGGCGTAGTCATTGTCGGTTTTTTACTGGGATTGAGCCAATGGGAGTGGTTGCAATTTGCTGCGAAAGGCAGTGAATTGGCGCTGATCTTCTTACTTTTCTTAGTCGGAATTCAATTGCGTAACAGCGGTATGACACTACGCCAGATTGTATTGAACCGCCGTGGCGCAATTGTGGCCATTGTTGTGGCGTTTAGTGCATTGGCTGGCGGAATGCTCGCCGCAGTATTGATGGATTTGCCGATTAAGACCGGACTGGCGATGGCGTCTGGTTTTGGCTGGTATTCATTATCAGGTATTTTATTGACTGATTCATTCGGCCCAGTAATTGGGAGTGCCGCATTCTTCAACGATTTAGCCCGTGAATTGGTGGCCATCATGCTGATTCCAACACTGGTGCGCAGTAGCCGCTCTAGCGCGTTGGGCTTATGCGGCGCGACCTCAATGGACTTCACTCTGCCAGTTTTACAGCGCAGTGGTGGGCTAGAAATGGTGCCGGCAGCTATCGTACATGGTTTCTTACTGAGCTTGCTTGCGCCAATATTGATTGCTTTCTTCTCTTCCTAATTCTTCTTGTACGCAGTGAGCCACTGGGTTCACTGCGTGATCCCCTGCAACAATAGTGAATAAATTCTCATTCGCAGCAAAAGTTGCGCCAAATCAAAACAAGTTAAAGTTGCATTAAAAAAGCTGTTTAAACACCTTGCTCACCTCTATGCTTTTAAACACGCATTACAAATGCAACTTTAAAAGGAAAAATAATTATGTTCTGTGTGCAATGTGAACAAACCATCCGAACGCCGGTTGCTAATGGCTGCTCTTACGCGCAAGGGATGTGCGGAAAAACCGCCGAAACTTCTGATTTACAAGACTTATTAGTCGCTGTATTGCAAGGCCTTTCCGCTTGGGCATTAACCGCCCGCGAGTTTGGCATTATTGATCATGAGATTGACAGCTTTGCACCCAGAGCCTTTTTCTCCACACTGACCAATGTGAACTTTGACTCAGACCGCATCGTCGGTTATGCCAAAGAAGCCATTCTATTGCGCCAATCATTAGCTATCCGCTGCCGCCTCATTGACCACCAGATTGCGGTCGATCACCCGTTGGCCGAGCTGCAACTGGTATCCGACGACATCCCTGCCCTGCAACAACAAGCGCAGCAGTTTGCTCTTAATACTGATAAAGCCGAGGTCGGTGATGATATTCATGGCCTGAGAATGTTGTGTTTGTATGGCCTAAAAGGGGCAGCGGCTTATATGGAACACGCCCATGTACTGGGCCAGTTTGATGAACAAATTTACGCGGATTATCATGCCTATATGGCTTGGTTGGGTACCCAACCGCGTGATGTCGATACCTTGCTGAATAACGCCATGGGTATTGGCAAAATGAACTTCAATGTCATGGCTATTTTGGATCACGGCGAAACTCAAGCTTACGGCGATCCGCAACCAACTGCCGTTAATGTGCGCCCGGTAGCCGGTAAAGCTATCCTGATTTCTGGGCATGATCTCAAAGACTTACAAATGTTGCTGGAGCAGACTCAGGGAACCGGCGTAAATATTTATACGCACGGCGAAATGCTGCCCGCCCATGGTTACCCAGAGTTAAAGCGCTACCCGCATCTGGTCGGTAACTACGGCAGTGGCTGGCAGAACCAGCAGACAGAGTTCGCCAAATTTCCCGGCCCAATCCTGATGACATCCAACTGTATCATTGACCCGAATGTGGGCAATTACGGCGACCGTATTTGGACCCGCAGTATTGTCGGCTGGCCGGGTGTTAATCACCTGGAAGGCGAGGATTTCGCCCCCGTGATTGAACAAGCGCTGGGCATGGCGGGGTTCCCATACAATGAGCTGGAACATCTCATCACTGTTGGCTTTGGTCGCCAAACCTTGCTCAATGCCGCGGATACTGTCATTGACCTGGTTGCCACGAAAAAACTGCGCCATGTCTTTTTAGTCGGTGGTTGTGATGGTAGCCGCACAGAACGCAGCTATTTCACCGATTTTGCCCGCAGTGTTCCACAAGATTGCATCATCATGACTTTAGCTTGTGGGAAATATCGCTTTAATAAATTGGACTTCGGGACTTTAGAAGGGTTGCCGCGCCTGCTGGATGTTGGCCAATGCAATGATGCTTATTCGGCGATTATGCTGGCGGTTAAGTTGTCGGAAAAACTGGGTTGCACTGTCAATGACCTGCCTCTCAGCTTGGTGCTGTCATGGTTTGAACAAAAAGCCATTGTTATTCTGCTGACCTTACTGTCATTGGGGGTGAAGAATATTTACACCGGCCCGACCGCGCCGGGCTTCTTGACCGACAACTTGATGGCAATTCTCTATGAGAAATTTGGTATGCGGCCAATTACTACCGTAGAACAAGATATGAATGCGATTTTAGGTCATTAATTCACTGCCTTATGCCCGGCCAATGCGCTTTATTACCACTGGCTGGGCATCAATCCTATTTTTACCAGAAATGACCTGATTTGTTGTGAGGCCCCGATGACTGATTTTATCCCTACTGACTGCCCAACCGCCCTCTGCCCTAACCGCATGCAAGTTCACTCCATCGTGCAAGAAACCCCAGATGTTTGGAGCTTGCAGTTGATTAATCATGATTTTTACCCTTATTTGCCGGGGCAATATGCCTTGGTCAGCATTCGTAATAGTGATGAAACCCTGCGCGCTTATACACTTTCCTCCACACCTGGTTTAACGCCATTTATCCAAATCACTGTGCGCTGCATAACCGGTGGCGAAGGCTCACAATGGCTGACTCAGCAGGTCAAAAAGGGGGATTATCTGTGGCTTTCGGATGCTCAGGGCGAGTTTACCTGCGCCAATTTTGATGATGACCACTACCTGATGCTTGCCGCTGGCTGCGGTGTTACGCCCGTGATGTCAATGTGCCGCTATCTATTGGCTCAGCGCCCTAAAGCCGATATCCGCGTGATTTTTAATGTTCGTTCGCCAGCAGATGTCATTTTTGCAGATGCTTGGCAACAGTTGTTACAGCGCTATCCACAGCAATTACAACTAACATTGATGGCTGAATCAGGTGCAACGGAGGGATTTATTGCCGGACGAATTAATGCTCAGATCATGCAACAGGTCGCTCCAGATATTGCTCACCGCCGGGTGATGACTTGCGGGCCTGCGCCTTATATGGATTGGATTGAGCAGTATTGCCGCGAACAAGCTGTTCCGAGTCACCATTTCCAGAGAGAGCAATTCCGACCCTCTGATGAAGTTATCGATACCAGCAATGAACTGACGATGACTATCAGTCACCCACTTCGCAGTGTGAAAGTTCCCGTTGGCACTTCACTGTTATTTGCACTGGAACAACACCAAGTGCCAGTGATGGCGGCTTGCCGTGCGGGGGTTTGTGGCTCGTGTAAAACCCGTATTTTGCACGGCGAATACACCACCACCAGCTCCATGACCCTGACAACCGACGAGATTGCCCAAGGTTATGTTCTGGCTTGCAGTTGCCAGTTACACGGGAATATCCAACTGGCTTAATAGAATTATTCTTGCTCTATTCATGTTGCTAATAGGGCAGGAATCTTCAAACGCGCCATACTTTGACCTCATAGAATAATGACTCGCCATTAATCCTTGAGGGAACAACTATGAAGCAAACCGTGGCAACATTGGTCGCAAAAACGTTGGAACAAGCAGGAGTTAAGCGCATTTGGGGTGTTACCGGGGACTCACTCAATGGTCTGAGTGATAGCCTGCATCGCATGGGAACTATCGAGTGGTTGGGAACTCGCCATGAAGAAGTTGCCGCCTTTGCAGCCGGCGCTGAAGCCCAGCTCACCGGGCAACTCGCGGTCTGCGCGGGGTCCTGTGGCCCGGGAAACTTACATCTGATTAATGGCTTATTTGATTGTCATCGCAATCATGTTCCTGTGCTGGCAATCGCCGCGCATATTCCCTCGAGTGAAATTGGCAGCGGATATTTTCAAGAAACCCATCCACAAGAACTGTTCCGCGAATGCAGCCATTACTGTGAATTGGTGTCGAATCCTGAACAATTACCCCGCGTGTTAGAAATTGCCATGCGCAAAGCCATTCTTAACCGCGGTGTTTCCGTCATTGTGCTGCCGGGTGATGTCGCGCTCCAGCCCGCCCCAGAAGATGCCGCCGTGGTGTGGCAAACCCCTAAACTCCCGCTGGTTCAGCCACTTATGAGCGAGTTAAATATTCTGGCCGAGATTTTGAACAAAGCCAAAAATATCACGCTAATGTGCGGTAGTGGTTGCGCAGATGCCCATGATGAAGTGGTAAAACTGGCTGAAATGCTGCAAGCCCCGGTAGTACATGCCCTGCGGGGTAAAGAACATATTGAGTGGGACAATCCTTACAGTGTGGGCATGACCGGGCTGATTGGTTTCGCCTCCGGTTATCATGCCATGATGAATGCCGATACCTTGGTGCTACTGGGGACTCAATTCCCTTACCGCGCATTTTATCCCACCCATGCAAACATCATCCAGATTGATATCAACCCCGGCAGCATCGGCGCTCACTGCCCGGTCAATATGGCGCTGGTCGGGGATATCAAAACCACCCTCTGCGCACTGTTACCGCAATTAGACGCTAAAAGTGATAATACGTTTTTGACCAAAGCGCTTGAGCACTATCGTACCACCCGCAAAGATCTCGACGGGCTGGCAACCGCCAATGACAATCAGCCAATTCATCCACAATATCTGGCGCAACAAATCAGCCGCCATGCCACCGATGACGCCATTTTTACCTGTGATGTTGGCACCCCGACCGTGTGGGCCGCTCGCTATCTGGAGATGAATGGAAAGCGCCGTTTGCTCGGCTCGTTTAACCACGGTTCGATGGCCAACGCCATGCCACAAGCTATCGGCGCACAAGCAACTGATTTGAATAGGCAAGTTGTGGCATTATGCGGAGACGGCGGTTTCACCATGTTAATGGGGGATTTCCTCACTCTGGCACAACTAAAATTGCCGGTGAAGATTGTGGTGTTTAATAATAGTGTGCTGGGCTTTGTCGCGATGGAAATGAAAGCCGGTGGCTATTTGACGGATGGTACCGACCTACATAATCCAGACTTTGCCGCTATCGCCAATGCGGCGGGTATTAAAGGCATTCGGGTAGAAAAAGCCTCCGAGCTGGATACCGCACTGGAAAGTGCTTTTGCCCACCCAGGGCCGGTCTTGCTAGATGTGGTCACTGCCAAGCAAGAGTTGTCGATGCCACCACAAATCAAGTTTGAGCAAGCTAAAGGATTCAGCCTTTATATGCTTAGAGCTATAATTAACGGCCGAGGTGATGAAGTAGTAGAATTGGCGAAAACTAACTGGCTGCGTTAATAACATACTGTTCATTCTGCCAAAAAACCTCAATCCCCTACTCCAGAGGCCGGTTTTATACCGGTCGCTGGGCAAATAATTCTTATGTTTTTCCCATTCAGTTAACAGTTTTTACATCATATACAGATAAAAATTAAGCAGCCGCATGGGGCTGTTTTATTTAAATCCTCATTCATAATGTACGGCGTAAATTCACAATAAAATCGAATTTGTATTGGGGATAAATGAAATGGCAAAATGCACCATGTCAGATTTCTCACCCTCGGCGGAGCTAATCTGCATACTTAGAGCAAAGTCTTACAGTGAGAAAAAAGAGGGATACAAGACGGATGACTATATCTCGCTATTAATTTCACACTCTTTGAACTCTTTTTTTGCAATGACACAAAAATCATTTTTGATGCCGGGCAATATTCTCTCGCTACAGATCCCTGCGGGCAGCTATGAATTTTTAATTAGCCGAATAAAATATATTGATGAATTCTTTCAATTACGTGCCAGTGAATTCTCCAACATTTTTATTCTGGGAGCCGGTTTTGATTCCAGGGCTATTCGCTTTCAAAACCAGCTACAGCAAAGCCGGGTTTATGAGCTTGACCACCCCGTATCTCAGAGCAATAAAAAAGCAAAATTACAAGAACTTAGCATCCCAAGCCCATCGAACTTACATTATATTCCCATTGATTTTAATCAACAGAATTTGACCAATATCTTACAGGAACTGCCCATCAAAAAAGGAGAAAAAAGCCTATTTATCCTCGAGGGGCTAATTATGTATCTCTCGCCCAGCACGGTAGACAGTATTTTTTCAGCCATCGACATTTGCGCCCCCACGGGCAGTGAAATCATTTTCGATTATGTCTATTCTGATGTCCTCGCCGGAGAAAACACTTCATATGGTTCGATAGAGGTTTTCGAGGGATTAAAAAATATTGGCGAGCACTGGATTTTTGGCATCGAAAAAGGGAGCTTGCCGATATTTCTCAATAAATACCATATAAAGCTGTATGACGAAGCAGATGCCAACATTCTGGAACAGCATTTTTTCACTAATAAACAAGGGAAATCACTCGGGAAACTGAATAAAGCACTGGCCATTGCGCATGGAATTAAATGAATAATATATTCTTGGGCTTTTTTGTTTCACTATTCTCGCTATGATAAAGCCACTCTTTTCCAACCTGCGAGAAAACTATGCTGATTGATTTACGCAGTGACACAGTCACGCAACCTGATATCGCGATGCGCAATACCATGGCCACTGCCAAAGTCGGCGATGATGTGTACGGCGATGACCCGACGGTGAATGCTTTAGAGGCCCTGGCCGCCAAGTTATCCGGTAAAGAAGCCGCATTATTCCTGCCGACGGGTACACAAGCGAATCTGGTGGCACTATTAACTCACTGTCAGCGCGGCGAAGAGTATATCGTCGGCCAAAAAGCGCATAATTATCTGTATGAAGCCGGTGGTGCCGCAGTACTTGGCAGTATCCAGCCACAACCTATTGATGCAAATGATGACGGTACTTTGCCTCTGGATAAAGTCTTGGCGGCTATCAAGCCCGATGATATTCATTTTGCCCAAACCCGGCTGTTGAGTCTGGAAAATACCCACAGCGGCAAAGTCTTGCCACTGAGTTACTTGCAGCAAGCATGGGCATTGACCCGCGAGAAAAAACTGGCGTTACATATTGATGGTGCTCGTGTTTTTAATGCTGCTGTAGCGCTGAATGTCCCCCTGAGTGACATCACCCAATATTGCGACACCCTAACAATTTGTCTGTCAAAAGGGCTGGGAACCCCGGTTGGCTCACTGTTATGTGGCAGTGCGGAATACATTAAACGCGCGCGCCGTTGGCGTAAAATGACCGGCGGCGGCATGCGTCAGGCGGGCATTTTGGCCGCGGCCGGGTTGTATGCATTAGAGCATAATGTCGCCCGGTTAAAAGATGACCACGATAATGCCCTCTGGCTGGAGCAACAACTGCGCTCATTAGGTGTGCAGATAGTGGCTCCGGGGGCGCAAACGAATGTGCTGTATATTCAGCAATCTGTCGAGGCCGCCGCCAAACTTGGCCCTTGGATGCGCGAGCATGGCGTATTAATCAGTGCTGGGCCAATCACCAGAATGATTACTCACCTTAATATCAGCCGCAGTGACCTGGAAAAAGTGGTGGCGTTATGGCGTGAGTTTTTAACCGAGCAGCGCTCATGACACCGCAACGGATATTGGTGCTGGGCGCCAGTGGCTATATTGGTCAACATCTGGTGCCAAGGCTAAGCCAACAAGGGCATGCCGTCACTGCCGCCGCGCGCCGTATCGAGTGGTTAAAAGAGCAACTCTGGCAGGAGGTCGAGTGCCGTTTTGTCGATCTTTACCAGCCCTCAACTCTTCTCGCCGCGCTACAAGATATTGATGTTGTCTATTATCTGGTTCATGCCATGGGCGACGGGCAGGATTTGATTGAGCAGGAGCGCCTGGCAGCCACCAATATGAAAGCGGCGCTCCAACAGAGCCCATCGGTAAAGCAGATCATTTACCTGAGTGCATTACAGCCGGATGATAACAGTTCCCCTCATCTGATTGCCCGCAAATTGACCGGTGACCTGCTGCGCCAAAGTGGTATTCCGGTGACCGAGCTGCGCGCCAGTATCATCGTCGGCCCCGGTTCTGCCGCCTTTGAAGTGATGCGCGATATGGTTTATAACCTGCCGATTCTAACGCCACCGCGTTGGGTGCGCTCAAAATCATCCCCGGTCGCGCTGGAAAACTTGCTGATTTACTTAACAGAATTACTCAATCATCCGTCAGCAGAAAACCGCATATTTGATGTCGCCGGGCCGGAATACATTAGCTATCAGACCATGTTTGAGCGGTTTATTGCTATCAGTGGTAAACGGCGCTGGCTGATCCCTATTCCGCTCCCGACCCGCTTTATCTCAGTTTACTTCATCAATATGGTGACCTCAGTCCCGACACCGATTGCCAGTGCATTGATTGAGGGGCTGAATCACGATTTACCGGCTGATGGAGAAGCTTTGCAGGCGCTGATTCCCCAACAACTCATTAGTTTTGATGATGCTGTTAAAGAGACATTGCGCCGCGAGGATGAAGTGGTGGATTCGCCCGACTGGGGCTATGACCCCGAAGCTCGCGCCCGTTGGCGGCCGGGTTACGGTTTTTACCCCAAACAGGCGGGTTGCACACTCTATACCTCCGCCTCCAGCGAGGCGCTGTGGCATGTCGTCCAGCAAATTGGCGGTAAAGAAGGTTATTTCTATGGTAATCCGCTCTGGAAAACCCGCGCCTGGATGGATGACCTGGCCGGTGGCGGTGTTGTTTATGGCCGCCCGGACAGAGAAACGCTGGAATTGGGTGACCTGATTGATGGCTGGAAAGTTATCACCCTCAAGCCATTACGTCAGTTAGCCATGATGTTTGGGATGAAAGCACCGGGACTTGGGCGGCTTACTTTTACTATCAAGGAGTTAGGTGGGCGACGCAGCTTTGATGTCCGGGCATGGTGGCATCCGGCGGGCTTTAACGGATTACTGTATTGGTTTGTGATGATGCCGGCACACCTGTTTATTTTTCGCGGTATGGCAAAACGCATTGCCACTTTGGCGGTGCAGTATGACCGTGAACAGCAATATGACCGCGAACAGCAAAAGTAATTGTGGTGAATAACGCTGCAAATTCAAGTAAGCAGGGGATTCTGATTGCATAGCGCTGCATTTCAAGAAAGAATGGCATCTTATTTGCTGGACGAATGATTCAAAGTTCTAGCATTCTGATTTTTGGTGGGAACCGAATTCGTTATGAAGATATTGGTCACCGGTGCAACCTGTGGGTTAGGCCGAAATGCCGTTGAATATCTCCGTCGTCAGGGTATCAAAGTCATCGCCACCGGCAATAATCCGGCGATGGGCGCATTATTGACAAAAATAGGCGCTGAATTTATTCATGCCGACTTGACGAATCTGGTTTCCGCACAGGCGAAAGCCATGCTAGCCGGTGTCGATACACTGTGGCATTGCTCCAGTTTTACTTCGCCCTGGGGCACTGAGCAAACTTTTGAACTGGCCAATGTCCGCGCGACACGCCGTTTGGGTGAATGGGCCGCCGCATATGGTGTGGAGAATTTCATTCATATTTCCTCACCCGCCATTTATTTCGATTATCATCACCATCGAAATATTCAGGAAGACTTCCGCCCAGCCCGTTTTGCCAATGAGTTCGCCCGCAGCAAAGCCGCGGGAGAGGAAGTTATTCAGCAATTAGCGCGGTCTAATCCGCAAACCCATTTTACTATTTTGCGCCCGCAAGGCTTGTTCGGCCCTCACGATACCGTGATGCTACCGCGCCTACTACAGATGATTAAATATTATGGCACCCTGCTATTGCCCCGTGGTGGTAATGCCTTGGTGGACATGACCTATCTGGAAAATGCAGTGCATGCCATGTGGCTGGCGACTCAAAGCCAGAACACACAGTCTGGTAGGGCCTATAATATTACTAATCAACAACCTCGCCCACTGCGCACCATCGTGCAACATCTGCTGGATGAGTTGGATATGCCCTGCCGTATTCGCTCTGTGCCCTACCCAATGTTGGATATCATGGCCCGAGCGATGGAGAAACTGGGCAATAAAGCCGAAAAAGAGCCGATATTGACCCATTATGGCGTCGCTAAACTTAATTTTGACCTGACATTAGATACCCGCCGTGCAGAATTAGAATTAGGTTATCGCCCGCAGGTATCATTGGATGAAGGGATTATTCGCACAGCCCGTTGGTTGAAAGATCACGGTAAATTACGTGCCTGACCTGCACTCCACATTTTCTTTGGCTATAGGCTACAATCACTTTCATAATCGATTTTTCACTTAAGGTCATTATATGAAAAAGAAAAATATTGCCCTGATTCTTCCTCTCGCCATTTTATTGAGTGCCTGTACCAGCAATGTCAGCCCAGCATTCAAGGATATCAGTAGCCGCACCACGCCTTGTGTTGATGGCGGGCCGGACACAGTAGCGCAAAAATTCTATGACCTGCGGATTCAGCAAATCGGCAATAAAAGTGGCTTACCCGATGATAATTTGTCTGCTCAATTTCGCCCTTATCTGAGTCAGGCACTTTATGAACAAATTCAAACCGCTAGAAAGCAAGCGGGTCACCGCCCGGCAGCCGCAGTGAATACCACACAAACCATCAATGGCGATATTTTCACCAGTTTGCGTGAAGGCAGCACCAGCGCGGATGTTGCCAGTGCTTCAACCATTCCCAATACTGATGCCCGTAATATTCCATTACGCGTCAATTTGACGCACCAATCGGCAAGTGGGCCGTCAGTGATGTGGCAAGACGAAGTGTTAATGATCCGCGAAGGAACCTGTTGGGTTGTCGATGACATCCGCTTTATGGGTGTTTCAGCCCCGGCCAGCAGCTTACGTCAACTGCTGGGTGATCACTAACCAGCCCAAAATGCAGCCAACACCGCTGCAATTTGAAAGAAAACGAATATCCCCTATAGATTTCGAATTGCAGGTAGGCGGCAAAAGAGTGCATCCCGATGAGCTTACACAAGTAAGTGATTCGGGTTAGCGAGAGCAGCCAACACCGCTGCAATTTGAAAGATGACGGGGATCACTCTGTCAGATTTATTCATCGCATGACAAATTCCCTCCGATAGCTTTCAAATCCAAATGTTATGCTATTTTTTACACCCAATACTGGTTATTAATAAATTTTAACGCACAAAGATTGCATAAGTATGCCGCGGAAGTTACCATTCACGGCATCATTGGCTATTCAGATTTGGCGCATGAGTATTCAACTTAACGGAATTAACTGTTACTACGGCGTACACCAAGCGCTGTTCGACATTACATTAGACTGTCCTGCGGGCGAAACCTTAGTATTATTAGGGCCAAGTGGTGCCGGTAAAAGCTCATTGCTGCGCGTGCTTAATTTGCTAGAGATGCCGCGTTCAGGGACTTTGCAGATAGCGGGCAATCACTTCGACTTTTCCCAAGCTCCGGGCGCGAAAGCTATTCGCGAATTACGCCAGAATGTGGGGATGGTCTTCCAGCAATATAATCTTTGGCCACACCTCACTGTGGTGCAAAATCTGATTGAAGCCCCTTGCCGCGTGCTGGGCCTATCAAAAGATGAAGCTATGGCGCGGGCGCAAAAATTACTGACCCGCCTGCGTTTGACTGATTTTGTTGACCGCTTCCCGCTGCATCTTTCGGGTGGTCAGCAGCAGCGTGTGGCCATTGCCCGTGCATTGATGATGGAGCCGCAGGTTTTGCTGTTTGACGAACCGACAGCAGCACTTGATCCTGAAATTACTGCACAAATCGTCAGTATTATCCGTGAATTGGCAGGAACCGGCATCACTCAAGTGATTGTCACCCATGAGGTCGAAGTCGCCCGTAAAACGGCTAGCCGCGTGGTTTACATGGAAAACGGCCACGTAGTCGAACAAGGTGATGCCAGCCACTTTACACAACCTACAACTGAAGCTTTTGCCAGCTATCTGTCACATTGATATCTATTTGGGAATTTGCGATGAAAAAATTAATAATTGCTGCAGTCCTCGCCAGTATCAGTTTGTCCGCCTCTGCCGCTGAAACTGTCCGTTTCGCTGCTGAAGCGACTTACCCGCCATTTGAATTTATTGATGCCAATAATAAAATGCAGGGCTTTGATATCGATCTGGCTAATACGCTGTGTAAAGAGATGCAAGCCGAATGTACCTTTACCAATCAAGCTTTCGACAGCTTGATCCCAAGTTTAAAATTCAAGCGTTTTGATGCGGTTATTTCTGGGATGGACATTACCCCTGAGCGCCAAAAGCAAGTGGCTTTTACCCAGCCTTATTATGATAACTCTGCGCTGTTTATTGCCGAAAAAGGCAAAGTGGCTGATTTAGCCGCCCTGAAAGGCAAACGTGTCGGGATGCAGAATGGTTCGACTCATCAAAAATATCTGATGGAGAAACACCCTGAAATTACCGCCGTCCCTTATGACAGCTATCAAAATGCCATTCTTGACCTGAAAAATGGCCGTCTGGATGCGGTATTTGGTGACACTGCGGTGGTCAATGAGTGGTTGAAGCAGAATAATCAATTAGCTGCGGTGGGTGACAAAGTCACTGACGCTGACTATTTCGGTACCGGTTTAGGGATTGCCGTTCGTCAGAACAACACCGAATTACAGGGTAAGTTAGATGCTGCATTGGCAAAAGTTAAAGCCGATGGCACCTATCAGACAATTTATAAAAAATGGTTCCAGCAGTAATTTAAGCACCCATGAATGAATTTCAACCTTTAGCAAGCGCCGCCGGTATGACCGTCGGCCTTGCCGTTTGTGCACTGGCCCTCGGCCTGGTTCTGGCGATGCTGTTTGCCGTCTGTGAATCATCACGATGGAAAGTCGTCAGTTACCTGACAACTGGCTGGGTCACCATTTTACGCGGGCTACCAGAGATTCTGGTGGTGCTGTTTATCTATTTTGGCTCCTCTCAGCTGTTGATGATGCTGTCAGACGGCTTTACCTTGAATCTGTATCTCTTTGAGCTGCCTATTAAGCTCAATATTGATGATTTTGAGGTTAGCCCATTCCTGTGCGGTGTTATTGCGCTGGCCCTGCTTTATTCGGCTTATGCATCACAGACTTTACGCGGTGCGCTGAAAGCCGTGCCTATCGGGCAGTGGGAATCAGGCCAAGCATTGGGTTTGAGTCAAACGGCTATTTTCTTCCGTTTGATTATGCCGCAGATGTGGCGTCATGCCCTACCCGGCTTGGGCAACCAATGGTTGGTGCTGTTGAAAGATACCGCGTTAGTGTCGCTTATCAGTGTTAATGATTTGATGCTGCAAACCAAAAGTATTGCCACCCGAACTCAAGAACCCTTTACCTGGTATGTGATTGCCGCGGCTATTTATCTGGTGGTGACTCTGCTTAGCCAGTATGTGCTCAAGTGGATTGAACTCCGAACTACCCGTTTTGAACGGAGCCCATCCTAATGCTGGAATTCTTACCCGAGATCCTGAAAGGGCTACATACCAGCCTGACATTGACTATTGCCTCCTTGTTGGTCGCGTTGGTGCTGTCATTGCTGTTTACCATTGTGTTGACGCTGAAAACTCCAATTGTCACGCCATTGGTTAAAATTTATATCACGCTGTTCACCGGCACCCCACTGTTGGTCCAGATCTTTTTGATCTACTACGGCCCAGGGCAGTTCCCGGCCATCCGTGAATACCCGTGGTTATGGAGTTTGCTGTCGCAACCATGGCTGTGTGCAATGATTGCATTGGCATTGAACAGCGCGGCCTATACCACTCAGTTGTTTTATGGTGCGGTCCGCGCTATTCCTGCCGGTCAATGGCAATCCTGTGAAGCACTGGGAATGTCTAAGGCGCAGTCATTGCGCATCTTGCTGCCATTTGCTTTTAAACGCGCACTTTCCTCCTATTCCAACGAAGTGGTGTTGGTATTCAAAAGTACCTCACTGGCTTACACCATTACATTGATGGAAGTTATGGGTTACAGCCAACTGATGTATGGCCGGACTTATGATGTGATGGTATTTGGTGCTGCGGGGATTGTGTATCTGGTGGTAAATGGGTTGCTGACACTGTTGATGCGGTTGGTGGAGCGCAGAGCGCTGGCGTTTGAGCGGCGGAATTAAGATTATTTTTATCACCTGATGATTTAGTGACAGAATTTAGTGATCATCTTCGGTTGTTAGGGCTTCACAGCTCACCTGGCCTCCGATGAACCAACCGGCAAAGGGGCCTAAGCGTGGCCCCTTATGCAATCCCGCGCTTCGCACGTATCGCTAGCCTGCTTCGCAGGTGCCCTCGATTCATCATTTCGCTGGCGGGACGGCTTTATTCGCGTCCCTGCTCATGACGCCTAAATCCGCCGTCCATGGCGGATTTCCCTGGCTCCACTCTTCACTCGGCTGCTCAAATGTGCTTTAAAAATCAAAAAATAAAATCAAAAACTAAAGATAGTGTTTTGATTTTGAGCGCAATCAGGAATATTACCGACAAAGACGATGGCCCGAGTGAGCCGCCATGGACGGCGGCGAAAAGCGCGCTTGAGCAGGAGCGAATCGCGCTGGCTCGATAAGGCCAACGGCTGCCGGAGGGGACTGCAAATAGCAGTCATATTTCGCGCAAGCCGCAGGTGCAGGAGGGCCGGCTTGCCCTCCTGCTCGGTTGAAGCTGCGGAGGTCAGGTAAACAGCGGAGCCTTAACAACCGAACACTACAACAAAACTATCAACCGAAATCCAATCCAATCCAATCCAATCTCGGAGCATCCCTCTCTTTATCTCTTAAAAATAAAAAAACTAAATTTTTAATCACATTACTTGCATATAAATTCATAAAATGGCAATGTAAACCTCATCATTCATCCGAATAAATCGTGATGAAGCATCACAAGCTATAATAAAATCAATAATTAAGAACTTACTCTATTAAAAAAATTCAGACAGGAGTTTAAGCATGAAAAAGTTACTATTGGCGACAATCTTAAGTGGTATGGTGTTCAGTGCAACGGCCGCTGAAACCATCCGTTTCGCTGCTTCAGCAACCTACCCGCCTTTTGAATCCATCGGCGCCAATAATGAAATCGTCGGCTTTGATATGGATTTGGCGAAAGCATTATGTAAGCAGATGGAAGCCAACTGTACATTCACCAATCAGGCCTTTGATAGCCTGATCCCGGCGCTTAAATTTAAACGTTATGATGCTGTTATCTCTGGTATGGACATCACACCGGAACGTAGCAAGCAGGTGGCATTTACCCAGCCTTACTATGCCAACTCGGCCATTGTTATTGCCCCGAAAGGTAAATTCAGTTCTTTCGCAGACCTGAAAGGCAAGAAAATCGGGATGGAAAACGGCACCACGCACCAGAAATTTTTACAGGATAAACATCCAGAAATTCAAACCGTGGCTTATGACAGCTACCAAAATGCCATTATTGACCTGAAAAATGGCCGTATTGACGGGGTGTTTGGCGACACAGCGGTAGTGAATGAGTGGCTGAAAACCAATCCAAATCTGGCATCAGTTGGCGAGCACGTGACTGACCCGCAATACTTCGGCACCGGCCTTGGCATTGCTGTGCGCCCGGATAACACCGCGTTGCTGGAGAAACTGAATAAAGCCATTGAAGCGGTGAAAGCTGACGGGACATATAAGGCTATCAATGATAAGTGGTTCCCGCAGTAATACCCTTTGTACTTTCGCACTACAGCTTCAAGAGCGCAGGGTATACCCAAAGACATTGGCGTTGTAGGTAGGCGGCAAGAAAACGCATCCCGATGAGCTTACTCAAATAAGTGATTCGGGTAAGTGAATGCAGCCAACACCCCTACAGCGTCAAGGGCGCAGGGTAAGTAAGGATAAAACTTCATAATGGGCGGTATGCGGAAACATATCAAACAACTGCACCCGCTCAATGCGATAGTTCGCTAACAAATTGATATCTTTCGCCATTGTCTCGGCATTACAGCTTGAATAGAGAATAAATTCGGGTGCCATTTGGCTGAGATATTCACACAGTTCGGCACCAATGCCGCGCCGTGGCGGATTTACTAACACCAATTGCGGCACTTGCTTTTCTGTGGTGGCAAAACGCGTCGAATCTAGCGCGGCAAAATTGACATTTTTTAACCCCAACTGGCTCGCTGACTGGCGCGCGCAGGCAATAGCTTCGGCGCTGATTTCAATGCCGGTAAGCTGAGTTTCAGTATCTGCACAATGCAAACCAAAACCCCCTACCCCACAGAATAAATCCCACATGCTATTGATATTCAGCTCTCGCACCCATTGGCGCGCAGTAGCATACAATGATGCTGCAACCTGCGGATTTGTCTGGAAAAAACTTTGTGGGCGGATGAACAGCGGCACTTGATTAAAGATCTCGGGTAGCGCCTGCTGCTCAGTTAATGGAATTTCCAGCTCCCCTTCCAAAATCGCCATATGCACCGGCTGAATATTGGCCGAGATAACGGCAAGTTGAGGTAATTGTTGCTGTAACCAGGGCAAGGCCGCCTGTAGCTGTGCCAATTTAGTGGGTGAGCGCAACACAAAGCGCAGCATTAACTCGCCACTGTAAGTGCTTTCAGTCAATAACAGGAATTTAAGCTCACCGCGCTTGCGCGCAACGTTATAAGGCGTTAGGCCCGCACGCGCAATAAAGGTTTTCAGCACTGCAAAAACGGGCGCAAAACTGGCGGGATAAAGTGGACACTCACATAAATCAACCGGGGTGCCATCGCGGTGCAACATTCCTAATAATGGGCGCTCAACACTGCCGCTAACCACCATTTTGGCTTTATTACGAAAAGCACTTTCCTGCCCGAAAACCGGCGATAGACATTGAGTAACGGCGTGACCAGATAACAGATTTTCTAAATGATGTTGTTTATCAGCCAGTTGTTGTGGATAAGGTTTATCCAGCCACTGACAGGAACGGCAGCTACCCGCCGTATATTGTGCGCAATGCATTAATAATTAACCGTTCTTAGATATTAACGTTCTGAGACATTAAATTGAATGTGCGGCCGAGGCCGTTGATAGGGCGAATTGTAGCACTGTGTTACGTTAAACACTCATTTTGACGACCGAAAATAGCGATGCCAAGGGAAAAACAACAAACCGAGAATCACCACGTCGGGGATCTTTTGTAGCAGTAGACTATGTAAAATTTCAGCGCCAGTATCGCCATCAATGCGGAAGACATCGACATCCAGCTCTAACCAGTCCAGTGACGCCATCAGTAAATAGATGCTGACCACCCATTGGCAAGCCAAATAGCTCCAGCGCGCCCAGTTTTGCCGCAAACATACTGCTACGCCACAAACTATTTCCAGCAACAGGATCAAGATACTGGCAATAAAGATCAGGGCGGAATCCCAGTATTGCAGGCTTTCAGCGATAAAACTGCCCGTACCTCTCCAGCCCAGCGTCGCCACCAAAAGGATTACGCCGAGGAAACGGGTCGCAATAATGGCGGTTCCGGCGATTAACACCGGGACAGGCGTGGTGGCGGCGGATGAAAATAACAATCTCATATTGCCCAGTTTGTCTCCCGGTTCGGGTTTTGTAACCTGATGTTATCCCTGACAATAACGCCGCTCGAAAGCGGCGTCAAAAGATAATGAAAGACTAACAGTTTTCAGGCTAATCAGCTATTTATTCACAATTAACCACTGATTAATAATTAATCACTTATTCACAATTAGCCATTTATTAATAATCAACTGCGGGCAGCTTTGCGTAATTCGCGCAACCGCTGCTTTTCCGAACGGGACATAAACCACCACGCAATTAAGCCGATAATCCCGACCACCAGCAAAATCAGTGTCGCCAGCGCGTTGATCTCCGGGTTCACCCCCATGCGCACACTAGAGAACACCAGCATCGGCAAGGTCGTTGCACCCGGCCCGGCGACAAAGCTGGCGATCACTAAATCGTCCAGTGACAGGGTAAAAGCCAGTAGCCAACCAGAGACTAATGCTGGAGCAATCATCGGCACAGTAATCACAAAGAACACTTTCAATGGGGTCGCCCCCAAATCCATAGCGGCTTCTTCGATTGACCGGTCTAATTCGCGCAAACGGGAACTGATAACCACCGTCACATAGGCGGTACAGAAAGTCACATGTGCTAGCCAGATGGTGAACATGCCGCGCTCCGCTGGCCAGCCAATTGCATGGCTCATGGCGACAAACAGCAGCAATAATGATAAACCGGTAATGACGTCGGGCATCACCAGTGGGGCTGTCAGCATAAAAGCAAAACCGTTCGAGCCGCGAAAACGGCCAAAGCGCACCATGACCACCGCCGCTATCGTCCCCAACACCACCGCCATGGTGGCAGAAGCCGCGGCGATAGTGAGGCTCAACCCCACCGCTGATATCATCGCCGAATCATTGAACAGCTCTACATACCAGCGGATAGACCACCCCGCCCACACAATGACCAGTTTCGAGCTGTTAAATGAGTATATAACCAACATCAACATCGGCGCATACAAGAAGGTATAGCCGACAATCAAGATAATCCGACGCCAGACCGAGCGCACTTCCGGTAAGTTATTCATACCGCGCCTCCTGCTGCTTTATTTTGGTGCTTGTGGAACCAAATAATCGGCACGATCAGTAACACTAACATGACTGTCGCGACGGCGGAGGCCACTGGCCAGTCACGGTTATTAAAGAATTCTTGCCATAAAATACGGCCAATCATGATGCTGTCCGGGCCGCCGAGCAGTTCAGGGATAACAAATTCACCGACCGCCGGAATAAATACCAACATGGAACCGGCCACGATCCCCCCTTTGGTCAAAGGGACAATCACACTGACAAAGGTTTTAAAGGGTCTGGCACCCAGATCCGATGCCGCTTCGACCAATGAGTAATCCAATCGGGTCAGTGCGGTATAGATAGGCAACACCATGAAAGGCAGGTAGGAATACACCACGCCAATATATACCGCCAAATTGGTGTGCAGAATAATCAGCGGCTGATCAATAATCCCGGTCCACATCAGGAAGTTATTCAAAATGCCATTATTTTTCAGGATCCCCATCCAGGCATACACCCGAATCAGGAATGATGTCCATGATGGCAGAATAACCAGCAGCAATAAGATATTGCGTGTAGATGATTTGCTATGGGCAATCGCCCAAGCCAATGGATAGCCGATAATCAGACAGCATAAAGTGGATACCCCCGCCACTTGCAGTGATTGTAGATAAGCATCGATATACAGTGGATCATCAAGCAGTTGCAGATAGTTGCCGAGATTGAGCGAGATATCCAGCTTGCCGTCCAGCCAGGTCACTAGATCGGTATAAGGTGGAACTGCGCGCGCCATCTCCGCCAGACTGATTTTGAATACAATCAGGAACGGCAACATAAACAGCAAGAATAACCATAAATAAGGGATGCCGATGACCAATTTCCGGCCATGGGACATCTGGAAACGTTGAATCAGCGCTTTTACCGGCCCTACAGCTCGGGCCGATGGTTGTGCTGCTCCACGGGTGGATTTTGGTATCACAATATTTTTGCTCCCCAAACGATCAGCTACCTAAGACAACACAGCTGTCGGCATCCCAGCAAAGTTGTACTTCATCACCCCAAGTTGGCATCCCTTTACGGTAACGGTGGCCATTTTGTAGCTGCGCGGTAAGCATTTGTCCGCTGTGTAATTTCACGTGATAAATGGACAAATCACCCAAATAAGCAATGTGTACCACTTCACCGACCGCAAAGTTGCAGCCATCTTCCGGCACCTGTTCACACAACATCACTTTTTCTGGCCGCAAGGCGACAAAAACAGGCACGCCGTCAACCACAGAAGCATCCGAATCTACTTTCAGTGGATGGCGCAGGCCGGGGCTGTCGATAACCAATGCATCATCCAGTCGCTCTTTTAATACGCCCTCAAACACATTCACTGAACCGATAAATTCGGCGCTGAATCTGCTGTTCGGATGCTCGTAAATCTCTTCCGGTTCGCCAATTTGCACGAATTTGCCACGGTTCATAATGGCAATGCGCCCAGCCATGGTCATGGCCTCTTCCTGGTCGTGGGTCACCATCACGCAAGTTGCCCCTACGCGCTCCAGAATATCCACCACTTCGAGTTGCATGCGGTCGCGCAATTTTTTGTCCAACGCGCCCATCGGCTCATCCAACAACAGCAACTTTGGCCGTTTAGCCAGACTACGCGCCAATGCCACTCGCTGGCGCTGACCACCGGATAACTGATGGGGCTTGCGCTTGGCAAACTCTTGCATGTGCACCAGTGTCAGCATTTCTGCCACCCGGCTTTTGATTTCATTCGTGGGCAATTTGTCTTGCTTCAAACCAAACGCGATATTTTGCTCAACAGTCATATGCGGGAATAATGCATACGACTGGAACATCATATTGATTGGGCGCTGATAAGGCGGCACGTGCGACAAATCCTGCCCATCGAGGACAATCTGGCCCTGTGTCGGCTGTTCAAAACCGGCCAGCATGCGCAATAGGGTGGATTTCCCACAACCTGAAGCCCCTAACAGGGCAAAAATCTCGCCTTTGTAGATGGTCAAATTGACATCATCTACAGCGGCCTGACCATCAAATGATTTGGTTAAATTGCGAATCTCCAACAAGGGTGTAAACACCTTTTGGGATTTTGGCTGCGGGCGGGGAATGGCATCATTCACTCAGCGTGCTCTCCGTGAAAGCAGAACAGGCCGCATTCAAGCTGCGGCACAATAAAAAACAGGAACAGGAAGATAAACTCCCTGTCCCTACCATGGTCTATTTTACTTATCCATCAACGCGTTATCAGTGAGCAGCTCATCGCCTGCGGCTGATTCCCGCCAATGGTTTATTTACCACTTTTCACTTTGGTCCAAGCCCGGGTGATCACGCGATCAATTTTGGGATCTTGCACTTTTAATGTGAACATTTTAGCTCGCACATCGGCTGGCGGATAAATACCAGGGTTATCACGGACTTCTGCGTTCAGCAGCGGGGTCGCCGCTTTATTGGCATTGGCATAAAACACGTGGTTGCTGATGTTGGCAATCACATCTGGCCGCATCAGATAATTCAGGAATTGATAGGCTTCATCCTGATTTTTAGCATCCGCTGGCATGGCAAATACATCAAAGAAGGCTAGTGCCCCTTCCTTTGGAATACTGTAAGCCACATTCACACCATTTTTGGCTTCTTTGGCGCGGTTAGAGGCCTGCATGATATCGCCAGCCCAGCCCACAGCGACACAGATATCCCCGTTAGCCAAGTCATTAATGTATTGTGAAGAGTGGAAATAACGAATATTGGGGCGTAATTTTAATAACAATTCAGTCGCCGGGCCGGTGTAATCCGTGGCCTGAATACTGTTAGGATCTTTTCCCAAGTAATTGAGCACAGTAGCAAAAATCTCGCTTGGCGCATCCAGGAAGGAAACGCCACAACTTTTCAGCTTCTCAAGGTTTTCAGGTTTCAGCACCAAATCCCAGCTATTTACCGGGGCATCTTTCCCCAACACCGCTTTGACTTTCTCGACGTTATAGCCAATACCGGTAGTCGCCCACAGATACGGAATCGCGTATTTGTTATCCGGATCGTGCTTGCCGACCAAGGTCAACAACTCGGGATCAAGATTTTTGTCATTCGGTAATTTGCTTTTATCCAGCGGCTTGAATACGCCCGCAGACAATTGGCGCTCAAGGAAACTGGCTGACGGCACCACCAGGTCAAACCCAGTGCTCCCCGCCATCAATTTACCTTCCAACACCTCGTTGGAGTCAAACACATCATAGACAACTTTAATGCCGGTTTCTTTTTGGAAATTAGCCAGTGTATCTGGAGCGATATAATCAGACCAGTTGTAAATGTGCAGTGTTTTTTCTTCAGCAGATGCTGAGACGGACGCAGCCATTAATAGGCCAGCAGCAACACCCGATAACCACTTTTTACGTTGGGTGAACATCCGTTAACTCCTCCAAAATAGGGGGTAAATTAGTGCGATAAATGTGCATCCGTAGGATACAACGCCTTTGTCCTGCCGAGCGCTCTTTCCACAAATACCCTATGCATGACTATGCACTGTGGGTGATGATTAACCTAACAAGGATAATCACTGATTTTGCGGAGGAATATTATGCCCTTTGCAGAAAGAGCAGCATAACCGCAGTTGGTAATCCGCACCAGACTCTAGGGTAAAAAACGCCTTTTATCGATTTTTTATGCATATTCTATCTATGTAATGCGCCACTAATGGCATAAACGGCGACAAATATCTGGCAAAGGAGGGTAAAAAGCAGAATATATTATGGTTTACTGGGGGAATGGCAGTGTGCCACTGGCTATCAGTAGCACTCTGATTATTGATGCACGGCCGTCAATTAATGAATAACAGGGTAAGCAGTGGCGGTTTGCGGCAACTCATCGTCTTCACTATTACCAATAAACAGTAAGTCGTTCGCACGCGCCTCCAGAATAATCATCGAAATCTGCTCTTCACACTGCTGCATAAAATAGCCTAATTGCGCCAATGTCACCCCGACTTCCACCGTCAGTGACTGGCAGACAATCAGTTTTGGCAGATTATCATCCTGAATATCAATAAAAGCCTTCACCGTCAGTGAGCTGGCGTTAATTTGGCTGAGGTCCGCAACCAGCGGGATCAAAGCGGTCGGCCGCACTTCGGCCAGCGCTGAAAACAGGATAATGTTATCAACCAAATCAATTTTGGCATCAAACACCCCTTCAAAATTTTGCATATGCGGCAAATGCAGTGCCTGGCAGGAATCGCACTCAAAAAATGAGATACCGAGTTGATCCAGCCAACGCCGTAATAAGGCTAAATCCGGGACGATGAGTGAATCCATAACTACCTACCTCACGATTCTCATAATATGAAAAGTGGAATAGCTTACGGAATATTGGCCGACAGCGCCACTTCAATCCCGACTAATTTAATGTCCCCAAAAAGACTCAATCATGGCCTTACCCAGATTTATTCTCTTTTTTGGTTCGCGCTTCTTCTAACTCTTTCTTTGATTGTGGCCTGGATACTCTATCAGCGCTGCCTAATAGCGGGCCAAAACCATGGGCTACACGCCAAACAATGCAAGTTGCCGCCGGGATCATCAAAGCAATCCCGATAAAAATCATCATGATGGCAACAGCCGGTGTCCCAATAGAGCCAGGTAGTGACACATAGTCATTAATACTTAAATAGGCCATGACCAATAACAACATCCCCAGCACTTCTGCCACGATAACAATACGGGGCATATCTCCTAATGAGCGCATTTTTACCTCCGACAAGCCCTCTATTCGCTTTTAACCAGTGTATTGAATCCTCACTATTTGTAACAGTATCGAGAAGCAAATAGGTAGGATTAATCAGATTAACAGGTAAATCCTGCTTTTTTTTCACTGCACCAAAGGGCATAGTAGACCCAAGTGAGAGTGAGTAATACGCTAGAAGTTATTTAACAGTTGAATATATCAGTAACTGTTGACGAAGTGATTACCTCAATTTAATCAAGGAGTTTTACATGTTTGCTGTGATTTTTGGGCGTCCTGGATGTCCTTACTGTGTTCGTGCCAAAGAGCTGGCGGAAAAACTGGAAACTGAACGCGACGATTTTAAATTCCGTTACATCGATATTCACGCGGAAGGGATAACCAAAGCTGATCTGGAAAAAACAGTCGGCAAACCGGTAGAAACCGTGCCACAAATCTTTATCGATGAGAAACACATTGGCGGTTGCACAGATTTCGAAGCCTATGCTAAAGAAAATCTGAGCCTGTTCAAGTAATCGGCAGACAAACTGATCCGTTGGTGTGCCGCCAGTAACAGCCGCAGTGCCAATAATGATGAGTTTTATGCGAAAAAGGGCCATTGCGGCCCTTTTTTCTTACCTGTCATTGCTATCAACGCAGTCATCGAGGCCGACCAAAGTCACTTTATGTGGCTCATTCCCAACAGATAACCCTGCACTTAGTTAATAATTAAGCATATCCCTCTGGCAATACCAAACTTCCCGCTTACTACTGGCTGTCTCGCAGCAGACCGACTAGAATAACCCACGCTATTGCCTACATTTATATCCTGTCGGCGGTATTTTTTAGAATTAAACGGTTTTTAAATTACAAGATATGTGTCGCTCTGATTTAACATTAAGGGCGTATATATCGTGGATTATCCTGGCTGAATAGAAAGTCATACTCGTGAATATAAACGTCGCAAATTTGTTAAACGGCAACTACATCTTGCTGTTATTCGTGGTTTTAGCGCTGGGGTTATGCCTGGGTAAACTGCGATTAGGGCCTATTCAATTAGGTAACGCTATTGGTGTGTTGGTGGTATCACTGTTGCTTGGGCAACAGCATTTTACTATCAATACTGAAGCACTGAATCTGGGCTTTATGCTGTTTATTTTTTGTGTCGGTGTCGAAGCTGGCCCAAACTTTTTCTCTATTTTCTTCCGCGACGGCAAAAACTACCTGATGCTGGCTTTGGTCATGGTGGGCAGTGCGATGATTCTGGCGCTGGGGCTGGGTAAACTCTTTGGCTGGGACATTGGTCTGACGGCCGGGATGCTGGCCGGATCAATGACCTCCACCCCGGTGTTGGTGGGGGCTGGCGATACTTTACGCCACACCATCGCCAATAATCCGGCGCTGCAACACGCCCAAGATAATCTGAGCCTGGGTTACGCCCTGACCTATCTTATTGGGCTGGTCAGCCTGATTTTAGGCGCGAGATATTTACCCAAACTACAGCATCAAGACTTGCCGACCAGTGCTCAGCAAATTGCTCGTGAGCGCGGCCTTGATACTGACAGCCAGCGCAAAGTCTATTTGCCGGTTATTCGCGCCTATCGCGTTGGCCCGGAATTAGTGGCGTGGGCCGATGGTAAAAACCTCCGTGAATTAGGGATTTATCGCCAAACTGGCTGCTATATCGAGCGCATTCGCCGCAATGGTATCTTGGCGAACCCAGATGGTGACGCGGTGCTGCAAGTTGGCGATGAAATCTCGCTGGTCGGCTATCCCGATGCCCATTCCCGCCTTGATCCCAGTTTCCGTAACGGAAAAGAAGTATTCGACCGTGATTTGCTGGACATGCGCATTGTTACTGAAGAGATTGTGGTCAAAAACAGCAATGCCGTCGGTAAGCGCCTCAGCCACTTAAAACTGACCGACCACGGCTGCTTCCTGAACCGCGTGATCCGCAGCCAGATTGAAATGCCGATTGATGACAATGTGGTGTTGAATAAAGGCGATGTCTTGCAAGTCAGCGGTGATGCTCGGCGCGTCAAAAGCGTGGCAGAAAAAATTGGCTTTATCTCCATTCACAGCCAGGTCACCGACCTGCTGGCATTCTGCGCCTTCTTTATTTTGGGATTAATGATTGGCTTGATTACTTTCCAATTCAGTAATTTCAGTTTTGGTATTGGTAATGCCGCCGGTCTGTTAATGGCCGGCATCATGCTCGGGTTTTTACGGGCTAACCACCCGACTTTCGGCTATATCCCGCAAGGGGCGCTAAATATGGTGAAAGAGTTCGGCTTGATGGTCTTTATGGCGGGCGTCGGGCTAAGTGCAGGTGGCGGTATTAATAGCAGCCTGGGTGCCGTGGGCGGGCAAATGCTGATTTCCGGCTTGATCGTGAGTTTGGTCCCCGTGGTTATCTGTTTTATCTTTGGCGCTTATGTATTACGCATGAACCGCGCCTTGCTTTTCGGCGCAATCATGGGCGCGCGTACCTGCGCACCGGCCATGGATATCATCAGTGATACGGCTCGCAGTAACATCCCTGCATTAGGTTACGCCGGTACCTATGCCATTGCGAACGTGTTACTGACATTGGCGGGTTCATTAATCGTCATTGTCTGGCCGGGAATATTAGGCTAGTGCACTAAAAAAGACATTCGAGACAAAGCTAAACATTATTTTAACCTTTTTTCATTTCCCTAGAACTTTCTTACCAGACTGGGGTCTGATTTAGTGCCACTGCTTTTCTTTGATGTCCCCATATTGAGGAGCCCGATAGTCCCGCCTTCTTAGGTTCAAGACTATCGGGTTTTTTCTTGTCTGGAATTTGAGTCCCCCATTCTCATCGCCCTTAAGGCTTTCTTAAGACGAAATTATTACAGTACGACCACCACTACTTCTGCTCCGGGCTATTTTGTGAAGACCAATAAACCCGCCTCTCTATCTGACGCCATTACATCGACATTAAATAATACCTCAACAACACTAACAATTAGGACAAACTCCCTTTACTCGCTGCCGTTATCCTTTTATTTTTGGCAGGCTTTTGCATTTTTGATCAGTGGATTACTGTTTCTTTGGTTATCCCGCAACGCACAGCTGGATTGGCTTATCAGTAATTATTGGTTTGATCCCGCCTCACAACATTTTCCATGGGAAAATAATTATTGGCTGGATTTACTGAACCATCGGTTATTGAAAATCACCATTATCAGTGCTGCCATCATCACATTGCTATGGGGCATTTATCGCCGCAATGGGCGCTTAGTGGCCGCGATGTTGTTATTTGGCGTCGGCCCGCTGGTGATAGGGATTCTAAAAGCTACCAGCGCGCATTCATGCCCTTGGGATCTTGTGGAGTATGGCGGTAAATCCCTCAGCTATCTGCTGATGGGGACTGCTCCGATCGGTGCTGGCCCTGGTCACTGTTTCCCTGGCGGCCATGCATCCAGTGGTTTTGCAGTAATGGCATTGTTTTTCTTGTTTTACCCCGAGCGTCCACAGTGGGCTTTATTGTGTTGGTTCGCCGGTGTGAGTCTTGGCATGTTAATGGGTTTTGGGCAAATCATGCGCGGAGCGCATTTTCTTAGCCATAACTTGTGGGCAGGTTGGTGGGTTTGGCTTAGTCAGTTGGCTGTGTATTGGATGATAAGCGGTTATTACAACCGTGCTAAGGGTAGAGAATGATTGAACAAATAAATTACTTTTTCTTTTCCATGATAAATGCGACTCCAGCATCATCACCATGGATGATTTCTTTTGCGACTTTTATCGCACGCGATTTGATTATGATTATCCCCATATCATTAGTGGGTCTGTGGTTATGGGGGCCGAAAAACACCATGGATTCGCAGCGAACCTTAGTGATCAAAACCGCCATCGCGCTTGCTTTTTCTATGCTTTCAGCCGCTTGCATCGGGATGCTTATTCCTCATGACCGGCCTTTTGTCGTCGGTTTTGGCTATAATTTTATGAGTCATGCACCTGACAGCTCTTTCCCCAGTAACCACGGAACCGCTATTTTCACTTTTGCTCTCGCCTTTGTGTTCTGGCACAAACTGTGGTCCGCTATCAGCATGATGATTATCGCCGCTGCGATTGCATGGTCACGTATTTATTTGGGTGTGCATTGGCCATTAGATATGGTGGGTGGATTTTTACTGGGAATTGTCGGCTGCCTGTTCGCACAGTTGGTGTGGAACTTGTTCGGCGAGGCTATTTCAGATGGGCTGAAGCGCATTTATTATGTAATTTTTGCCTTGCCTATCCGCAGAGGATGGGTCAGAAGCTAATACCTCGCGTTATTAATCTCACATTGCCAGCAGCTTAAATGCTGGCAATGTCGCCAAACATCATGATTAAAAACAATCAATTATATCCATCCCAATATATTCACGCACTAGCTAGCCACTCAGAAATGTAATTTAAATAACAAAAAAAAATCAAAAATAGCTAATAATGTGAGAATGGCTTTGTTTTTTACTGTAAATGTTACTATTATAACAAAAGAGCCAACTTACAGACGAATAAAGGATAATAATCATGACGATCAATTACGCTAATTATATTGACCATACCCTATTGGCAATGGATGCCACTGAAGAACAAATTATTAAACTGTGTGAAGAAGCTAAACAGCACCATTTTTATGCTGTATGTGTTAACTCTGGGTATGTTCCGGTCGTGGCTCAGCAGTTAGCGGGCACTGCGGTTAAAGTGTGCTCAGTCATTGGGTTCCCACTGGGTGCTGGTCTGACCGAAGCAAAAGCTTTTGAAGCTCAGGCGGCCATCAAAGCTGGCGCACAAGAAATTGATATGGTTATCAATGTTGGCTGGTTGAAAAGTGGCAAAATTGCCGAAGTTAAAGCCGACATCAAGGCGGTGCGAGATAATTGCGCCTCCACACCGTTGAAAGTAATATTAGAAACTTGTCTGCTCAGTGATGCACAAATCGTACAAGTTTGTGAAATGTGCCGTGAGCTTGATGTCGCCTTTGTTAAAACCTCAACAGGTTTCAGCACCGGCGGCGCTAAAGAAGACCATGTCAAATTGATGCGCGCCACAGTAGGCCCAGTAATGGGTGTTAAAGCCTCCGGCGCGGTGCGTGATCGCGCTACAGCAGAAACAATGATTAAAGCGGGAGCGACACGAATTGGCACCAGCTCTGGTGTGGCAATCGTCTCAGGCCAGCAAGCATCTGCATCAAGCTACTAACTTAGTATATCTCTAATAGATTTCAAGGTGCTGACACGCGGCAGTCAATAAGCGGGCAACTTGGAGGATGATGGATATCAAGCCCGGTTATTGCCGGGCTTATTTATTGGCTATGTACTGTATTTGTCATGCACTGTCTGGCACTCTTTGCTTTACATTTAATGGTCTTGAAAATAACTCGTCAGGGAAAGCTTATGGAAACTCGCCGTGCAGAACGTATCAATAAACTTAGTCAGGCCCTTAAGCGTTCCGACAAAATCCATCTGAAAGACGCCGCTAATCTGCTGCATGTTTCAGAAATGACGATTCGGCGGGATCTGAGTGCTGAACCCACCTCCGTCATTTTACTCGGTGGTTATGTGGTGATGGACCCTAAGAGCAATAATGCCAATAACTACTTTGTCTCTGACCAGCAAGCCAAACAAGTCGAAGAAAAACGCCGAATCGGCCAGTTGGCGGCACCTCTTATCGTGGAAAATGACACCGTTTTTTTCGATTGTGGCACCACAATTCCTTCGATAATCGACGAGATAGATGAAGAGCTGCATTTTACTGCCATCTGCTATTCCCTCAATACGTTCCTGTCCCTACAAGATAAACCTAATTGCAAAGTGATTTTATGTGGTGGTGAATTCAAACCTAATAACTACATTTTCACACCTATCAGCCAGCATAATGAGCTGGATAATGCTTGCCCGAACAAAGCGTTTATCTCTGCGGCTGGTATTTCCATTGAGTATGGCGCCACCTGTTTCAACTTCGACGAAATCCTGGTAAAGCACCGAGCCATTGCCAAATCTCAGCATAAAATCCTGGTGGCTGACCACAGTAAGTTTGGCAAAATAAAACCCGCCAGTATCGGCGCATTAACACTGTTTGACTCTGTCGTGACCAACCGCCAACCTAATAGTGAATTTAGTCAGTTTTTTTTACAGCATAATATCAAAACCTACTGTTAGGCTTGATATTGCAGCAAAATCTTAACCGCTTAAATACCGGGTGGGCAGTCCTACCCGTACATTTCTCAGCTAAAAATTGAATTATATTTAATCAAAATAACCATTTTTTAATTATGGTTATAAGTCATTTTTACTTATAATATTTTTAAAACGCAATTCCATTGTAGAATTAATATCCGCTAATATTTTAATTTAAGGTAAATTAATTTAACATTTGGCGTTATTTTAATACGATCGAGTAAAAGAATAGCGTTATCTTATTGTCAGACAAATAACCCGCTGCCATTTTTTATATGACAAATAAACCATAAAATGCCAATAGTCACCCTCTGACTTATTCTGCCGAACAATGAGATATATTGTTATATTCTTATTTCCTTGCTTATATCACCATCAACTTCAGTTGCCCGCACGAATCAAAAATAAAATATAAAAACAATAAATATCAATAAGTTAGTTTAATTTGATTATTTTAAATTAATGACATTCATCAATAAATCAGTGAAAAACCTGATTTTCACTAGATTCACAAGCGTGGTTAAAATATATTGCCCACCAAGAAAGAGGGGATGAAAAAAATAGTTGCTTGTTTATTGCTCAATAAGAAAAGTGCGTTTTAATTACTCTTATTGATAACTTGCAAACATTTACTTAACAATCAGTTGTAAATTCGCAACAAATTACATAGGGCGAGTTTATTGAGCATTTGCGAGCATGATCACGGTAGTTTTCACTACAAATCGCTATCTTGCCGCCAGCAAAAACTACTGTTCCTCTCAGAACAACAAAAATAGCCGATGAAGCGAATTTACTCACTTAAAATCGGTTAAATCTTGCACTTTAACGTTTAGGCTTAAATCACGACTACGACACCAAGTAATAACCAGGGCACCCATTTTAAACAAATCGTTTTGACTGAATTTTTTGCCTGATAGTGTCGCTAAATAAGGCATTACAGGAACTTAACTTTCGGCTCTTAATTTTAAATTAACGTGTTCACATTGGAGATTTTTCATGGACACTACTCAAGCGGGCACCATTGCCTCCACGGGAAAAACTTCATCAAGCACATGGCGTAAAAGTGACACCATGTGGATGCTGGGTCTGTACGGTACAGCTATCGGTGCGGGCGTTTTGTTCCTGCCAATCAATGCCGGTATCGGCGGCCTGCTGCCGCTAATTGTTATGGCGATCATTGCTTTCCCGATGACATTTTATGCACACCGCGGCCTGTGCCGTTTCGTGCTGTCAGGTAAAAATCCTGGTGAAGACATCACTGAAGTGGTTGAAGAGCACTTTGGCCAAGGCGCGGGTAAGCTGATTACTCTGCTTTACTTCTTCGCTATCTACCCAATTTTGTTAGTCTACAGTGTGGCGATTACCAACACCGTTGATAGCTTTATTACCCACCAGATGCATCTGCCATCACCGCCACGTGCCATTCTGTCGCTGATCCTTATCATCGGCCTGATGACTATCGTGCGCTTTGGTGAGCACGCCATTGTGAAAGCAATGAGTATTCTGGTATTCCCATTTGTTGCGGTATTGATGCTGCTGGCGGTTTACCTGATCCCTAACTGGTCAAGTGCCATTTTTGAGCATGTATCAATCGATGGTAACGGCACCGGTAGTGGCCTGTGGATGACACTGTGGCTGGTCATTCCGGTAATGGTGTTCTCATTCAACCACTCCCCAATTATCTCCGCCTTTGCTGTAGCAAAACGTGAAGAATATGGTGTTGATGCTGAGAAAAAATGCTCCCGCATTTTAGCTTTTGCTCACATCATGATGGTTGTTACCGTAATGTTCTTCGTATTCAGCTGTGTCCTGAGCTTGTCTCCAGCGGACTTGGCAGAAGCGAAAAGCCAGAATATCTCCATTCTGTCTTACCTGGCTAACCACTTTAATACCCCAATGATTGCCTACATGGCGCCAGTTATTGCCTTTATCGCTATCACCAAATCCTTCTTGGGCCACTACTTGGGCGCACGTGAAGGCTTCAATGGCATGATGATCAAATCTCTGCGCAGCAAAGGCAAAGAAATCAATCATGACAAACTGAACCGCATTACTGCAATATTCATGTTGGTCACCACCTGGATCGTAGCAACCATGAACCCAAGTATTCTGGGCATGATTGAAACCTTGGGCGGCCCAATCATCGCGATGCTGTTGTTCCTGATGCCAATGTACGCCATCCATAAAGTTCCAGCGATGCGCAAATACAGCGGTAAAGTCAGTAACGTATTCGTCGTCATCATGGGCCTTATTGCTATCTCTGCAATCTTGTTCAGCCTGTTCGGTAAATGATACTGACGCTGGCCAACCTCCACGGCCAGCGAATTATCGTCCACTGATAATTGTTTCAAAAGCCGGTGCGTCCGCATCGGCTCTCTATTCCACGGCAATGTACACCCCAAATAATTCGAGTTGCAGGAAGGCGGCTACTGAGTAAATCCCGATGAGTTGACGCCAGTCAATGATTTTGGGGAGCGAAGACTGCCAACACACATGCAGCTTGAAGTATGACGGGGGTAAATAATTTAATAATTAGAACCTTTAAGAGGCTAATATATGGTCAGCGTTTTTGACATTTTCAAGATTGGTATTGGTCCTTCCAGCTCTCATACCGTCGGCCCGATGAAGGCTGGCAAGCTGTTTACCGATGATTTAATCACACTGGGGCATCTTTCTGCCGTCACCCGAATCACTGTTGATGTTTACGGCTCTTTGTCTCTGACCGGTAAAGGCCACCATACTGATATCGCCATTATTATGGGTCTGGCGGGGAATTTGCCCGATACTGTTGATATTGATGCTATTCCGGGGTTTATCCGTGATGTAGCAGCACGCGAGCGTCTGTTGCTGGCCAATGGCAGCCACGAAGTTGATTTCCTGGCAAACGGCGGGATGAACTTCCATGAAACCAACTTGCCGTTGCATGAAAATGGCATGTCCATCAGCGCACACGCGGGTGATGAATGTCTTTTCAGCAAAACCTATTACTCCATCGGCGGCGGATTTATTGTCGATGAAGCTCATTTTGGTCAGCAAGACAGTAACGCGGTGGCTGTACCCTACCCATTCAATTCTGCCCGTGATTTGCAAAAGCATTGTAAAGATACCGGTTTATCTTTATCTGGCTTAGTGATGAAAAATGAGCTGGCGCTGCACAGTAAAGCCGAGATAAGCGCGCACTTTGCTGCCATTTGGGATGTCATGCAGGCCGGTATTGAACGCGGTATTAATACTGAAGGGTTATTGCCCGGCCCAATGAGAGTCCCGCGTCGTGCTGCTGCATTGCGCCGTATGCTGGTCACCACAGACAAACATAATGCCGACCCGATGATGGTTGTCGATTGGATCAATATGTATGCCTTGGCCGTCAATGAAGAAAATGCCGCGGGTGGGCGCGTAGTAACAGCACCGACTAACGGGGCTTGCGGGATTATCCCGGCGGTACTGGCTTACTACGATAAATTCATTCGCCCAGTGAATGAGAATTCCTACAGTCGCTATTTCCTGGTTTCAGGTGTTATTGGTGCGTTGTATAAAATGAACGCATCCATTTCTGGCGCTGAAGTGGGTTGCCAAGGAGAAGTCGGGGTGGCCTGTTCCATGGCTGCCGCGGGTCTGGCTGAATTGATGGGCGGTAGCCCGGCTCAAGTCTGTATCGCGGCTGAAATCGCCATGGAGCACAACTTGGGGCTGACTTGCGACCCGGTGGCTGGGCAAGTTCAGGTGCCATGCATTGAGCGTAACGCAATTTCCGCCGTGCAAGCCGTCAACTCGGCGCGTATGGCATTGCGCCGCACCAGTGAGCCAAGTGTCTGTCTGGATAAAGTCATCGAAACGATGTATGAAACCGGCAAAGATATGAACTCAAAATACCGTGAAACCTCCCGTGGTGGTTTGGCCATCAAGGTTGTAGCCTGTAACTGATTTCTCTGAAAAATCATAAAAAGGGCGGCTTGATAGCTGCCCTCTCTTATTAATCAATAATTTAAAAGACTAGCTAAACAACTGGCTGATTTTCATCATCACAAAATCCCAGATGCGGCTGAAGAACCCGCCCTCTTTGACTTCGTTTAATACCACCAGCGGGCGCTGATCAATAGTTTGCCCATTCAGTTGGAAATCAATAGTCCCGACCACTTGATGCTTCGCCAATGGCGCGCGCAATTCTGTTTCATTCAGCTTATAACTGGCTTTCAGATTTTTCATCTGCCCTTTTGGGATGGTGATGGCGGCATCCTCGGCCACACCCAGCTCAGCCTGCCCGGTGTCACCAAACCAGACTTTCTGCGTCACAAAAGGTTTCGTGGCCTTAATCGGCACCACGGTTTCATAGAAACGGAAGCCCCAAGTCAGCAGTTTCTCACTTTCACTGAAACGTACTCGATCACTGGGTGCGCCGAGCACGACAGAAATCAACCGCATCGGCCCGTCGGTCGCTGAAGCTACCAGATTATGTCCGGCACCGGTGGTAAAACCGGTTTTCATACCATCGACGTTAATATTTGTGTTCCATAACAGCCGATTACGGTTTATCTGCCGAATTTTATTAAAGGTAAATTCTTTCTCTTTATGTAGGGCATATTCGTCCGGAACATCACGAATGAGCGCCTGCCCCAATACCGCCATATCATGCGCGGTACTGTACTGCCCCGGAGCATCCAGGCCATGCACTGTCATAAAATTGGTATTATTCAGGCCGAGCGCTTTGGCGTACTTATTCATCAAGCCAACAAAACTGTCCTGGCTACCGGCAATATAATCAGCCAGCGCAATGCTGGCATCATTACCAGACTGAATAACAATGCCTTTATTCAAATCGGACAATTTCACTTGATCGCCCGGTTTCAAAAACATCAATGAGGAGCCGCGTAATGCCGGGTTACCCGTGGCCCAGGCATCTTTACCGACAGTCACTAAATCATCCGGATGCACTTTACCCGCTTTAATCGCCTGCCCAATCACATAGCTGGACATGATTTTTGTCAGGCTGGCCGGGTCAAGGCGCTGGTCACTGTTCCCCTCAGCCAGCACTTTTCCGCTATTGTAATCCATCAATACATAGGCTTTAGCCTCTATTGTAGGCGGCACCGGAGAGTCAGCTGCATGTGCATAAGGCAGTGCCAAGAGCAATAAACCAGCACTGAAAGTCAGCTTTTTTAGCTTGAACGGGAGAATAAATTTCATCATGAGGTCGCCAGAGTATCCTTGCAAGTAATCGGAAATAAGTGGTATTTCCAGAAAAAACCACTGTCCAATTAGCGAAACAGTCACGTTTTTTAACTGACACCGAAATAATAGCTTAGCCATATTCCAGTCCCTTTTCTAAATTTATCCCATTGCCACCCCAATTGGGCATAGTTTTACGTTTTGTTTTGTAAAGACGCTGTTTTCACTCAATATTGATGGCTATACGGCTAACCATCTTCCCGTCTGAACGCTCCGACATCTAAGCACCTAAACGTCTAAAAACTCACTAACATATTCCAAAAAGGAATATAGATGGGTTATTTGTTCTTTTTAGTGCGTAAGCCGCTAGCGCTATTATCCCCTCAAGCTTGTTAACCAAACTCATTCTGTTAACTCAATTTTTACTGGAGTCAATAATGGCTATCCCGCGCTCGGTGCTTGATCTTATCGGCCACACCCCCCTTTTGGAACTGACCCGCTTTGATACCGGCCCGTGCCAATTATTTGTGAAGTTAGAAAACCAAAACCCCGGTGGTTCGATTAAAGACCGGGTCGCACTCTCGATGATTGAACAGGCAGAAAAAGAGGGTTTGCTACAACCGGGCGGCACCATTATTGAAGCCACTGCGGGGAATACTGGCCTTGGGTTAGCATTGGTCGCCGCGCTAAAAGGCTACAAGCTGGTATTGGTGGTGCCGGATAAAATGAGCCAAGAGAAAATTTTCCATCTGCGGGCATTAGGTGCGCAAGTGCTGCTGACCCGCTCCGATGTGGGCAAAGGGCATCCGGCTTACTATCAGGATTATGCTCTGCGCTTGGCGCAGGAAACACCGGGTTCTTTCTATATTGACCAGTTCAATAATCCGGCCAACCCTGCGGCGCACCGCACCTCAACTGGCCCGGAACTGTGGCAGCAAATGGGCGAACACATTGATGCCATTGTGGTGGGCGTCGGCTCCAGCGGCACCCTGAGTGGCCTCAGCCACTATTTCTCCGAGGTTTCACCCGCGACTGAATTTGTACTGGCAGACCCCGCCGGCTCCATTTTAGCGGATTTTGTCGACAGCGATCATATTGGCGATGCCGGTAGTTGGCTGGTCGAGGGGATTGGCGAGGACTTTATCCCGCCACTGAGTAACTTCTCGCAGGTAAAAAAAACCTACAGCATTGATGATGCAGAAGCTTTTAGCACCGCGCGCACCCTGTTACGCGAAGAAGGGGTATTGGCGGGTTCTTCAACCGGCACCTTGCTGGCGGCGGCATTGCGCTATTGCCGCGAGCAAACCACGCCAAAACGGGTAGTCACCTTTGTGTGTGACAGTGGCAATAAATACCTGTCCAAAATGTTCAATGATTACTGGCTGTTGGAACAAGGATTGCTGAGTAAACCTCAGTTGGGTGATTTGCGCGATTACATCACTTATAGCCATGAGGATGGGGCGACGATTTCGGTCTCGCCGCAAGACACACTGGCTGTTGCTCACGCGCGGATGCGCCTCTATGACATCTCCCAGTTACCCGTATTAGATGGCGAAAAGGTCGTCGGGCTGATTGACGAATGGGATTTACTGAATGCGGTACAAGCCGATGCTTCCCATTTCAAACACCCCGTCAGCAGCGCAATGACTCGTCAGGTCAATACATTACAAAAAGAGGCCGATTATCAGTCTCTGTTGACAACCTTTAATGACGGTCATGTGGCGGTAGTCCTGGATGGTGAGCGATTCCTCGGCCTGATTACTCGCACTGATGTTTTGAATACCTGGCGTCAAAAGCTGGCTTAATTCTCTCTTATTAAGGATTTTTATCATGGCAAAGTTCGATACCCTAACCGTCCATGCCGGTTATACTCCAGATAGTACCGGTGCAGTGATGCCCGCGATTTACGCGACCTCCACTTTCGCGCAACCCGCCCCCGGCGAGCATACTGGGTATGAATATTCCCGCAGTGGCAACCCTACTCGTACCGCGCTGGAAAAGGCGATCGCAGAATTGGAAGGCGGCATTCGTGGTTATGCCTTTGCCTCCGGTCTGGCCGCCTGCTCAACTGTGCTGGAACTGCTGGATCAAGGCAGCCATATCATTGCTGTGGATGATTTATACGGCGGCACCTACCGCCTGCTGGAGAAAGTACGCAGCCGCACCGCCGGTTTGCGGGTAACTTATGTCTCTCCTGCGGACACCGCCGCATTGGAACAAGCCATTCTGCCTGATACCAAAATGATCTGGGTGGAGACGCCAACTAACCCATTGTTAAAACTGGCGGATCTGGCTGCCATTGCCGCTATTGCTAAAAAACATCAACTGATTAGTGTGGCCGATAATACCTTTGCCTCTCCTTATATTCAGCGCCCGCTAGATTTAGGATTTGATATTGTGGTGCATTCAGCCACCAAATACCTTAATGGCCACTCCGATGTTGTTGCCGGTGTCGCCGCCGTAGGGAATAATCCTGAACTGGCAGAGCAATTGGGCTTTTTACACAATGCGGTTGGCGGGATTTTAGACCCTTTCAGTAGCTTCCTGACATTACGCGGTTTGCGCACTTTGGCTTTGCGCATGGCGCGACATAATGAGAGCGCACAGCGCATCGCCGAATGGCTAGAGCAACAGCCACAGGTGGAAAATGTGTATTATCCGGGGCTGAAAAGTCACCCGCAACACGCGCTGGCCGCCAAACAGATGGCCGGTTTTGGTGGCATGATTTCGGTGCGATTGAAAGGCGATGATGAGTTTGCTCGCGCCGTCATTAAGCGCTCACATTTGTTTACTCTGGCTGAAAGTCTTGGCGGCGTCGAAAGCTTAATCAGCCAACCCTATAGCATGACCCATGCATCAATCCCACTGGAAACCCGCTTAAAACACGGAATTACTCCGCAACTCTTGCGTTTATCCGTCGGGATTGAAGATACCGAAGATTTGATTGCAGACTTAGGACAAGCGCTGAATGGCTAAGGTTTAATAAGACAAATACGGTAGGAATGGCAATATTCCTACCGTAAGTCAACAGTACCAGCGCTAAGCCGTACGTTGCCACACATGGCCGCGCTCTTCAAAAATTAATCTTTCCATAGATTGTTGTACTTCAGAATCCACCAATATGCGCAAGAAATGCCCCACATCACTGGTTTCCTCAATAGATTCCGCATAAAGCGCCCGCAAAGCGACATCTGCTGTTCTTGGCAAACTGGTTCGTCCCTTCTCCCAACGGGCAACTGTTTGTACATCCACGCCAAGTAATGTCGCGAGTGCTTTTTGAGACATATTCATTTCAATCCGTATAAATCGGATTTCATCAGCAACTAATGGATTACAGCGATTGACCAATACTCTGCCAATAAGGCGATGCAAACCATCCACATCATCAATACTGGTAAACTGCTCACCATCAATAACGTCATAGTGATAACCATTAGCCAACCACACTGTGGTTAATCCACTTTCCGTGTAGTGATACATGACTTTCTCTCCCTTACTTAATCATCACCGTAATAACATACACAGCGGGTATATCCTCATGCCGTTTCAGTACAGCAACGACTTCAAGCACATCCCCAGCAGCAATACCTTGCAGGTTGAACTTCCAATCGCCAGCCGCAGTTTGGTGCGGCACTTCAGTAAACCGACTGTGCTTGCTGGCAAACACATGTAAAATTTGTCTCAGTGTTACGCGCCGTTCAGACATCCTTTGTTTAGCATGTGTGCTCATACGAATGCGGCCAGTATGATTCATCGCCAAATCATTCACTATTTTACGCGCTGAAATAGAGCTAAGCGGGAATTCTCTGATAGAAATTCCCTGATAGCGCGAAGGTGTATTAGATTCCATTCAATTACCCCTCTCTTCTGTACCTATCATTTTGATAGGTTAAAGGGAGGGCGTCAAGAACAGACAGAGAGGAGAGGAGAAGAAAAGAAAAGAAAAGAGAAGAATGTGGTGTTCGTCGGAAAAGAGCCGATATTTAGCGCCGATGAGCTAATGACCGAACCCACCTATCACCCAGACTTTGTACGCCTTGCACTAAAATAACTAATATCACTAACGTTGCGACCATCACTTCATTATTAAATCTCTGATAACCATAACGAATAGCCAAGTCTCCCAAACCGCCGCCGCCAATAACACCGGCCATGGATGAGAACCCCACCAGCATCACCACGGTTAATGTCACCCCGGCTAATAAAGCGGGCAAAGCTTCCGGCAATAACACTTTTTGGATTACATGCCACGCGGACCCTCCCATAGATAAAATGGCCTCAATCCGCCCTTTATCAACTTCATCCAACGCCGTTTCGACCACTCGAGCAAAAAATGGAATGGCCCCCAAAGTGATAGGCACGATGGCTGCGGTGCTGCCTAATGTAGTGCCGATAATCCAACGAGTAATAGGAATGAGCGCAATAAGCAATACCACAAAAGGCATTGAGCGCCCCAGATTCACAATGGCACCGACCAATGTATTCACGCGGGGAGCCGGTAGCACCCCATTAGGGCGCGAAACAAATAATAAGACCCCCAATGGCAAGCCAATCAGTACCGTGAAAAAGGTGGCCACCACCACCATATAAATGGTTTCACCGGTCGCATTGACCACCAACTCCAACAGATCCTGCCAACTCATGCCGCTTTTCATATCAGTTCAGCCCTCACACCACGCTCATTCAGGAATTGTAAGACTTCCGTTAAATTCAACCCGCCGTCTGGGTGGCTGAAATCAACTTGCAAGCGCCCGACCCGCTGGCCGCCGATGGATTCGACCCCACCTCCCAGTAGGGTGACTCCGACCGCATGAAGCTGGGCTAATTCACTGAGTACCGGCGAGGCCGATAGCGTATCAAAGAATGTCAGCTCCGCCACCGGAGTCCCGGATAATGATGCTGGGCCGCGCGCAGGCAGCAATGCCCGCCCTAAACGGGAATGAGGAGAAGACAGTAAATCCGCGATCGCGCCGGTTTCGACTACCCGCCCACGTTCCAATAAGGCGGCGGTATTACAGATAGATTTCACTACATCCAACTCATGGGTAATCAACACGATGGTTAACCCCAACTGGCGATTGATATCACTGAGCAACGCCAATATCGAGGCAGTGGTTTCTGGGTCCAATGCACTGGTGGCTTCATCCGATAATAAATAGGCCGGTTTGGCCGCCAGCGCTCGGGCGATCCCAACCCGCTGTTTTTGCCCGCCCGATAATTGCGAGGGAAAAGCCTGGGCTTTATCCGTTAATCCGACTAAATCCAGCAATTCTGCCACACGCTTTTGCCGTTGAACTTTCGGAATGCCCTTAATTTCCAGCCCAACAGCAATGTTGTCCCAGACATTACGTGAATGAAGTAAGTGGAAATTCTGGAAAATCATGCCGATATTCTGCCGTTGCAGGCGTAATTCGCGATCAGAAAGGGTGGTTAACTCGCGGCCATCCACTTGAATACGGCCCGAAGTGGGCCGTTCCAGTAAATTTAAGCAGCGGATTAAGGTACTTTTACCCGCCCCGCTGCGGCCAATAATACCGAACACCGAGCCAGTTGGGATCTCCAGCGAGACCTCCTCCAGAGCCACCATCGGCAGCCCCCCTTGTACATAGGTTTTACTCAGGCGTTCGATGCTAATCATGATTTAATGCCTGCCACTGGAATAACGGAACCGGCATATTTTTCAGTAATAAACTTCGCCACTTCCGGTGACTGTAAATCTTTCGCTAACTGTTTGATGCGCGGGTCATTTTCCAACCCGGGTGTGGTCACCAGAATATTCGCATAAGGGTTACCGGCCGCTTTCTCCAGCCCCAATGCATCTTTTGCCGGGTTTAACCCAGCTTCCAGTGCATAGTTACCATTAATCACAGCTAAATCAACATCATCCAGTGAGCGAGGGATCTGCGGTGATTCAATCTCCAGGATTTTCAGATTTTTGGGATTACTGGCGATATCCTTAGGCGTGGCCTGATGCTTAGCCGGGTCAGTAAAGCCCGGTTTTAAGGTAATCAAGCCCTGATCTTGCAATAAATAGAGCGCACGGCTGAGGTTAGTCACATTATTTGGCACCGCGACGGTGCCTTTATCCGGCACATCAGCAAAGGTTTTATGTTTATGAGAATAGACGCCCAGTGGCTCAACATGCACGGTAGCCGCTACAGCAAACTTCTGCCCTAGCGCTTGCTCTTGAGAGCGCAGATAAGGAACATGCTGGAAGTAATTAGCATCGACATCACCGTGCGCTAACAGCTCATTGGAGTTTACGCCATTGGGGATCTCAATGATTTTCAGATCCAACGATGGGTCAAGTTTTTGCACAAATTGCAGAATTTCTGCATGCGGTACCGGATCAGCCGCGACCCGCAGTGCCTCAGCAGCTTGCGCTGATAAAGTGAAAGTGGAGGCCAGAGCGGTCAATACTGCGGCGCGAACCAAGCCAGAAATGCGTGTTTTAGTCATGATAACCATCCCAAAAATAAGTTTTTATAATTAATATTAATAAGCTGTGCTAGCTTCTGCTGATAGTGCGACCACTTCTGGATAAAATTGCTGCGCGACATCCGGGTGAGAGCGCAAACGCCCTTTGAGATAATTCAATCCGACATCACGGAACAGCGGATTATGCGGGTCACTCGCCGGGCCACGGGCCTCTGCCGCCAATTCTGCAGTTAACGGGTACAACGGAACGACTGCGTCTAAACGCGCGCCGAGGAAAAAGGCGATAGACAAGCGGTCAGCGCCCGCCGGTGGGGTTTCGACCCGATGCACCGTGGCACGCAAATAGCCATTACTGGCCAGCTCCAGCAGTTCACCAATATTGACCACAAAAGTGTCCGGTCGTGGCGCTGCATCAATCCAACGCCCCTCTTCTACCTCAACCTGCAAACCGCGTTGCTGGTCTTGCAATAAGAAACTGAGGAAACCGGAGTCTTTATGCGCCCCGACCCCCTGCCCGCTTTGAGTCGTCTCTCGCCCCGGATAGCGAATCAGTTTGATATGTTCATTGGGTTTATCGCCATACAGCTCGTCAAAGGCGTTTTCATCCAAATTCAATGCCACAGCAAAAGCGCGCAATAAGCGCAATGCCATGCCGGTCATTTCGCGCTGCCATTGCAATAAGGCCGGTTTTAATTCAGGTAGAGCTTCCGGCCACTGATTTGGGCCTTGCAACCGCGCCCAGCTTGGCGTGTCAGAAGTTTGAGGTAATGGCGTGCGCTCAGCGCCGATATCGAACTGTTCGCGCCAATCTGGCTGGCCGCGAGTGAGTTCTGAGGCCGCACGGTTGTAGCCGCGAAAATGTGGTGAGCGCACCATAGCAACCGCCAGTTTCTCTTCATCAGGCAGAGCAAAAAACTCACGTGAAAGAGTTTGGATTTGCTGTAATAACGCGGGGTCAACCCCATGTCCGGTAAGATAAAAGAACCCAATATCTCGAGCGGCATGGCGCAGATCGGCTAAAAATACCTGACGTTCAGCTTCACTGCCATTGAGTAATGAGAGATCCAATAAAGGTAAGATATCGGCATTAACGGGTAACTGACTGCTTAAGTTTTGGTGACTCATTTTTCACTCCAGGATGTTCAATCGGCTGTTTTTTTTGTTCAGAACTAATGAAAACGGGACAACCATACAAACGAATAATCAGCATATTCAGCTCCTGAGCTGTGGGGTGAAAGCAGGCAGTCGACAACACTCTCTCTATGGCCTTAAATACCCGTCATACATCAAGCTGTATGTGCGTTGGTTGCTTTCTGCAGTTCAAATTATTTAGGGCTGTTAGCGCCATTAAAAAACTTTTTAAGAGCATTCTCGACTAGATACTTAACAATCTATATCCAAACGATATAAATAATTAACACCGAAATTCAGCCGCACACCAATATCAATCCGTTCTATGTTATTTCTTTCATTATTTTGTCTTATTTAATCGCTAGGCTGATTCGCTTTCCTATTTGGGTGGAAAGTATTAGCTTAACGACTGATATCCGTTATTCCGGTGGGGAATTGCCCGATGTCCAGCACTCGCACTGTTAAGTTTCACTTCAATCGATTTGCCGACCTGGGGGTGGCTTAATGGATTTAGCCCTGTTTGATCTTGATGAGACGCTGATAAGCGATGACAGTTCTGGCCTATGGATGCGCTGGCTGGTGGATGAGGGACTTGCGTCCCATGAACTGGCAGAACAAGAACAGTATTTAATGAAACAGTATTATCAGGGGAATTTGTCGATGTCCTGCTACATGGAATCGACCTTATCGCCCTTGGTTGGAAAACATACGGTGGAAGTGGCGGGTTGGGTTGAGCGTTTTATCGCGCGCGATATTTTGCCACGAATTTATCCTCAAGCCAGGAAACTGCTGGCCTGGCACCGTGACAGAGGGGATTACATTGTCATTATTTCAGCCACCGGTGAACATTTAGTTAACCCCATTGCACAGTGTTTTTCGGCTAATGCAGCATTGGCCATCGGCGTTGCGGTGGAAGATAACCGCTATACCGGCAAGACCTATGGCACCCTGACTTACCGCGAGGGTAAAGTCGAGCGGCTAAAACAGTGGCTAACGGAATCGCCCCAGTTAGACTTTCAACGCACCTATGGTTACAGTGATTCAATCAATGACAAACCGTTATTGGAATATGTTGATCGCGCCGCAGTGATCAATCCGGGTACTGAATTGGTGGACTTAGCAATTTTACATGATTGGGATATCCATCATTGGCAACGACGTTAAACATGACCGGAGTTTAATATGCTGACAATCTGGGGTCGGAATAATTCGACCAATGTCAAAAAAGTGCTTTGGTGTCTGGAAGAGTTGGGGCTTAGTTATGAGCGAATAGATGCCGGTGGACAATATGGTCAGTTAAATGATCCGTTATATCGCTCACTGAATCCCAATGGCCTGATCCCTTGCTTGCAAGATGATGATTTTATCCTGTGGGAGTCCAACACTATTGTGCGCTATCTGGCGGCACAATATGGCGCAAATACGCTTTACCTACCGGATGCAAAACAGCGGGCTGCCGCTGAAAAATGGATGGATTGGGCGACATTCAGTATTGCGGCGCCGTTTAAGAGTGTATTTATTGGGTTGGTGCGCACTGCGCCGGAATTGCAGGATAAAGCCCAAATTGCTCATGGTATTGTGCAATGGAATACGTTAATGGCGATTGCCGATGAAGCCCTGAGCAAACAAAGCTATCTTTCGGGCGATAAATTCGGCCTAGGTGATATTCCATTAGGCTGTTTGGCGTATGCCTGGTTCAATTTGTCGATTGAGCGCCCACAATTACCACACTTGCAGCGTTGGTATCAAAACCTGACCGAAAGAGCAGCATTCCAGAAAGTCATTGATATTGGCCTGAGCTAATTAGATAAGGGGAGCGACATTGGCTCTCGCTCCCCTGCGGCTTCAAGTGCAGAACCTATCTCCACAGCAATTGGAGTCGCAGGTAGGCAGCCAGCGAACGCATCCCGATGAGCTTATTTAGGCAATGCCAACAACCAGTAAGTGATTCGGATAAGTGAACGCCGCTAATCCCCTGCGGCTTCAAGTACAGAACCTATCTCCACAGCAATTGGAGTCGCAGGTAGGCAGCCAGCGAACGCATCCCGATGAGCTTACTCAAGTAAGTGATTCGGGTAAGTGAACGCCGCGAACACCCCTGCGGCTTCAAGTGCGAAGGAGATTAGAAATCGTAGCTGGCACCCACCATATAACGGCGGCCATCCAGAACTTTATCATTCACTTCGATATCTACGCGTTTATCCAGCACGTTATAGACACCGCCCATCAGACGGACTTCTTTCGTCAGCTTATAGTTAGCGCCTATATCAACAAAGGTATATGACGGTGTGGTTTTTCCCATACTGGTGCGGCTAAGGTATTCCGAGGTTTTACCGCGGTAGTTAGCCCGGATCCAGGTTGCCAGCTCTTCATTGGCTTGCCAGTTCAAGGTGCCGTTTAACATGTGTTTTGGCATTTGGTTCAATGGTTGACCGGAGAACTGCCCGCTCTTTTGCTCAGATTGAGTAAAAGTATAGTTTGAGGTCAGTGACCAGTCTTTGTTGATATCCCAACCAAATGTTGCTTCTACACCGCGTGTGATGGCTTTATCCACGTTGGTGCGGTCACTGATAAACTTGTAAGGAGTGCCATTGATAGTGCATTGGCCTGACGCATTGCCGGTGGTATCCGTACAGCGGCGCACTTCAGTGATTTTATCTTTAAAATCAGTGTTAAACAGTGTCACGCCGGCATTCATACCTTCCTGGTCGTCCCAGAGAATGCCAATTTCCTGGCTGATACTTCTTTCGGGTTTCAGGTTAGCATTACCAACAATAATGGCCGGATCGCCTTTCCCGCCGGTGATTTGCCCCCAATTATCAGTGGCCTGGCGTAAATCCGGTGAACGATAACCACCGGATACCCCACCTTTTAATGTCCATTGCTCAGCTAAATGCCAAACACCGTACATCCGTGGCGTCCAGTGAGTGCCATAGTTTTCGTCCTGATCCATCCGAATACCACCGGTCAGGGCGAAATCATTGGTCATTTGCCATTCGTCTTCAGCAAATAATGCCCAACTCCAGCGCGTTAATTTGGTGAGATCTTTAGCTGAAGCTAACTGATTACCTTCATCAGATAACTCTTCATAGCGATATTGACCGCCAAGAATTAACGTGTGGCTATCAAACAGGAAAGAGGTTTGGCTATTAAAGACATTATCGACGCTTTTCATTTGGCGTGATGGATTACGAGTTTCGTCGCGTTGAATATAACTGGTTGAATTACCAAAGTCATAATAACCGTGGTGAGTCATCGCATAATTATTACGGTCATATTGTACGTCACTGCTTTTACCATTTAGTGGCACGGTGCGCCCGGCAGTGATATTTCTATCTTGTACATAATGGCCAATATCAAAATCAAATTCGTTTTTATCATCCGGTGTTAGGGTAAATGTCGCAGCCCCATTTCTGAGGCGCTGCTCATTATAGCCATCGATAATTTTATCTTCGCTACGATGAGACAGCAGGCCGCTGACTTTTAATCCTAATAAGCCATCAATTAATGGGCCAGAGGCATAGGCGTTGGTTTGATAAATATCGCCGGAATTAGAATCTTCCTGCAAGGTGGCATCTGCACGCACGGTGCCGTGCCATTCTTTACCCACTTTACGCGTAATAACGTTAATGACCCCGCCCATGGCGTCCGAACCATATAAAGAGGACATTGGGCCGCGCACCACTTCAATACGCTCAATAGCCGCCAGCGGAGGTAACCAACCCTGCTCAATACCCGAGCCATCGCTATTTGGCCGCGTGCCACGAGTATCAACCCGCTTACCATCTACCAAAATTAAGGTGTATTTCGCCGACATTCCACGAATACTGATATCACTGTGACTACCGCCGCCAGTGACAACCACCCCCGGCACATCTTTCAGGGCGTCGGTAATATCGGTATAGGCTTTATTCTCAATTTGTTCGCGGGTCACAACAGAAATAGACGCCGCCGAGTCTTGAATGCGTTGTTGGAAGCCTGTTGCTGTTACCACCATAGTATCTGTTGTGGGGGTATTAGTTTCAGCAGCAGATGCCTGAGATGAGATAATTGTTGCTATAACTAAGGCCGCAGAATGCGATTTTTTGAAAGTCATTATTCTTTCTCCATGAGATATAAACTTATTCAGTTCCTTGTCCATCAGGTTATTTTTCCTGTAGCGATGCCGCCTGACGGGCAGGTGATAAATATTATTTTTATAAAAAACCGGCAATAGCTCACCAACGCAGAAATAGCGCTTCCAACGATCTCTGCTTATGCCGCAGCAGAGGACATGTCCAAGGTAAAGGGGCTGGCCAGCGGATTATTCAGGATGGTTTGCATCTCCGCACCCACAAGCCCGAGTGACAAACCAATCACCACCGTCATCAGGGCATAAGGTAAACGAATATCCCAGACGATAACCCGAGTCCCTGCATCTGCACTGGTCGGGTCAATTAGCATCTGCCACAGGGACGACAGTGTCAGGCCCGATGGCCCCATAGTGAAGTCCAGCAACAAGCCGCCGAAAATAGCTAACACCAGCACGCCCATGATTAGCAGGCGGTGGCTCTTATAACGCCCCATAACACTGGCATCTGCCTGGCTAGAGGTTTTTGTCATGGGTTCAGTGGATACACTCATTTATTTCAGCGGCTGATTTTTAATATGGCGCTAACAATAAAGCAAACGATAATAATTATCAATATGATTGCTATAAGTGTTTTGATGTTAATTTTTGTAAATGCTTATTTTATAAAATTATTTAGTCAATGCGGGGGAGTTATTCATGATATCTCACGGGTAATGAAGCGAAGTCAGCGAAATTATTTGCTTAGTATTGTTTAAATAATCATCAATCCATCATCCTAAAAAAGGGCGATAATGTTATCGCCCTTTCATCTAGTGCATCATGTTGTTAGTCGGAAATCAGCACCGGTTTTTTAGGTTCCTGAGAGTCATGACTTTCATCACGCCATTTCGGGTATTCCATATCTTGGTATTTTATAACCTTGGTACCACGGCTCAGCTTATAGCCGAACCAAATCACCAGGAATAATGGAATGCCAATATAGGTGGCGGTTACGCCATACCAATCAATACGGTCTTGCAGGAATGCCTGATAGTTCTGACCCAAAGTAATGATCAAACACAGCACAAAGGCAAAGATTGGCCCCAGCGGGAAGAAACCCGACTGATACGGCAAATCGTTCAAATCGCGGCCCTGCATCATATAACCACGGCGGAAACGATAATGACTGATAGCAATCCCCAACCAAGCAATAAAGCCAGTCATACCGGAGGTATTCAGCAACCACAGATAAACAGTTTGGTTGCCAAACATGGAGCTTAAGAAGCACAAGCCCGCAACTACGGTGGTTGCGTACAGCGCATTACGCGGCACACCGCCCTTAGATAATTTAGCGAAAATGCGTGGCGCTTTGCCCTCTGAGGCCAAGGTAAACAGCATGCGGGTTGAGGCGTACATCCCCGAGTTACCCGCTGATAATACCGCCGTCAGAATAACCGCATTCATTACCGCCGCCGCCGACAGCAGGCCTGCATTCTGGAATACCAAGGTGAACGGGCTGACGCTGATATCTTTGACATCATTACGCAACAGACTCGGGTCGGTATACGGAATAATCAAACTGATAATCAGGATAGCGAAGATATAAAACAGCAGAATACGCCAAAAAACCTTACGCACCGCACGTGGGATATTTTTGGCCGGATCTTTTGACTCACCGGCCGCGATGCCAATCAGTTCAGTCCCCTGGAAGGAGAACCCGACAATCATCGCCACACCAATCATCGCCGAGAAGCCACCAGCAAACGGCGCATCGCCGATAGTCCAGTTGTGCCAACCCGCAGTCTCGCCGCCTTTCATGATGCCGCTAATCATCATTATACCAATAATGATGAAGATAATAACTGTGGTCACTTTAATCAGTGAGAACCAGTATTCCGCTTCACCAAAGCCTTTGACTGAGATGTAGTTCAGTAAAAACATCAAGGCGAGGAACAGCGCACTCCAGATCCAGCCGGGCGCATCTGGGAACCAGTAATTCATCACTAATTGTGCCGCGACCAGGTCAACGGCGATAGTCACCGCCCAGTTGTACCAGTAGTTCCAGCCAAGGGCGAAGCCGAAGCCTTCCTCAACATATTTTGAACCGTAAGTCGAAAATGAACCCGATACCGGCATAAATGCCGCCAGCTCACCGAGGCTGGTCATCAAGAAATAAACCATCAGGCCAATCAATGCATAGGAGAGCAATGCTCCACCTGGGCCTGCCTGGGATACCGTCGCCCCTGAGGCCACAAATAAACCGGTACCAATAGAACCACCGATAGCAATCATGGCTAGATGCCGTGATTTAAGCTCTCGGCGTAAGCGCTGTGCACCCTGCTGCGCGGGGATTTTAGTCTGTGGCTGAGTCATTCTTACCCTAATCCGCCCTTAAAAATGAGGCGGGATTGTAACAAATCCCATCGCCTGTGTGAGGAACAATGCGCTGATATAAGATACCTTCATGATCCCGGCTGAATTATTAGCAAAAGCTCAATTATCAGAATAAATACATTCCCACGGGGTATTCTTGCCGTAACAACCCATTGTAGTGGTGTAAAACACTTAAAATCCTATGTCCCATACCGCGAATTCGCTTTGATAAAATCCAACGGCTCAAGGCTCTTCTTGGCAATAACTTAGAAAACGTTGCAAAGCATTTGAGATGTGTTTTTGCCGATGATGAATCAGATATAACGTCCTAATCAGTGGCGGCAAAGGAATATTAAGTTCAATCAATTCACCGCTGGCAAGTTGATCGGCAATCACGCGCCGTGACAAGCAACTGATTCCTATGCCATAACGCACCGCCCGCTTAATGGCTTCAGAATGCCCCAGTTCCATGACCAATTTAAAATGCGGCAATTTTGCCAGCAATAAATGGTCGAGAACTTCACGCGTACCCGAACCTCGCTCGCGTAAGATCCACGCGGCATCAGCCAGCTCCTCTAACGTCAGCATTTTATGGCATAACGGGTTATCGGGAGCGGCAAACACCACTAATTCATCGTGCAGCCAAGCTTGTGTCAACAACTCTGGCATATGACACGGCCCTTCAATCAGGCCCAGATCGCCGCGAAAATCAGCCACAGCTTCAATCACATCCTGACTGTTACCAATATTCAACTCCAGCGGTGTTCCTGGGAAATCACGCCGATATTTGGCAATCATACCCGGCAACATATAATTGCCGATGGTGCTACTGGCGGCGATGCGCAATGCGCCTAAATCCTGCAAGAAAAGTTGTTCAATTTCTACGGCTTGATCAAGAAGTGATAGTGCTTTGGGGTAAAGTAACCGCCCATGCTCATTCGTCACTAAACGCTTACCGACCCTATCAAAAAGTTGTACCCCTAATTGCCCTTCCAAATCCGCCAACGCGGCGCTGACTGCCGATTGTGAAAGTGCGAGCACCACCGAGGCTTGTGTCGTAGAGCCGCTTTTTAGCACCTCAGTAAAGACTTCAAGTTGACGTAAGGTTATGTGCATAAGAGTCTCTGTAATAAAAAATGGAGGACGCTATCATCACTCTGATTGTCAGTGGCCGGATGATAAGAATTGGCACTGACCCAAAGTCATTCTGACACAAAGAGTATATACCCCCGATTACCCTACAAGACTAACACCCTTGAGTAAAATTCGGCGATCATCAAGGATAAATTTAAGCAGTAAAATACTATTTATTATCATCGGCACGAAAGAAAATACGATAAATAATCGAGCCAATCGCACAAATAATAACATTAAAAATCAACCACATAATTAATAAGTAGCTGAATGTATGAGATAATGGAATACCACGTTCGCTCTTAAACGGATTAAAATGAGGTAGCGGTGTAATATGGAAAGGATTCAAGTTATATAACTTGAAAAAATAAGCAACTAAATAAGGTGGAGTCAATAAATAAATAAGTAGTGCAATTATCAAGATGACCCATAGCGACCTTTCAGATTTGACCTTTTTTTTCATATTAATATTCTACGCCACTGTTATGATTGATATGATGTTATTGTTTATCTCGGTTCAACTTGAATAGGTCATTACTCCACAATCAACTTAAAAGGATTTATCATGATAAAGATAATTATTAGACACAATAAGCTCTTTCTGCTGGCAGTATGTATATCTGCTCATGCACATTCAAACACATTATATTCACAACAGCCATCAGTTCAAACTAATATTGTTAGAATAGATAAAACAAAAACTATTTTTCCTATACATGACTATCCGCAAGATACTGAAAAATGGATACCCAAAAATAAGCATTATCACACTCCCTTTATGAGTACTGATCAACAAAGTATGGCTTTTAAAGCTTTGATGAATCATTACTTTGGGCAAAACAGCGGCGACCCATCGCCATGGAACAGAAACTATATCAGTACTATGCTGAGCAACACGGGGGCCGTAACAGAAAAACTGTCGAAAGATATTACTCAGTTTACGCATTCAGACGCCCGTTACTACGGCGAAAACTTCCTCCTGCTCGACTCTGAATGGAAAGAACGGATGCGGCACCTGGCCTCCATAGTGATAACCGAAAAATATCACCAAACTTCGCGCGGTATTATTTTAAAAGAAACCGCCGTCAGATTATTGCCAACAACCCACCCTGCATTTGATAATCCCAGTCAGGGATATCCATTTGATATGCTACAGGATTCCTCCTTTCACCCCGGCGAACCTATCTATATTGCGGGCATCACTCAGGATAAATCATGGAGTTTTGTTATTTCTCCATCAAAAATAGGCTGGGTTGAAAGCTCAGATATTGCTTATGTCGATGATGTTTTTATCCAACGCTGGGTAACAATGGCGAAAAAAAGTCTTGGTGCAGTGATAAATGACCATGCCAGCTTCGTGGATAAACAAGGTGTCTTCAGATTTACTGCGCGAACCGGGACACTTCTCCCCCTGACAACATTAAAGGGCGAAAGGGTCGTGGCAATACCGGTAAAAAATACACAGGGAAATGCCAATATTCACTATGCCAGGTTACCTGAAAAAATCATGCATCAGGCCCCTGTTCCCGCAACCCCCGAAAATATGTCAATGCTAATAAAAAATATGCAGGGTAAAAATTATGGTTGGGGAAATATCTATGATTTTAATGACTGTTCTTCAGAAATAAGAAACCTCATGCTGCCTTTTGGCATTTATCTTCCCAGAGACTCGCAACAACAGTCTTTGAGTGGAAAACACGTTGATCTGAGCCATTACTCTACCAAAGAACGTATAGAATACCTTATGGCGCATGGTAAGCCATTGACTACCCTGATTTATATCGGCGGCCATGTGATGCTCTATATTGGAAATGCAGATTGGAAAGGTCAGACGGTACCTATCACCTATCAAAATTTGTGGGGTTTAAGGCCAGCAAACTCTTCAAATCGTAGTATTATTGGGAAGTCGGTTTTCTTTCCCTTGCTATCCCGTTATCCGGAAGATCCGAAACTGGAATCTCTTGCGGGGAAATCTGTATTTATCATGACGTGGCTTAATTAAATAGAGAACAATAATTAAGCCAATAAATTTCACACTTTAAATATAGAGATATATTTCATTTTCTGAGGAACTCATTATTAATATAATTAATTCACTACTCATTTCTTTGATTATTTCCGGCATTCCCCTTGCAGTCCATGCCTGCGTAATAAACGGGAAGCTTGGCTCTCCCTATGAGTGTGCAGTAGCATGCACATTATGGCCATCAGGGAATATTGATGAGGATTGTATGACCAGCGTCATAGTGGTGCCACAGGATCACAGCTCTTTGTAGTCTTTTAGCGAGCTATTCAGTCCACATCTTAAAAATAAACATTGAATGATTAATAATACCTGCGGTTATACCGATATTTATCGCTAATCAACACAAGTAATAGCTCATTGAATCTTAAACTTTATAGACTTACACTTTTCGCGATGTGATAAACCATTTCATACGTTCAGATAAATATCATTAACAAGGTTAGCATTTAGATATTATGTCTGTTTTTCACATCTGAAATATATGGATGCATTTCACTTATGAGGTATTTTTCATGAATAATAGTCTTAAATATATATTACTTACCTTAACTTTTTCAGCAACCCCACTGTTCGCTAATGCTTGCGAAATTGCGGGAGGGTCTGAAGAGGAATGCATGGAGGCCTGCTTACAGCCAGAAATAACTGACTATACCGCTTGCATGCTAGGCACTCCAGCACCTACCGGGCAGACTGATCAGTCCGCCACTCAATAGTAGTATTATTAGGCATACCTCTTTGTGTATGCCTACATCACTCACAGCACTCTCCTCCGACATCTCTTTTGGTTCACAAATACACTTCTTACCACTTATATCGATTGATTATAAATATATAATGAATTTATCTATTATGACTAAAATCGGTAAACTAGCGCCAATCTTTACAGGACACAGGACATCAACATGGCGACTTCTCATATTAAAGAACTCTCCCGACCACAGCTGCCAGCTTTGTTTCGCTATATTCCGGGCTTGGTATTGACTGGTGTGATTACCGGGTTAGCACTCAAAGTGGGTGACATGCCGTGGTTTATTTACATGGGCCTCGGGGCACTGACCCTGGCGATTTTATTCGGTATCTTGGTGGGCAACACGTTGTACCCTTGGGTGCAGCCGGTCTGTTCTGACGGGGTGGTACTCGCCAAACAACATTTACTGCGGTTGGGGATTATTTTATACGGTTTCCGGCTAACTTTTCAGCAAGTAGCGGATGTCGGTGCCACCGGCATGATTATTGACCTGCTAACTCTTAGTTCAACCTTTATATTGGCCTGCTGGCTAGGGAAACGCGTGTTTGGTTTGGACCAGCAAACCGTGATGTTAATTGGTGCCGGTAGCAGTATTTGTGGGGCGGCAGCCATTATGGCAACCGAACCGGTGCTGAAAGCGGACGCCAGCAAAGTGGCGGTGGCCGTCGCCACAGTGGTGATTTTCGGGACATTAGCGATTTTTGTTTACCCATGGCTATACCAGCTAAACCTGCATTACCAATGGCTGCCGTTTAGTCAGGAAACCTTTGGTATCTTTGCCGGTTCAACTATTCATGAAGTGGCACAGGTGGTAGCCGCCGGGCATGCTATTGGCCCTGATGCTGAAAATGCCGCCGTCATTACCAAAATGATCCGGGTCATGATGCTGGCACCGTTCTTGCTGCTACTGTCGGCTTATTTGGGCCGCAATAGTATGAAAACCCACGGTGAAAAACGGGAGAAAAGTGCCATTACCATTCCGTGGTTTGCGGTGATATTTATTCTGATGGCCGGGTTTAACTCACTGAATTTGCTGCCCGCAGCATGGGTTAGCCACTTGATTACACTGGATACCATTTTGTTAGCAATGGCGATGGCAGCTCTGGGGCTAACCACCCATGTGGGTTCTATTCGTCAGGCGGGGGTCAAACCGCTGTTACTGGCACTGTTGCTGTTTGTCTGGTTGCTGGTCGGCGGCACTGGCATCAACTTACTGGTGCAGCATATTGCGGCGTAAAGTCGCTATCCCAGCTAGCTAATGATGGTTTAAGGGCTGCATCGGCGGCCCTTTTTTGTGCCACAGTTTATCTCATTCAATCGCGCCGCTATCAATGCCATAATGGGCCGGATATCAAAGGAGAATGGAATGAAATTTGTCGGTGCACATGTCAGCGCAGCAGGGGGTGTAGACCAGGCTGTGATTCGAGCGCATGAACTTGAGGCCACTGCCTTTGCCTTGTTTACCAAGAATCAACGTCAATGGCGCGCCGCGCCGCTGGCGGAAGATGTGATTGAAAAATTTAAGCAAGCTTGTGAACAATATGGCTATACCTCAGCCCAGATTTTACCTCACGATAGCTACCTGATTAACCTCGGTCATCCGGTGGCCGAGGCGCTGGAGAAATCCCGCGAAGCCTTTATTGATGAAATGCTGCGCTGCCAGCAACTGGGGCTGTCATTACTGAACTTCCACCCCGGCAGCCATTTACTGCAAATTGATGAAGATAAATGTCTGGCCCGCATCGCCGAATCCATCAATATCGCACTAAATGCCTCTGAGGGTGTGACTGCGGTGATTGAAAATACCGCCGGTCAGGGCAGCAATCTGGGCTTCAAATTTGAACATTTGGCCGCCATCATTGATGGAGTGGAAGATAAGAGTCGCGTGGGTGTTTGTATTGATACCTGCCATGCTTTCGCCGCCGGTTATGATTTGCGCACCGAAGCAGATTGTGAGCATACTTTCAGTCAGCTCGGCGAGATTGTCGGTTTCGAGTATTTGCGCGGTATGCATCTTAATGATGCCAAAAGTGAATTTAACAGCCGTGTCGACCGCCACCACAGCTTAGGTGAAGGAAACATCGGCAAAACCGTGTTCAGCTATATTATGCGCGATCCGCGCTTTGATAATATTCCGCTGATTCTGGAAACAGTGAATCCCGATATCTGGGCTGAAGAGATAGCCTGGCTGAAATCACAGGCGCAATAGATATAAAAAAACCGGCACTTGGAGGCCGGTTTTTCTTATTAGCAGCTTAACTGATATTCACTGAATTATTACGCGACTTTCGCCACCACAGCATCAGGGCGTTTTAGCATCGCGTACAGGCCGCCGGCTAAGACGGTACCAGCAATTATTGCCACCAAATACAGCAGCACCGGATGAATTGCCCCTGGTATCAACAACACGAACAGACCGCCGTGTGGTGCCATCAGTTGCGCGCCGAAGGCCATCGACAGAGCACCCGTTAATGCGCCACCGGCAATACAGCACGGCAACACCCGCATCGGGTCACGGGCCGCAAACGGAATCGCCCCTTCAGAGATAAAGCACAAGCCCAATACCAACGCGGCTTTGCCCCCTTCCTGCTCACCTTTGTCAAATTTATGACGCGCCAGCAGTGTTGCCAGCCCCATTGCCAGCGGTGGTACCATGCCCGCCGCCATAATAGCCGCCATCGGGGCATAAACTGACGAACTCAACAGTGCCACACCAAAGGCGTATGCCGCTTTGTTCACCGGCCCGCCCATATCGGTACACATCATGGCACCGAGGATAGCGCCCAGCAGCACCGCATTGGCGGTACCCATGGATTGCAGCCAATTAGTCAGGCCAGTCATGATTTGTGCGACCGGTGTACCGACCACATAAATCATCACCAAACCGACAATCAAGCTGGCCACTAGTGGGATAATCAATATCGGCTTCAGCGCTTCCATACTCTGCGGCAAACGCAGTTTGGTGCTGATGGCTTTGGCGACATAACCGGCCAGGAAACCAGCAATAATACCGCCGAGGAAGCCCGCACCGGTGCTAACCGCCAACATACCGCCAATCAAACCCGGTGTCAGACCGGGACGGTCAGCAATCGAGAAGGCGATGAAACCCGCCAATACCGGCACCATCAGGGCGAATGCAGAACCGCCACCGATTTGCATCAAGGCCGCAGCCAATGTGCCTTTGACTTCAAATGCTTTAATCCCGAACACAAACGAGAGCGCGATACACAAACCGCCGGCGACCACCATTGGCAACATGTAAGACACACCGGTCAACAGATGGCGATAAGGGCCGCCGGTTTCTGTTTTTTTGCTGCCGGTGCTGCTGCCGGTTTTTGGCTGATAAACTTCCGCTTCCACCAGCGCTTTGTCCAGTTCCTGCGCAGTTTTCTTCAGTGCCAAGCCGGTGCTGGTGCGGTACATCGGTTTGCCAGCAAACTTATCCAAATCCACTTCAATGTCAGCAGCCACAATCACCAAATCGGCCGCAGCGACCTCTTCCGGCGTGATGGTATTACCCGCACCGACAGAACCGCGAGTTTCTACTTTTACCCACCAGCCGCGTTTTTTCGCTTCACTTTCAATGGCTTCTGCCGCCATAAAAGTGTGCGCTACGCCAGTCGGGCAGGCGGTAATCGCCACAATACGTTTTGGGCCAGTTGCTGCTGGTGCTGCGCTGACCACAGCTTGATAAGGTGTAGCCTGTGTTATGGCCTGCGCCAGGAAACCCTCTGGGTCACGCACCGCTTTTTCCACATCACCGACATACACTTTTTTGCCATTCAGCGCACTGTCTGCCGGGACTGATTGCCCGGCCACAATCACCAGTTCGGCATCTGCGGCTTGCTCAACCCAGCTCAAACCGGCTTTTGCCGCCGCTGCACCCAGCATCAGTGACGCAAGGTGGCCTCTGGCCTGCCCGAGCGAACTGTCTATTATTAGTAGCGTTTTCATTTCGCCTCCGGAAATCAATTAAAAGGTTTCAAATCGACTTTTGCCATCATGGCGGCCAATTGCGGGCGATCCGTAATACCCACATTGCTTTGACTGACGGCCAAAGCAGCGACTGCGGTTGCCAAGCGCAAGGTATGCTCGCTGGACTCACGCATTAATAATCCATAAATCAGACCGCCGACCATTGAGTCACCAGCACCTACAGTGCTGACCACTTCGCAAGCCGGGGGTTTTGCCAACCAGGCACCGGAGGCATTAACCCACAACGCACCTTCCGCGCCGAGCGAAATCACTACATGGGCAATCCCCTGGTCGCGCAGTGCGTGTGCGGCTTCTACTACATCACCCAGCTCAGGTAATGGGCGACCGGCCCAGATTTCCAGCTCACGGCGGTTGGGTTTCACCAACCACGGCGAAGCTTTCAGACCGGCAACCAAGGCTTCGCGGCTGCTGTCGAAAATAATGCATGGGCACTGGGAGCGCAGACGCTTCATCCAGTCGGTAAAGTCATCGGGATTCACCCCCGCTGGCAAACTGCCGCTGACCGCCACCATGTCGAATTGCCCCAACCAGCTCAATGAGTCGGTAACGAAACGGTCCCAATCGGGTTTAGTGACCTCAAAACCGGAGAAGTTAAAGTCAGTCACTTCGCCATCTTTTTCGGTCAGTTTGACATTAATGCGGGTACGCCCTGGCACCACCTGAAAACGGTTGGCGATACCCAGTTCGCTGAACAACAGTTGGAAGCCATCTTGGTTATCTTTACCAAGGAAACCGCCAACCGTGACATCAATACCTAAGTCTTTCAGTACCTTGGCAACATTAATACCTTTACCCGCAGCATGCAGGCCGGCTGTTTTTACCAGGTTAACTTCACCGCGCTCAATCTCTGGGCAAAAGCCCACCAAATCGTAAGCCGGGTTTAGTGTGATTGTTGCGACTCTTCTGCTCATGCTGCCCCCTCGCCCAAACCGGCGGAGATGGCGGCACCAATGGCGTCCAGCGCAGCCTGTGCATCTTCACCGCTCGCGGTAAAGCGCAGGCGATTTCCTTTTTTAACCCCTAAAGCCACAACTTTCATTAGACTACGTCCATTAGCGGGTTTACCGGTGCCGTCCAGATTTGTTACGGTGATTTCACTGGTAAACTGTTTGATTGTATTGACTAAAATCGTCCCTGGGCGCGCATGTAATCCATGTTCATTGCGGATAACAAACTCTGCGCTTAATACTTCATTTTGCTCGACATATTTACTGGTCAGCAATGCCAACAGTGCAGCGGCATCAGCGTTCAGCAACGCGTCAGCTTTTTTCGCCAGCAGTAAGTCACTGAGATAATTCAACATTGAGAGCGGCTGGTTATTATTAGCGACTGACAATGTCAGCAATAGGGCAACTTTCTCCCCATTATGCTCAAAAACAGTTACCGGGCGACTGATTGCCGCAGCACTGACCAAATTACCTTCGGTGCTGTCACTCAGCCAGATCCCCTGCCCCAGATTCAGCGGCTCGCGGGTAATCACATCACTGACAAAATGCGTATCAACAGCGCCGATTTGCTGTAAACGGCCCGCATTCAGTGCTTGCAGCGTGATCAAATTGTCAGCCGCAACATCAAGCGCGATAAGTGAGGTGTCAAAATGGAATTCAGCGGCTTTTTGCTCGCCCATCAGCAAACTGCGTAACTCTTCAGCTGAAGTGGTTTTTGCTAGCTGTGCGGCAACCTCATCATCACTTAACACGTGCGTCAATTGGCGTAATAATGCCAGATGTTCATCAGAGCGGGCTGCAATGCCGATAACAATATAAGCGGTTTGATCTTCACCCCAGGCAATACCTTGCGGGAATTGGAAAACCTGTACGCCCGTGTTCAGCACCAAGTCGCGGGTATCAGTGGTACCATGTGGGATGGCAATGCCATTACCCAAATAGGTCGAGGTCTGCTGCTCGCGGGCTAGCATCCCATCAAGGTAGCCAGCAGCAACATTGCCAGCTTGAGTCAGGGCGGCGGCTACCTGAGTGATAGCCTCGTTTTTGCTGCCTGCTTGTGCAGCCAGATGTATATCTTTCGTCGATAACTGGAACATTATGTCTCCTCTCTTGCTGAATTGAATCGTTTCAGCTTTCATGAGAAAAAGGAGCGTTACCCTTTATCATTTGGTGACGAGATAACGCTGAAACGTTTCAATGAGTGTGTTTCCGACTCAGAATATATGCAAGTTTTCTGCTTTTATTCTTGATGAATTTTTGACACTCCGCACATTTTCGTCTTGAACAAGTTTCTGTCAGCAGCAAAATAGCCCACTTTGCTGATAGTTGCTGACACTCATATCAAAGGAGCTAAACAATGTCTGTCGTTGTCGGTGTTGGCGTTATTATCGTCAATCAACATGGTGAAATTCTGTTGGGGAAACGCAGCAGTCAGCATGCGCCTTACTGGTCCATTCCCGGCGGTCACATGGAGGTTGGCGAGTCTTTTGAGCAAGCCGCTCAACGAGAAATTCTCGAAGAAACAGCTTTAAATATCAATGAGATGAAAGTTATCGGCTTGTGTAACAACCTGGCGACCTGGCGTGAGGAGGGTAAACATACCGTTTCGGTTTGTTTGCTAGCACAGCATCCCGGTGGGGAACCTGAGCTGAAAGAGCCAGATAAATGTCAGCAATGGGTGTGGTGCAATCCGCGCGAATTACCCGAGCCTCATTTTGAAGCCAGTCGCCATGCGGTTGATTTATGGTTGAATCAGCAGTTTTACGCCGTTTTCAACTAAAAAATAGCGCTACATAAGATATTATATGACCAGCGATTTCAGCTGTCACTGAACACGGCGCACCCTATCAACCGCCTGCATTCGCAATTGGATAACACGCCACTGCGCGAAAAATATGCAGTGGCGGATCGCGAAGCCATCCTATATAAGCCCACAAGATGCCAGTGCGCCCTGGTGTGGTGCGGATAAGCGAAGGGGCATGGTTTGATCCCGTCGAGCCGTCTGTGCCGGGTTCGATTTGTAAGAACGGTAATATTAATTGCCTAACTTTTGATATCGGCTCATCCAGTTTGGCACAGGGCAATTGCGGGCAAATGGCACAGCTTGAGATTGAAAAATACACGGGGCTGGTGCTGAAGAATACCGCCCATGCAGTTCCGCCCTTTTTCACCCGCTAAGGTGCAGTCTCCACTTCCAACTGAATCAAATACACTAAAGCCTGTTCGCGGGTATCAAAACACATCTCCCGCAATGCTTGCAGGCTAGCACACACCGCCGGGCGAGATGGAGAATGGAAAATACCGCAGCGCATATTGTCATCTAAATGCAAGCAACGGGTATTGGCGGGCTTGCCGAATGGCATGCCGGGGATCGGGCTGGAAATCGAAGGAGCAATACAGCAAGCACCGCAATCTGAGCGACAGTCCATCAGCAAGCTCCTGTAGGCTGGTGGCATAACAGCGGACAATAGCAACCAGCCCAATGAACTACCAGCACTATCCTTGATCAACAGCCCAATAGCAGACCCAGCACACTGCTTCAGCTTTTAACCTCATTATTTTCAGTTTATTTTTTAACCTAAAAAAACCTCATTTGTGCGATATTCAATCACAACCCAATGCCAGATCAAAACGAATCACTGACCAGACTATCCACATGAGCATATTCATCTGTTTACAGTTTCACTATCACCGCGTACCATTAAGCTAGTACAAAAGAACCGTTAACTATATTATATATTCTCAAGGTAATTGGTGTTGAAGGTAGGCGGCCAGTGAACTCATCCCGATGAGCTTACAAAAGTAAGTGATTCGGCTGACAAATCTGCCGGGAGCAGATTTGAACGCTGCTAGCAGCTGCCTCGTAGAGGCGAGGCCCACGGATGACCGAGTAACGAGTGCAGCGAACACCCCAGCAACCTCAAGTACGACGAGAATTTGGAGAAAAATTAAATGTCGATGGATATATCCCAACCACTATCACGCCCTTCCGTCCTCGGCGGCGCAATGATTGTCGCCGGTACCGCAGTGGGCGCGGGGATGTTTTCAATCCCAATCGTGACGGCGGGTGTGTGGTTCAGCGGCTCCGTCATGCTGCTGATTTATACTTGGGCATGCATGCTAATTTCCGGCTTGATGATTCTGGAAGCTAACCTGAACTACCCTACTGGGGCCAGTTTCCATACCATGGTGCAAGACTTGCTAGGCAAAGTCTGGAGCGCCATTAATGGCGTATCTATCACTTTTGTTCTCTATATTCTGACCTACGCCTATATCTCAGCTGGCGGCTCAATCATTACCCATACACTGCAAAATACTGTGGGCATTGGTCAGACCGGAGCGGGCTTTATCTTTGCGGTGTTAGTGGCATTTATTGTCTGGTTATCGACCCGCGCAGTAGACCGCTTAAGTACCATATTGATAGGCGGCATGGTTATCACGTTTGTCATGTCCGTCGGTGATATGTTTAGCCATGTGGAAAGCGCGGTTCTGTTCAATCAGGCGGATAGCAATGCACATTATTTACCTTATGCGCTGGCGGCCCTGCCCTACTTACTGACCTCCTTCGGCTACCACGGTAATGTGCCGGGGCTGGTGAAGTATTACCATAAAGACGGCAAATCAGTGGTGCGCAGTTTGCTATGCGGCACCTTGATAGCATTGGTCATTTACATCCTGTGGCAGTATGCCATTCAGGGCAATATTGCCCGGGATGCATTCAAACAAGTTATTGCTGACGGCGGTAACATAGGCAGCCTGCTGAAACAGATGGATACCGTCTCTGCCAGTCAAGCCACCAGCCAACTGTTGAATGCTTTCTCTTATATGGCATTGGCCAGCTCATTCCTCGGCGTCTCTCTTGGGCTGTTCGATTACATCGCTGATTTCTTTAAATTCGCTGATGACCGCGGTGGGCGTACCAAATCAGCGCTAATCACTTTTGTTCCGCCGACTATCGGAGCGCTATTGTTCCCAAATGGCTTTATCTACGCCATTGGTTTTGCTGGTTTAGCTGCGACCATTTGGGCTGTGATTGTTCCCGCATTGATGGCGCGCGCTAGCCGTAAACGCTTCCCACAAGCAAGTTATCGGGCACCGGGCGGGCGTTTTATGATTGGTTTTATTATCTTGTTTGGTCTGATCAATGCAGTGGCACATATTGCTGCATTATTGGGCCTATTACCGGTGTATGCATAAGGTCGATTTTATACCCGTCATACTTCAAGCTGCATATGTGTTGGCTGCTTTCGTTCACCCGAATCATTGACTCACGTCAACTCATCGGGATTCACTCACTTGCCGCCTTCCTGCAACTCGAATTATTTTGGGTATATAGCGAAAATCTTGCTCTTTTGGGGCTTGCCTGAAACTGGCGGCGCGAGTAACTTGTCGCAACTTATCTTCAATCCTGATTGGCGGTTAATAAATGGCAAGAGCTAATGAAATAAAACGCGGTATGGCGGTCAACCTCAACGGCAAATTACTGCTGGTGAAAGATATCGATGTACAAAGTCCAAGTGCCCGTGGTGCCAGTACTCTGTATAAAATGCGTTTTTCTGATGTGCGTACCGGTTTAAAAGTTGAAGAGCGTTTTAAAGGCGATGAGATCCTCGACACCATCACTTTGACCCGCCGCAGTGTGAATTTCTCTTACATCGACGGCGACGAATATGTCTTTATGGATGATGAAGATTTCACGCCATACAACTTCAAAAAAGAGCAGATAGAAGAAGAATTGTTGTTTATTCCTGAGGGCGGGATGCCGGGGATGCAGGTGCTAACAATGGACGGCCAATTGCTGGCGTTGGAATTGCCGCAAACTGTTGATATGGAAATTGTTGAAACCGCTCCGAGTATTAAAGGTGCGTCAGCCAGTGCTCGTAACAAACCAGCAGTGATGAGTACCGGCTTATCTATTCAGGTGCCGGAATATATCAGCCCTGGCGAGAAAATTCGTATTCATATTGCAGAGCGCCGCTATATGGGCCGTGCAGACTAATACCCAATACCCTTTATCTTTCAAGTTGCAGGTGTGTTGGCTGCTCTCAGTAACCCGAATCACTTACTTGTGTAAGCTCATCGGGATTAATGAGCCTCATCCTTGAGGCTCACCCTATGGGCTAGCATAAATGCTGTTCAAATCGGTTCCCGACCGATTTGTATCTCGCTTGCCGCCTTCCTGCATCTTGAAATCTATTGGGTATGGTTTGGACATAAATAGTTAAGGGCCGATTTTCGGCCCTTAATGTATTGAAAGATGACGGGTTACTTCAGCTCAGGGAAGAACGTGCGCTTGAGCGCTAACTCAACACCGCGAACTTCAGCCAGACCTTTCAGGCGACCAATAGCAGAATAACCCGGATTGGTTTTCTTATGTAAATCATCCAGCATTTGGTGACCATGGTCTGGTCGCATCGGAATCGGACGCATATCTCCGGCAGCCTGACGACGTTGCTCTTCAGTTAGAATGGCTTTAACTACAGAGTACATGTCGACATCACCTTGCAAATGACCGCCTTCATGGAAGGTTTTTGGGTTCCCTTCACGGCAAGTCGAACGCAAATGGGTGAAGTGAATACGATCACCAAAGGTTTCGATCATCTTCACTAAATCATTATCTGCCCGCACACCATAAGAACCGGTGCACATAGTAAAGCCGTTATAAATGCTATCAACGGTCTCTTTCAGCCACTGCATATCTTCAATGGTCGACACAATACGCGGCAGGCCAAGAATTGGGCGCGGTGGATCATCCGGGTGAACCGCCATACGCAGGCCAACCTGTTCAGCAACCGGTATAATAGCGCGCAGGAAATACGCCATATTTTCACGGAGTTGCGCTTTATCAATGCCGTCATACTCAGCTAAACGCGCGCGGAATTGATCCAGCGTATAGCCCTCTTCTGCTCCCGGCAGACCAGCAATAATATTCCCCGTCAGCTTGGCAATGTCGGCCTCAGACATGGCATCGAAATAATCTGCCGCCTGCGCCAACTCTTCAGCAGAGTAATCTTTCTCAGCACCAGGGCGCTTAAGGATATGCAGCTCAAAAGCAGCAAAAGCTATCTGGTCGAAACGCAGTGCTTTGGAACCGTCCGGCAATTGATATTCCAGATCCGTACGTGTCCAGTCTAATATCGGCATGAAGTTATAGCACACGGTGTCAATGCCACATTCGGCAATGTTACGCAGTGTTTGCTGATAATTTTCAATGTGTTGCTGATAGTTACCGCTGTGAGTTTTGATTTCTTCATGAATCGGTACGCTTTCCACTACCGACCAAACCAAACCTTTCGCCGCCAATTCTGCCTGGCGCTGTTTGATTTCACTCACCGGCCAGACCTGGCCATTCGGAATATGATGTAATGCAGTCACTACTCCGGTTGCACCAGCCTGACGGATATCATCTAACGACACCGGATCATTTGGGCCATACCAACGCCATGTTTGTTCCATTTATTTTTACCTTCTAAGTAAACTGTTCGGGTGCATGCAATTTTGTTATACCGACTAATGCGGTTATACCGACAATGCTGTTATACCGAGAATGTTGTTATACCGATTCCAAGAGGTATCACTCAGCTTTATCCTTACTCTTTCAGCGCCGCGTGTCAAAAAGCAAAATCTCATTGGTTGATCCACTTCACGAATATAATCAATATTGGACTTACCAATTTTATTTTCTGTCATATGCCTTTACACTGCAAGCCGATATTGCATGATAACGAACAAAAGAAAACGATCCGTATGGTGTGGTTTTTTTAGTACAGAAGCCAAATTAAACTGGTCTAACAACTTTTTATCTATCACCATCCCCTTTGCTATACCCATGGGGTGAATGATTCTGGAGCCACGTATGAACACTATTGCCAACAGCCACCTACCCGATACCGTACAGCTGCCAACTTATGATAGAACTGCACTGAAAAGCCGTATTGTTCACATCGGTTTTGGCGCATTTCACCGCGCGCATCAAGCTCTACTGACTGATCGAGTTTTAAATAAACAAGGGGGCGACTGGGGTATCTGTGAGGTCAGCTTGTTTGGTGCTGATGTCTTGATCCAAAATTTGCGCCAACAGGATCATCTTTTCTCTGTGCTGGAAAAAGGCGCGCAAAGTAATCAAGCCATTGTTGTTGGGTCGGTTTGTGAGTCGGTACATGCTCGATTAGATGGTGTCATGCAAGTTCTGGAGAAATTGGCCGAACCACAAGTGGCCATTGTTTCGCTGACCATTACTGAAAAAGGTTACTGCATCGAGCCGGGAACTGGCCAACTGGATCTGCGCAATGAGTTTGTACTTGCCGACCTGGCTATCCCTGATGCCCCGACTTCCGCCCCCGGTATTCTGGTTGAGGCTCTGCGGTTACGCCGCCTACGAGGGCTGCAAGCTTTCACCGTTCTTTCATGCGACAACATTCCAGAAAACGGCCATGTGGTAAAAAATGCCGTCCTCGGTTTGGCTACTGCCCGTGACCCCGAACTGGCCAGTTGGATAGAACAAAATGTTACGTTCCCCAACACTATGGTCGACCGCATCGTTCCCGCTGCAACAGCAGAAACATTGCAGCAAATCGCAGAGACACTGGGGGTTGCCGATCCTTGTGGTATTGCCTGTGAGCCGTTCATTCAATGGGTCGTCGAAGACAAATTTGTGGCAGGTCGCCCTGACTGGCAAGTTGCAGGGGTACAATTAGTCGATGATGTTTTGCCCTTTGAAGAAATGAAGTTGCGCATGTTGAATGGTAGCCATTCTTACCTCTCTTACCTGGGTTATCTGGCAGGTTATCAGCATATTAATGACTGCATGGCGGATGAAAATTATCGTCTGACCGCCCGTCGCTTAATGATGGATGAACAAGCTCCAACACTGCGTGTTACCGGCATTGATTTGAATGCTTATGCTGATCAATTGATTGAACGTTACAGCAACCCGTCGTTAAAACACCGCACCTGGCAAATTGCCATGGACGGTAGTCAGAAATTGCCACAACGGATGTTGGATTCAGTACGCTGGCATTTACAAAACGGCGGGCCATATCGTTGCCTGGCATTGGGTATCGCCGGCTGGATGCGTTATGTAAGCGGTGTGGATGACAACGGCGAACCTATTGATATTCGTGACCCAATGGTAGATAGCTTCAAAAAATGCGTTGAGAATAGCGAGGATGGTATTGCCAGAGTCGAGAGCTTACTGTCCCTGAAATCACTGTTTGGTGAAGCCCTGCCACAACAACCCGAATTTGTTCGTGCCGTGACAGAAGCATATCTCAGCCTACAACAGTTTGGTGCGAAAGAAAGTGTGAAACGTTTGGCACAACAGGCTTAATTTTAGCGAGCTTACAGAATGAGCCTCAAGAATGGGGCTCATTCTTTCTAATCGAGTGCGTAAGCGTAGCCAACACCCCTGTAACTTCAAGGCCGAAGGGCAAATTATTCTTCAAGCTGATAAGGTGCAGACTCAAACAAATACCCATCAAAATCAGGATGATCAGCATCAGAAATCTCGAGTAATTTTAATTTTACATTTTCTAAATGCTGCCACATGGCTTGCTTGGCTGCTTTGCTATCTCGGCGCAACACCGCTTGCAGGATTTTTTGATGGTCTTCCATCCATTGCCAGCGGTAACTAAAATCTAGGGTATGACTATGTGCCCCTTGCCACATGGCGCTGGTTTTTCTCGCCTGCCATGCTTCCGCGACCATATTCGCCAATACACTATTTTGCGTCGATTGCGCCAATAAGCAGTGGAACAATTCGTCCGCACTTTCATCCACTGCGCCGGCATCTAATGCGGTCTTTTCCTGCTCAATGGCTTGGCGCATTTTAATAATGTCAGCTTTGGTTGCTTGCATGGCGGCAAAAGCAGCGACTTCACTTTCCAACAATTGGCGGGCTTGCAGCAGTTCAAATGGGCCGTAACCACTGTCGGTTGACACGACAGACTCCCCATATGCAGACCTATCGGGGACATTCACCACGTAGACGCCCGAACCTTTACGCACTTCCACTAACTTTTCCAGCTCTAGCATGATCAGTGCTTCACGTACCACACTACGGCTGACGCTGAAGTTTTCGGCAATATCACGCTCAGGCGGTAAACGATCGCCCAAATTGTATTGCCCACTGATAATTGCTTCACGCAGCTGACTGCCGACTTCCTGATATAACCGCATAACCTTATTTCCTGCATCAGGTATTGGCATTAAAATGCCAAATTGGCCTGACCAAAGGGTGTGTGAATAACATGCAGTATATCATGTGGTCAAACAATTTCATTGAGGTCAAACAATTTCATTGCAGCATAATATATCCGACAAACGACAACGGCTTATCAATGTGATAAGCCGTCTTTATGATAGGATCATTAAATTAATCTGAAATATTAAAGGTAACTGACGGTTAAAATTCCCAAACTACGTTGTGGATTCAGCCATTCCATACGTGAAGATGCCAACTGATTAGGCAACCGAGAAGTTAGAGACATATTACGTGAGAGTTCTTGTCGTTGAGTCAGAGTTTCACCATTGCGATAACAGCTCGTGGTTATCGTTTGGTTTGCGAATGAAGTATCACATGGGCTTTCTACAATGGCACCGGAAAAAGTAATTGTTCCTGTTACAGACAGGGTGGATTGCGCACTACTTGCAGCAAAAGATACTATCCATGAAAACATTATTGCTACGATAATCAGCACTCGAAAATTATTCATAACCACCTCGACTCTCATATCCGTCATTTTAAATGATAGAGCATTCCAGCCAGAGCGATGGGAATGACAGAGCATTTTTTATTGCTCTATTCCGTCTATAACTCACTAAGATTCCTCGTAGAAGTGAATTCTATTCCAGAGCTTTGCAATGCAATTAGGCAAGGCTCTTAACTCACCTAGGAAATTGTCTATCTTTTCGCCTTTTTCGTTTAATAATAAGCTTGGCTAGTGTTATATCCTCACCTGGGTATATCGGCACACTTGAGCTTTTTCTTAAGAGCGTATTGAAAATAAATTTACGGTAGGAGACCTCTGATGACAAAAACGAACTTGATTACCGGTTTTTTGGGCTGTGGCAAGACCACCACTATTCGTCATTTATTGTCACAAAAACCAGAAAATGAAAAATGGGCAGTTCTGGTTAATGAATTCGGGGAAATCGGTATTGATGGGGCGTTATTAGCTGATAGCGGTGCCGTATTAAAAGAAATACCCGGTGGGTGCATGTGCTGTGTGAATGGCCTTCCCATGCAAGTTGGTTTAAATATGTTGCTCCAACAGGCAAAACCGGATCGTTTACTCATCGAACCTACGGGGTTGGGCCACCCAAAACAGATTCTATCCTTATTAACCTCTGAAATTTACCAACCCTGGATTTCTCTGCATGCCACTCTCAGCTTGCTTGACGCCCGCCAGTTAAGTGATCCCCGCTATACAGAAAATGAAAATTTCCGTGACCAATTAGCTGCAGCCGACATCCTCGTGGCAAATAAACAGGATGCCTATAACGAGACGGATTATGTTGTATTACAGCAATGGTATGAACAACAGCCGGTATCACGCCCACTTTATTATGCAGAACAAGGGAAGATTGATGTTGCTCTGCTGGATATACCGCACAGTAATAATGATCAATTACCCGACGGTGCACATCACCACAGCTCAACCCGACAAAAAGGATTGGCCGCATTGAGCTTGAAAGGTAACGAACCTTGGCGTCGCGCCCTTAATCAGGGTCAAGGTTATCTGAGCTGTGGTTGGGTATTTAATGCGGATACCGTATTTGACACAATGCGATTATTGGAGTGGGTGCGGTTAAATCCAGTGGAGCGAATCAAAGGTGTGATGCGTATTCCTGAGGGCACTCTTGTGGTTAACCGACAAGGCCATGATTTGAAAATTGAAACACGCCAAGTTCCACCACTCGATAGCCGGATTGAACTCATTAGCATCACTGACCCCGATTGGAATGTATTACAGCATGAATTACTCAGGGCTCGACTACAGAAGGAGGTATAATGCTGCCAAATTTATTTACCGCACCATTCTTACATTGACCATTTTTAGATTAAAGGCCACCGCATGACCCGTCGTAATTTGCCGGTAATATTACTGCTTAATTTACTTGGAATAGCCCTGTTTTTCTCTTGGTATATTCCAGCGAACCACGGTTTTTGAGAATATTAATCGCGTCAGCGAATTAACGGGTATTCCGACCAAAGACGCATCCAGTGATAGCTTCCCCGGCGACCATGGCATGATGCTGATTATTTTTACCTGCTTTATGTGGCGCTATTTCTCTCGGGGTGCTTTTGCCATCGCTTTAGTCATCGTGGTGGTTTTCTCTATGCCACGAATAATGATTGGCGCGCATTGGTTTACTGATATTGCTGTTGGCTCGCTTTCAGTCGTCTTGGTCGGGATAAGTTGGATATTGCTGACACCACTTAGTGATAAACTCATTGATGCCATTAACCGAAATCTGCCGGGCTCAAAATGTCAGTAACCCGCCCCCTGCTTTATTTTGGAGCAAAAATAGACTTTTTTGCTCCAACCGCCATTAATGATTACACACCTTTATTATCACCAAACGGCCATAAATTCAGCTATCTGCATTTAATATATAATATTACATTAACATTTTGTAAAATTATGGGCATAAAAGCTCTCGCCTTTTATTAATCATTACGGTAATCTCAAAAACGTTTGTGCTCGGATACCGGCATTTCACCACTATCCTGATTAATATTGTGCGTTCCTGCACATTTATTTGGTTAAGTGATTGTCTCATCAGACCACAATCAATAATCTCGATTCGTTTGGTATTTTTGGTAGCGACATCCGTCGTAAGGACAGCAAGGGAAAACAACAACAATGGTCAAGTCTCAACCTATTATGAGATATATTCTGCGGGTCATTCCTGCGGTTGCAGCAGCGGTAATGTTATCCGCGTGTAGTTCACCACAGAGTTCGAACGTACATAATACGCAAACTGAGATGCGTGCAGTTAATGACAAAGATGGGCTTTTACTGCAAGCCTCTCAGGATGAATTCGAAGCGATGGTGCGCAACGTTGACGTCAAGTCGAAAATTTTAGAACAGTATGCAGGGTGGAAAGGGGTTCGTTATCGTTTAGGCGGTAGCACCAAACGCGGTATTGATTGTTCTGCGTTTGTACAAACCACTTTCCGTGAACAATTTGGTATGGATTTGCCACGCTCAACCTCTGAGCAGCAAGATATTGGCAAGAAAATCCAACGTACTAAGTTGCGCCCGGGTGATTTGGTGCTGTTCCGAGCAGGATCGACAGGTCGTCATGTAGGTATCTACTTAGGTAACGATAAATTTGTACATGCATCGACCAGTGTCGGTGTGACAATATCGAGTCTAAATGAAGATTATTGGAATAAGCGTTATCGTGATGGCCGGCGAGTGCTAAGTAGTGGTTCGCGCAGCTAACTGATTTTATTCCTGTTGTCCGAGATACCAAACGAAACGATGAAACGCTGCCATTGGCAGCGTTTTTTATTGCCGAAATCGTTCTTATTACCGAAATATAGTTCTTGTAGTCCTATTGCCTCACTTTTGTAGGAAATGTCCTTTTTTGCTAAAAACAGCGAAACTCAAGAATATTCTGTGTAGAATTAGCCCCGCTAAACCAAGAGTTCCCTGACACTAAGACATATCAACTACGATTATCCTTTTTGGAATTAAGTCAATTGTATTACTAAGCTGAAAATCTGTTCTATGGATATGTTTTTCTAAAAGACGCCAATACAAATGAATTTCACTGGCACCACATATTTGATGCATTTACATGGTATCTTTGCTTTATATTAGATTGAATTTCAACTCGATAAGTTTATTAATGTCAATAATGCTCCCTGGCAAATCGGCAGCGCTGTGCTGCTAACTTACTTATATTCATAACACTTTATCGATCATGCTGAGGAGCGGCGTAACATGGGTTCAAACAGTGCGTTCTCCCGCAATATTTTATCCAGACGCCATCTTGTTAAAAAAAGTGTCATCCTAGCACTTTGTTTCTTTATATTTTTTGTTGTTATTACTTTGTCATTACTTTATCGCAGCAGTGAAAGTAAACTAACAACACAAAGCGATCATATTATCTCCTATTCATCCCAGTTCCTTAATGAACTGACGACAACTATGTCTCAGCTTATCCCGCTAAGTGCAAAAAGTTGTGAACAGGCCAGTTCAGCTCTGCACTATCGGGCGGCATTTACCAATGGTGTCCGAGCTTTCTTATTGGTTCGGGATGATATTACCTATTGCTCTTCAGCAACGGGGGAAATGAATACGCCTGTCAGCGCGTTATACCCCAAAATGAATGTCACTCAGCCTTTGGATTTTAAAATTCAACAAGGTACACCAATGATGCCGAGCAAACCGGCAATTGGCGTATGGCTGCGTGAAGCTGGACGCGGTAATACCGGCGTATTAGCAACACTCGAACTGAATTTACATCCCTATCTGTTACTAAACAACGCCAATAATCAGGTCAACGGATTAGCTATTATTATTGATGAACTAGCAGTCACAACATTTGACTCTAAAGTCATGCCTATCAGCCAGTTACCCATACGTGATACGCGTGAAGTTCAATTACCTGGTTATCCAATTAAAATATTGATTTATCATACCAGCCTCACTGCGGATGATATTCGAATGACTTTGTTAGGGGGGGTATTACTCGCAGGGCTAGTCGGTATCTTGGCTTATTATATTTTAATTGCCAGTCAAAGTGCGGAAGCTGAAATTTTGCGTGGTATTCGTCGGGGTGAATTCTTTGTTGAATATCAGCCCGCATTCCGGTCTGATGACCGCTCCCTATCAGGATTGGAAGCGCTTATCCGCTGGCAACATCCGATTGAAGGACGTATTTCCCCAGACCTTTTTATTCCCTATGCAGAAACTCAGCATCTGATTCAACCTCTGACCCGGCATTTATTTGAATTAATCATTAGAGACAGTGAATTAATGGCAGCCCACCTTCCAGCAGGAATTAAATTGGCCATTAATATCTCCCCGGTTCATCTTACTGATGATGATTTCCGCAAAGATGTCACTCAAATGTTACAACAATTAAATACCGATGTGTATTCTCCAGTATTTGAGATAACAGAGCGGGGTATGGTTGAAGAGGAGTTAGCTATTAAACAGTTTGCTTGGTTACGCTCTCAAGGGATACAAATCGCTGTTGATGACTTTGGCACCGGACACAGCGCGCTGATTTATTTAGAACGTTTTACTTTAGACTATATTAAAATTGATCGTGGTTTTGTCAGCACTATAGGCATTAATACTGTTGCAGCACCGGTATTAGATGCAGTATTAATGTTAGCGAGCAAGCTCAATATTGAAACCGTCGCTGAAGGTGTCGAAACGGAACAACAGCTCCAGTATTTGACACAACACGGGGTCAACTTCCTGCAAGGCTATCTACTTAGCAAGCCGCTATCTGTTGAGGATTTAGTCGAGTTTTGTACGCAAAAAACTTCGTAACAAAAACTCATTGGCTTAATGTTTGCTTTACCCCTGTAAACTGGTAATTTCATTTAAGATTATGACTACGCAAATAACAGCAGGAGATCACCACCAATATGTTGTTACGCCTATATGCTGCCTTGACGCTATCAGTCCTGAGCTTTGGTCTGCAAGCTGAAACCATTAAAGAAGGTAGCTCTTTTGCCATATTGGGCGAACCGAAATACTCATCAGATTTTAGCCATTTTGATTATGTCAATCCGGCAGCCCCTAAAGGCGGAGATATCACGCTCTCTGCGATTGGTACCTTTGATAACTTCAACCGGTATGCGCTGCGTGGCAACCCGGCAGTACGCACTGAGCGGCTGTATGACTCATTGTTCTCTACTTCGGACGATGAGATTGGCAGTTATTATCCTTTAATTGCCGAATCAGCGCGTTTTGCCCCCGACTTTCACTGGATTGAAGTCGATATTAATCCTCGCGCTCGTTTTCATGATGGTAAACCCATTACTGCTCAAGATGTGGCATTCACTTTCAATAAATTCATGACCGAAGGTGTCCCACAATTTCGAATTGTTTATAAAGGCGTGCAAGTAAAAGCGATTTCGCGCCTGACTGTGCGTTTTGAATTCCCAGAACCGAATAAAGATAAGATGCTGGGCCTATTTGGTTTACCGGTAATGCCTGAGCATTTCTGGAAAGACCATAAACTCAGTGAACCGCTGAGTAAACCGCCAGTGAGCAGCGGCCCCTATCGTATTGGCAAATATAAGATGGGCCAATTTATTACTTATGAGCGGGTCAGAGACTATTGGGCAGCCAACTTACCGGTCAATCGTGGGCAGTATAATTTTGACACCATCCGTTATGATTATTATTTAGACGATAAAGTCGCGCTGGAAGCATTTAAAGCCGGTGCCTTTGATTTCCGTGAAGAAACATCACCAAAAAGCTGGGCGACACAATATGTGGGCGGCAACTTTGCGAAAAATTATATCGTCAAACAGGATATCCTCGATAACTCTGCGCAGAACACCCGCTGGCTGGCATTTAATGTCCAGCGCCCTATTTTTAGCGACCGCCGAGTTCGTGAAGCACTGACATTAGCCTTTGATTTTGACTGGATGAATAAAGCTTTTTATTTCAATAGTTATCAGCGCACTAATAGTTTCTTCCAGAACACTGAATATGCCGCTAAAGGTTATCCGAACAGCGCGGAATTAGCGTGGCTGGCTCCGCTAAAAGGTAAAATACCGCCGGAAGTTTTCACACAAATTTATCAGCCTCCTCAAACTGACGGCAGCGGTAACGCGCGGGATAATCTATTAAAAGCACGCGAATTGCTGAGTGAAGCGGGTTGGGAAGTGAAAAATCAGCAATTAATCAACAGCAAAACGGGCAAACCTTTTGTCTTTGAGTTGCTGTTACTCAGCGGCAGTAACTTCCAATACGTTCAGCCGTTTAAGCATAATTTGCAACGTTTGGGGATAACCATGAATATCCGCGAGGTGGACAGCTCTCAATTTGTTAACCGCCTGCGCAGCCGAGATTACGATATGATCCCGACGGTTTATAGCGCTTTCCCTTACCCTAGCCCAAATCTGCAAATTTTGTGGAGTTCGGCTTATATTGATTCCAGCTATAACGCCTCGGGTATTAAAGATCCGGCTATCGACCAATTGATTGAACAGATTGTTAAACATCAGGAACAGCCAGAAGCATTGCTGTCTCTTGGCCGTGCACTGGATCGCGTGTTGACCTGGAATTATTTGATGATCCCAATGTGGTATTCCAACCATGCTCGTTTTGCTTATTGGGATAAGTTTTCGATGCCAGCGGACAGGCCCACATATTCGCTCGGCTTTGATAGCTGGTGGTTGGATGTCAACAAGGCAGGTCGCCTGCCAACAGAACATCATTAGGGGGCGGTGTGGGCGCATATCTATTACGGCGATTGTTGCTGGTCATTCCCACCTTGTGGGCAATTATTACTATTAACTTTTTCATTGTACAAATCGCCCCAGGTGGCCCGGTAGATCAGGCGATAGCCAACATTGAACTGGGTCATTCCAGCGGATATAGCACCGGTGGTGGTGATGGCGGATTAGGTGGTGCGAAAGTCGGGTTGAATGCGGCGCAAGTTGGGGACAGTAACTATCGCGGTTCTCGAGGGTTAGACCCGGAAGTTATTGCCGAAATCAAACAGCGCTTTGGCTTTGACAAGCCGCTACATCAGCGCTATTTCGATATGCTCTGGAGCTATGCGCGCTTTGATTTTGGTGACAGCCTGTTTCGCGGCGAATCTGTCATGTCATTGATAAAACATAGCCTGCCGGTATCTATCTCACTTGGGCTATGGAGCACGCTGATTATTTATCTGGTTTCCATTCCTTTGGGGATTAAAAAGGCGGTGCGTAATGGCTCGGCTTTTGATACCTGGAGCAGTACCTTAATTATTATTGGCTATGCCATTCCTTCGTTTTTATTCGCCATTTTACTGGTGGTGCTGTTCTCCGGCGGCAGTTATTTCGATCTATTCCCACTGCGCGGGCTGGTATCAAGCAACTGGGATACCCTGCCGTGGTACGGCAAAATAACCGACTATTTGTGGCACATCACGTTACCGGTGCTGGCTACTGTGATTGGTGGTTTTGCTACACTCACCATGCTGACCAAAAACTCGTTTCTGGACGAAATCCGCAAACAATATGTGGTCACCGCCCGCGCCAAAGGCTTACCTGAAGAAAAAATCCTTTACCGCCATGTATTTCGCAATGCCATGTTGCTGGTGATTGCGGGCTTCCCCGCGACATTTATCAGTATGTTTTTCACCGGGTCATTGTTGATCGAAGTGATGTTTTCACTGAATGGTTTAGGGTTGTTGGGTTATGACGCCACCTTGCAACGAGATTATCCGGTGATGTTTGGCACTCTTTATATTTTTACTCTGATTGGTTTACTGCTGAATATCCTCAGCGATATCACCTACACCTTGGTTGACCCACGGATTGATTTTGAGGGCCGCCAATGATGAAACGGCTAAGTGCTATTAATCAGGCCCGCTGGGCGCGTTTTCGCCAAAACCGCCGTGGCTATTGGTCACTGTGGATCTTCCTGACACTGTTTATTATCAGCCTGTTTGCCGAGTTAATTGCTAACGACAAACCGCTGCTGGTGAGCTATCAGGGCAAATTTTACATGCCCTTTATGGTTAATTACACCGAATCAACCTTTGGTGGCATTTTAACCACGGCCGCTGATTATCAAGACCCGTATGTGATTGGCCGCATTAAAGATAATGGCTGGGCGATTTGGGCACCCATCCGCTTTAGTAATAACACCATTAATTTCGCAACCGATGTGCCCTTCCCCTCGCCCCCCAGCCGCACTAATTTGCTCGGCACTGACAGCACTGGCGGCGATGTATTGGCCAAAGTTATTTATGGCTTTCGTATCTCACTGTTATTTGGCCTAACGTTAACCTTATTTTCTAGTGTGATTGGCATTTGTGCCGGGGCAATTCAGGGTTATTACGGCGGTAGAGTTGATTTATGGGGCCAGCGATTTATTGAAGTCTGGTCTGGTATGCCGACCCTATTTTTAGTGATTTTACTGTCCAGTATTGTACAGCCGAATTTCTGGTGGTTATTAGCCATCACCGTCATATTCGGCTGGATGGGGCTGGTCGGTGTGGTTCGGGCTGAGTTTCTGCGCACCCGAAATTATGACTATATCCGCGCAGCGAGGGCCATGGGAGTGCGTGACCGCGTGATTATGTCGCGCCATATGCTGCCCAATGCCATGGTGGCTACCCTGACCTTCTTACCCTTTATTCTATGCGGCTCGATAACCACTCTCACCTCACTGGATTTCCTCGGTTTCGGCTTGCCAATGGGGTCGCCATCATTAGGCGGGTTATTATTGGAGGGCAAAAATAACCTTCAAGCTCCCTGGCTCGGCATCACCGCATTCCTGGTGTTGGCCGTGCTGTTATCTCTGTTGATCTTTATCGGCGAAGCAGTGCGTGACGCCTTTGACCCAAGTAAGGTGTACTGATATGGCGACTTCTCCACTTCTGGACATTCAAAATCTCAGTGTTGCATTTCGCCAAGCGGGAGTTGATCGCCAGGTCGTCAGCAACCTTTCGTTGCAAATAGAGAGCGGTGAGACACTGGCTTTAGTGGGGGAATCTGGTTCGGGCAAGAGTGTTACCGCCCTGTCGATATTGCGTCTGCTGCCCTCGCCACCGGTCGTTTACCCCAGCGGCGATATTCTGTTTGCCGGAAAATCACTGTTACATGCCGATGAGCCGACATTACGCGCCATTCGCGGTGATAAGATTTCTATGATTTTCCAAGAGCCAATGGTGTCTTTAAACCCCTTGCATACTATTGAGAAACAGCTGGCAGAAGTGCTGTCACTGCACCGCGGTATGCGCCGGGAAGCCGCCAGAGCTGAAATTATTCAGTGCCTTGATCGGGTGGGTATTCGCAATGCCAAAGGCCGATTAGCGGATTTCCCACATCAGCTTTCCGGTGGAGAACGCCAGCGCGTGATGATTGCCATGGCCGTCCTGACCCAGCCCAAATTACTGATTGCCGATGAACCCACCACCGCGCTGGATGTTTCGGTGCAAGCTCAGATTTTGAGTTTGCTGAAAGAGTTAAAACAAGAGATGGGCATGAGCTTGCTGTTTATCACCCATAATCTGAATATCGTCCGCCGGCTGGCCGATAACGTAGCCGTGATGCGTGAGGGGCGCGTAGTTGAGCACAATACCCGCCAGGCGCTGTTTAGCGCACCACAGCATACTTATACTCGCCAATTATTAGACGCCGAGCCACAGGGTGACCCACTGCCGCTCCAGAGTGACCAGCAACCGTTGCTTGAAGTCAAAGGGCTACAAGTCGCTTTTGCGATTAAACGTGGCCTATTGCGCCGCACTGTCGCGCATCACTATGCCCTGAAAGATCTCAGCTTTGTGTTAAAGCCCGGTGAAAGTTTAGGTTTGGTGGGGGAATCCGGCTCGGGGAAAAGCACTACCGGCTTAGCTTTACTGCGCTTGTTGCCCTCTAAAGGGGAGATTTGGTTTAGTGGCCAGCCGCTACACAACCTCTCGCCCAAACAAATGCTACCTTATCGCAGCCGAATTCAGGTGGTTTTCCAAGACCCGTACTCAGCGCTAAACCCGCGCTTGAATATTCAGCAGATCATTGCTGAAGGGCTGGAAGTGCATCAGAAACTCAGTGCTGTGCATCGCGAGCAGCGCGTGATTAAGGCGATGGAAGAAGTCGGGTTGGATCCAGTCAGCCGCTATAGATATCCGACTGAGTTCTCCGGTGGCCAGCGCCAGCGCATTGCTATTGCACGGGCACTTATCCTGCAACCTCAGTTACTTATCCTCGATGAGCCAACCTCATCACTGGATAAATCGGTACAAGCGCAAATTCTGGCTTTGCTGAAATCCCTTCAGCAGCGCTACCAACTCAGTTACCTGTTTATCAGCCATGACTTGCAAGTGGTGCGGTCACTCTGCCACCAAGTGATTGTGTTGAAACAGGGGGAAGTGGTGGAGCAAGGTGACTGTCAGGCTATCTTTGCCGCGCCAAAACAGCAATATACCCAACAATTATTGCAATTTTCTGACTAATTTGGCGCGCATCAGGATGTCAGGGCACAGAAAACGTCAGCATAAAAAACTGACGAACACTTCATCCCAAATCAGAAGGGATAAAGTGCTGTCATGGTCTCGGCAATCGCCACCCCAACATCTTTCAAGCGGCACATAGTGGCACTTTCATCCTGACGATGAACAAACAGGCAAGGCTCGCCTTCCCATTCCACAATCGCGGAGTCCACTTGAATCTCTTGCAGTGAGAGATGAAGCCGCTGCATGATAATTTGCGCATGAGCGCCATCATGGCTCAGTAACTTCAGTCCCATGAGGTCATTATTGCTATCGTCTATCGCCGTCAATGGTATCGGTTCAACTTTTACGCCGATAAATCCCGATAGCCAGCGGTAACTTTGCGGCAGACGATGTACCACCGAAAGTTGGATATTATTCACGTATTTTTCCTAGTAAAAATAAAAATTCAAAAAAACTCACAAAGCACCACAATGACTCACACTGATTAAAGTTATAGCCGCTAAATTGTCATTGTGCTTGCTCCAAAGCTCATCAAAACACAATGTTGATAACAATTTAGAAACTTAAAATCTACAATGCCATTTTTTGTGCTGTTTTCAACCCTTATTCAGCCCGTTGCGCCAAGACTGAAACTGCCGGTTTGGGATTTAGATCCCATTTTTCGTTATTTTTATACCTTTATCGCGTCTATCTCAACCATTTTTCTTGCAAACCCATTACCTAATATCAGCCAACATTTTACATTTAAGGAACAATTCAGTGTCAATCAAACCAAATAAAATGAATTTAATTAATTGATAAATATATAAATTTATTGATATTCATCACCCGGTGACGAGTAAGAATAACGCGTAAAAATAACGTCATAACAGTTTCGTCTTTTTTATAACATCGCTCAAAAAGTTAACAATATGGTGTCAAACACAACTATGCAATAGATAATGATATGCATGCTTATTATGTTGATTGAGCGCAAGGATTCGGTCTTTTTTAGTAGTAATTGTGGCGATATTTAATCATGCACAGGGCGGAGAAAAGGAGAAGTAAACAAGGTGTGATTTGACAAATTGGCTACAAATAATAAACGTGAGGGCGCTTGGGAACATCGACCCTCACATTTCTTGATAGCGATTATTTCACCGCATTTTTATGTGGTCGGCTGGCATAAAAATACAACAGCATGGCGGCGATAATACAAAATGCCATTGAGCTGACCATCGGCCAGGCGCTACGCGATGGTGCCATCGACAACAGCGTCCCCACTATCGCACCGATACCAAAACGTAAAGTCCCCGCCAAAGAAGATGCCGTCCCCGCCATATGTGGGAAATCATCCAAAATGACGGCCATGGCATTCGAGGTAATCATCGCGATACAGCCCACATAAGCCGCGACGCCCAGTACCAGCGCCCAGAACCCTAACCCGGTGGCGCACACCACCAGCAGCCAGATGCCCATCACAAATTGTACCCACAGACCAAAACGGAACATTTTCAGTGCCCCGAAGCGGCGAACATTGCGGCTGTTGATCAATGTCATCAAGAATAAGAAAACAATATTCAGCGCAAAGTAATAGCCAAAGTTCTGCGGAGAAACTCCATTTAAATCAATATAAACAAACGGCCCGGCGCTGAGGAATGAGAACATACCTGCAAAAGAAAAACCGCTGGCCAGCATATAGCTCAGAACTTGCTTGTGGCGGAATAAAGCGCCAAAATTGCCGATAGTGGTGCGCAAATGAAACTTCTGCCGTTTCTCCTTCGGCAAGGTTTCTTTGATAAACAACGCAACCAATATCGCCCCCACCAATGCGGCTCCCGCCATCGTCCAGAAAATGGCATGCCAGCTAAACCACACCAGCAACGCGCCGCCGATAATGGGTGCCAGCAACGGCGCGATTGTCATCACCAAGACCACAAAAGACATCATGCGCGAGAAATCATCTTTGGTGAACATGTCCCGCATCAATGCATTAATCACAACACTGGCGGCGGCAGCTGATAAGCCGTGCAAGAAACGCAAATTAATCAGTTGCTCGATTGATTGCGCCATAGCACAGGCCATTCCTGCCAGTGCAAAGATGAGCGTTCCCCAGAAAATGACCGGCTTGCGCCCGATGCTATCCGCCATGGGCCCATAAAACATTTGTCCGATGGCAAACCCCAGCACATAGGCGCTTAGCGTCATCTGTACTGCGCCACTTTCTACACCAAATTGCTGTGCAATGATCGGCATACTGGGCAGATACATATCAATTGCCAAAGGCATCAGCATTGATAACAAGCCCAGGATAAAGATCAAACCAACGTGGGATGTCCGGTTTGTCGCTTCATTTTGATTACTGGCATGCACGTTCAACAACTCCTTCACTAACCTACTGCGGGTTGTACTCGTCAGACTTCAAGCCGCATGTGCATTGACCACGCCGCAATAGAAAATCAATTACAGATGAGGAGCGCCGACACTCGCAATTTCTTCGGCAGTCAGTGGGCGATACTCACCGGGTGCTAAATCATCATCAAGTTTGATGTCGCCAATACGTTCACGATGCAGTTCCAGCACACGATTTCCGACCGCACCAAACATGCGTTTTACCTGATGGTAGCGCCCTTCACTGATAGTCAAACGCACTAGCTGAGGCTCGATAACTTCAAGCTGCGCCGGTTTCGTCAATGATTTTTCGTTATGCAACTGTACGCCGTCAGTAAACTGCTGCGCCGTATCATCAGCAACCGGGTGTTCCAGTGTCACCAAATAGGTTTTTTCGCAATGATGGCGTGGAGAGGTAATGCGGTGCGACCATTGACCATCGTCGGTCATCAGCACCAGCCCGGTGGTGTCGATGTCTAACCGCCCTGCCGCGTGAAGCTTATAAGCCACGGGTTCATCAAGGAAATACAGCACGGTTGGGTGATCCGGGTCTTCTGTTGAACACACATAACCCTGCGGTTTGTTCAGCATAAAATAACGTGGGCCAACTGTCTGTTGTAATGGGTTGCCATCAAATCTCACGTCTTGTTCTGGCGTCAGCTTAATGGCACCACTTTTGACTATTTCGCCATCAACAGTGACGCGTTTTGCCCGTAGCTCGCGCGCGACCAACGCCCGGCTAACCCCTAATTGCTGAGATAAAAACTTGTCCAATCGCATTAAATCTACTTTGCCTGTTGTCTTGTCGTGCCACAGAGGGGCGCGATACCCGCACTTACACCTGCCAATGATGACAGAATGCTAATAATACGGTGTGAAATTAATTAAACAGTATAGCGGCGGTTGCCCTATCATCCTAGGAACAGTTACGCAAAAAGCCGTTATTGAGAAACAGCTTATCTGCACGGCATCGCCCCCTCGCGCAGGCCGCCACACACGGGCATAATAATAGAAAGCCTTGAAGATAATAATAGAAAACCTTGAAGATAAATGGCACTTATACGTTGAAAGTAAATGTTACGTCACAGGAAAGTGCCGCAAGCAATGAATGAGTTTAACCAATTGAGAATAATGACAAAAATCATCTGGCAGGCGCATTAATGGCTTTTACACTACGCCCTTATCAACAAGAAGCGGTGGATGCGACGCTAGCTTATTTTCGTCGCCATACCGAACCGGCGCTCATTGTCTTACCCACTGGCGCAGGTAAAAGTCTGGTTATTGCTGAATTAGCAAAACTGGCGCGTGGGCGTGTTTTGGTACTAGCGCATGTCAAAGAACTGGTGGCGCAAAATCATGCCAAATATTGTGCTTATGGTTTAGAAGCAGACGGTTTAGAGGCCGATATTTTTGCCGCTGGCCTGCAACAACGCCAAAGTGAGGGGAAAGTGGTTTTTGGCAGTGTGCAATCCGTGGCACGGAATCTGTCACTGTTTGATAGTGCCTTTTCGCTGCTCATTATCGATGAATGTCATCGAATCAGTGACGCAGATGACAGCCAATATCAGCAAATTATTCAGCATTTACGCACGACTAACCCGCGTTTACGTTTGCTGGGACTGACGGCGACCCCTTACCGCTTGGGCAAAGGCTGGATTTACCAATTCCACTATCACGGTATCACTCGAGGTGATGGGAAATCCCTATTCCGCGATTGTATTTATGAATTGCCCCTGCGTTATATGATTAAGCACGGTTTTCTGGTGCCACCGGAGCGGCTGGATATGCCGGTCGTGCAATATGATTTCAGTCGGTTGACCAGCAATAGCGACGGCATGTTCCGTGAAGCGGATTTAGACCGCGAGCTTAAACAGCAGCAAAGAATCACCCCACATATTGTTAGTCAGATAGTTGAATATGCCGCCCATCGCCGTGGCGTGATGATTTTTGCCGCCACTGTCGAACATGCCAAAGAAGTCTACGGGCTACTCCCCAAAGGCCAGGCGGCGCTGGTGAGTGCCGGAACGCCCCCCGCCGAGCGGGATGCTTTAATCACTGCTTTTAAGCAGCAGAAATTACATTATTTGGTGAATGTGGCGGTCTTAACGACCGGTTTTGATGCCCCACATGTTGATTTGATTGCAATTCTTCGCCCAACCGAATCCGTCAGCTTGTATCAACAAATTGTTGGGCGCGGCTTGCGGCTCTCGCCGGGCAAAGAAGATTGTCTGATTCTGGATTATGCCGGCAATCCCCACGACCTTTTCACCCCAGAAGTGGGTACCAGCAAACCCCACACCGGCAGCCAGCCAGTACAAGTCTTTTGCCCAGACTGCGGTTTTGCCAATATTTTCTGGGGAAAATGCACCGAATCCGGCGAGATTATTGAGCATTATGGCCGCCGCTGTCAGGGCTGGTTTGAAGATGATGATGGCGCACGAGCCCAATGTGATTACCGCTTCCGCTTTAAATCCTGCCCACATTGCGGGGCGGAAAATGATATTGCCGCCCGCCGCTGTCATCAGTGTCAGGAGGTGCTGGTCGACCCCGATGATATGCTGAAAGCTGCCCTGAAATTAAAGGACGCGCTGGTATTGCGTTGCGGTGGAATGAGTTTGGAAAGTGGCCAGGATGTAAAAGGCGAATGGCTAAAAATCACTTATTACGACGAAGATGGCACCGATACCAGTGAGCGTTTTCGCTTAACTACCGCCGCCCAGCGGATGGCATTTGAGCAAGTTTTCCTGCGCCCTCATCAACGGGCGCCTGGGGTTACACTGAAATGGCAAACTGCCGCCGATATCATCGCTCAGCAGGCGCTACTGCGTTATCCGGATTTTGTGGTCGCCCGCCGCCGTGGACAATGGTGGCAAATCAGGGAAAAGGTTTTCGATTATCAGGGACGTTTTAGGCGGGCTGACTCTCTCGCCTAAGCCGCATTAAGCCTGATAAATTCATAGTTTCGTTTGCTGTCTGGCCGATATTTCGCTAGAATGTCGCCCGCTTTGCTCTGGGTTTACCCAAGTAAAGCCGAGTATCGAACCTGTTGCTGGGTCGCCTGTAGCAGGGTTAATTTTCTTTAAGAGAAAACAAAATGACCACTATCAATGTAGAAGTACGAAACGACCAGGGTAAGGGTGCGAGCCGCCGCCTGCGTGCAGCAAATAAATTTCCGGCAATCATTTACGGTGGTTCAGAGGCAGCAATCGCTATCACTCTTGATCATGACACCACCAAGAACCTTGAATTGAAACCGGGCTTTTATGATTCAGTACTGACTTTGGTTGTCGACGGTAAAGAAACCAAAGTTAAAGTACAGGCTGTTCAGCGTCACGCTTTCAAGCCAAAACTGACTCATATCGACTTCGTTCGCGTTTAATCGCGTCGCTTTCGATATTCGGGACGCCGAAATAAAAAACGCCGCTTCTGCGGCGTTTTTTATTAGCTGAATAAAGTCATGGTGCAAACAATTACTTCTTACCCGCATTGCGCTGTAGCTGATCACGCAGATTGGGAGGAGTGCCTTTAATGGTCAAGGTGTCCGTCGCCGCATCCCAAAAAATACGCTCGCCCAGTAACAACGCATCAAAATTGATACTCAACCCACCGCCACTACCTGCAAACTTGGTCAACTGACGCAAAGTGCTGCGATCTGCCGGGAAACTCTCTTCCAATGCATAACCCTGCTCAGCAGAGAATTGTTGGAAATCTTTTTCGCCCAACTTTGGTAACTCTTGCGAAAGCTCCTGCAAGGCAATTTCTTCACCGGCCTGCAACTGCTCATTACAATAGCTATAAACCTGCTGACGATAAGCCTGGCGCTCATTTTTACCCAGCTCGGCATCCGCACAATAATCATCAACCGCCTGTAATAAACCACGGTTTTGCGCTTTAGTATCCAGACCTTCACTTGCGGCCAAGAAATCCATAAAGAAATCAGATACTTTACGCCCTACTCGCCCTTTCAAGAAAGTCAGATAACGGGTTGATTCCGGGTTGTTTTCCCATTCAGTTAAATCAATACGGGCCACAATATCAGCACGATTGATATCAAGATAATGAGTCGTGCTCAGGTCAAGTTGCTCATTCACCCGCATGCTATTACAGCTGCTTAGCACTGAAATCAGTAAATATTCCACCGCCAGATAGCGGTATTGGCAAAACAGTACCACGCCACCTTCAGCAAACGGATATTTGGCTAACTCATCGCGTAAACGCCCGGTTGCCGCACGACTAAAGCTGAGGAAATCTTCATCACCCTTACGGCTCCGTTTCAGCGCGTCAGCCAGCTCACTTTGTTCATTAAACAACCCATAAGCTTTGCTTTTGGCACTGTAAACCCGATGCAGCTCGGCCATCATTTCTTCAACTACAGCATTGGCTGGTAACAACGAATCGCGCAATACCACATCAAGCGTTTGTTCATCACGTTTGATAAGCTGATGTAAGGCTATCTGGTCAATATCCAGACTCATGATAAATACTCCTTTTGGCTAGGGCCGTATTCAATCACTGATGCCTGAGAGCTGCAACTCAAAAGCTATCTCGGCCCCCAATTAATGGCTAATGATTCTTAATGCTATAAAATAGCGGAAAAGCGCGTCTCTATACGGTAAGATATGGGACTTTGTCAGGTGTTGAGCACAATTTCTATGCCACAATCATCCCGTTATAGCGACGAACACGTTGAAAAATTGCTGTCAGAATTAGTCAGCGTACTGGAAAAACACCGTACCCCAACCGATCTTTCTTTGATGGTTTTGGGAAATATGGTAACAAATCTGATCAATACCAGCATTGCTCCTGCGCAACGCAAAGTATTGGCTCGTTCTTTCGCTGAAGCCCTCCAAGCTTCAGTACGTGAAGATAAAGCTCATTAATTTACCGGCCAAGACTACAATCTCAATATGGTGACAAATCGTCAGCGCTATCGTGAAAAAGTCTCCCAGATGATCAGCTGGGGGCACTGGTTCGCCCTGTTTAACATCCTGTTCAGCTTGGCGCTGGGTAGCCGCTATTTGTTTATCTCCGATTGGCCTTCATCGCTGATTGGCCGTGTCTATGCCCTTGTCAGTTGGCTTGGGCACTTTAGTTTTATTGTTTTTGCTGCCTATTTATTGGTGATATTCCCACTGACTTTTGTGGTGATGTCGCAACGGCTACTCCGTTTCCTTTCCGCCGCCTTTGCCACTGCGGGCTTAACCCTGCTTCTGGTAGATACCGAGGTTTTCACCCGCTTCCACTTGCATCTTAACCCCGTAGTATGGGAGTTAGTGGTTAACCCGGATCAAACTGAGCTGGCGCGTGATTGGCAATTGATGTTTATTGCCGTGCCGGTCATTTTTCTTGTCGAGATGCTTTTCGGTACCTGGGCATGGCAAAAACTACGCAGTCTCAACCGACAGCGCTTTGTAAAGCCGCTGGTTGCCGTGTTTATTTCCGCCTTCTTTGCCTCACATCTGATTTATATCTGGGCAGATGCTAATTTCTATCGCCCCATCAGTATGCAGCGCGCGAACTTACCGCTCTCCTATCCGATGACAGCGCGTAAATTCCTTGAGAAACATGGTCTGCTTGACCAAGAGGAATATCAGCGGCGCTTGGTAGAACAAGGTAATCCAGATGCATTGACCGTTGAATATCCCCTCAGCCCGATCGCCTTTAGCGACAAAGGCAGCGGTTATAATCTGTTATTAATTGTGGTTGATGGCATCCGTGCCAATAGCCTGCAAAAAGACATGCCAGTTTTGGCTGAATTCGGCCATTCAAACATCCAATTTGACCAGCATTACAGCTCGGGTAATCGTCAGGATACCGGGCTGTTTGGGCTGTTTTACGGTATTTCCCCAACCTATTTAGATGGTGTTCTTTCTTCACGTAAACCTTCTGCATTCATCACGTCATTGAGTGCTCAAGGCTATCAGTTTGGATTGTTCTCATCCGATGGTTTTGCCTCGCCGCTCTATCGCCAGGCGTTGTTATCTGATTTCACCTTACCTGCCCCGGCAGAACAAACTGACAGCGAAACTACAGCACAATGGCAACAATGGCTGTCCACACTGAATAATAATACGCCGTGGTTCTCATACATTAACCTTAACGGGTCAATTGAAGCGCAAGATCCTGTTGTTGGTCATAAAGTTGCCACGCCAGCCGATTTTATTCGCCATTATAAAACGGGTGCAAAAGATGTGGATCAGCAGATTGCGACCATTCTGGATACGCTAAAACAACGCGGACAACTCGATAAAACCGTAGTTATTATTACTGCCAGCCATGGTGTCGAATTTAATGATAGCGGCAATGATAGCTGGGGGGCTGGCAGCAGCTTTAATCGTCAACAGTTGCAAGTCCCGTTAATCGTCCATTGGCCGGGCACGCCCGCACAGAAAGTGAACAAGTTAACCAACCACGAAGATATTATGACCACACTGATGCAGCGGCTATTGCACGTTAAAACCGCAGCAGAGGATTATTCGCAAGGGGAAGACTTATTCGCCGCACAACGCAACAACAACTGGGTAGCGACGGGCGATAATGGCACTCTGGTTATCACTACACCAACACAAACGATTGTGTTAGATAATAATGGTGGATACCGGGCTTATGACGAGCAAGGTAATGAAATTAAAGATGAAAAACCACAACTCCCATTACTGTTGCAAGTGCTGACTGATATAAAACGTTTTATTGCGAACTAGCTCTAAAAACCGAGCCATGGGCGCTTAAAAAACCAGCAAACGATTTTGACAAGTCTTGCATTAGTCACTGCAAAATGTAGTATAAATGCCACTGTATCGGCATGTAGCGCAGCTTGGTAGCGCACCGTCATGGGGTGTCGGGGGTCGGAGGTTCAAATCCTCTCATGCCGACCAAAATACCCTAAGAAAACCAATCCGTTAGGGTTGGTTTTTTTGTTTGTGGGGTTTGGTGATGGTAAAAAAATGGTAAAGCCCCAACTACATACGTCGAGGTTAAGTCAGTAATGAACTGATTGTTTCTACTGTCTGATTATATGTTCCATCATTTCACTTGGTTTAAAGAAAAAATATTCCTGGAAATGCGAGCTGCCCCTAAACAAATTGCTGCGCAATGCGGGTTTCAAGCTAACAATATTCTGGCAATGTTATAAGCCGCCCATATGGTTGAGCGGCTTTCTCTGATAAAAAGCTTGTCGAGGAATTAGAGTTCTTCACCATTGCTGGCAATAACTTTCTTATACCAGCCAAAACTCAATTTACGCGAACGCGCCATCGTGCCAGTCCCATCATCATTTTTATCCACGTAGATAAAGCCATAACGTTTGCTGTATTCACCTGTCGTGAATGATACACAGTCGATGCAGCCCCATGGGGTGTACCCCATCAAGTCCACGCCATCTTCAAACACCGCTTTTTTCATTTGCTCAATATGGGCTTTGAGATACGCAATGCGGTAATCATCGTGAACCATGCCGTCATCAGCAACGTGGTCGATAGCACCAAAGCCATTTTCAACAATAAATAGCGGCTTTTGGTAACGCTCATACAATACGCTCAGTGAATAACGCAAGCCGACAGGATCAATCTGCCATCCCCAATCAGATGCTTTAACATGAGGATTAGGTACACTGCCCTCAAAGCCGGAAAGAGAATGTCCACTCCCCGGATGGGTTGCAGAAACCGCATTACTCATGTAATAACTCAGCCCCATGTAATCCGCGCAACCTTCACGAAGAATGTCGAGATCACCCTCTTCCATATTAATAGTGAAACCGCGACGCGCCCATTCATTCAGAATGTAGGAAGGATAGTAACCACGCATATGAACATCACCGAATAGATAACGCTCACGCATAGCTTCTACTGAATACATCATGTCATCTGGATGGCAAGAGAATGGATATAGCGGCACCATCGCGACCATACAGCCAATTTTGAATTCTGGATTAATGGCGTGGCCCAGTTTGACCACTTTGGCACTGGCCACAAACTGATGATGCAGAACCTGATACATTGTTTCTTCAGGGTTTTCTTGTTCAGTGAACACCACACCAGAGCAGCAATAACCAAATAACGGATACTTCCAGTTACGTTGGTTATTGATCTCATTGAATGTCATCCAATATTTGACTTTGCTTTTATAGCGCTCCATGACCACTTCACTGAATTTCACGAAGAAGTCGACCACTTTCCGATTTTTCCAGCCACCGTATTCTTTAACCAAGTGCCATGGCATTTCGAAGTGAGACAACGTAATCACCGGTTCAATACCGTATTTCAGTAGCTCATCAAACATATCATCGTAAAATTGCAGACCAGCCTCATTCGGTTGCTGCTCATCACCTTTCGGGAAAATGCGCGTCCAGGCAATGGAAGTTCGGAAGCATTTGAAGCCCATCTCAGCAAACATTGCGATGTCTTCTTTGTAATGACCATAAAAATCAACCGCTTCATGATTTGGATAGCGATAACCGTCTTGCACACCATCAGTTATCACACGGTCAACACTGTGTGAGCCACCGGACAATACATCGGCAATACTTATACCTTTGCCGCCTTTATCCCAGCCGCCTTCAACCTGATGCGCTGCAACTGCGCCGCCCCATAAAAAATCTTTCGGTAATTGTTTGTGGCTCATAAATTTATTCCTTAGTACTGCGGGCAATCGTTCACCCTGAAAATGGAAATCAATGACGGGTGATAGCCCGTCCGAACATTAAATATTTTAACCCTGATTCATTTGCGCCTGAACAAGTGGTGCATCGGATGTTTTAGCACTGCTTGATTGTGCAACATTTTCTGTCTCATCCGTAAACCCAACCAACCAAGTGAAAACGGCACCCAAGACGAAAGCAACAGTGATTGATAGCAAGAATCCCAGGAACTGTGTCATATGCCCTTCTTTAAAGAAGACTGGCAGTACTGCGATACCGGGCAGGCAATAACTCCATGACACAGCATTAAAACTCCCTGCAATAGCCCCGCCGATCCCCCCAGCAGCACAACTGCATAAGAAAGGTTTTTTTAAGCGTAATGCCACACCGTAAATAGCCGGTTCGGTAATACCGAATAAAGCCGTAATCCCTGCTGACAATGAAATTCCTTTCATTTCACTGTTGCGCGTTTTTAAATAAACGCCGAACATGGTTCCGGCCATAGCAAAGACCGCAGAGGCTTGCAAACCAGTGAAAGTGTCATAACCCAATGTAGCATAGTTACCCACAGTGACTGGGGTGATACCCCAATGAACACCCAATGTAACTAATGGTTGCCAGAATGCCCCAACCATAAACCCTGCTATCGCTGGGCTGAGGTTATAAAGTGTATTGTAAACACCACCAATAGCCCCACCTATCAAGTTACCCACCGGGCCAAATACCAGCAGGGTTAATGGCACCATAATGGCAATACAGAACATCGGGGTAAACAGATTACGCACCACCATCGGCAGCACTTTTTCACAGAAGCGCTGCACATAAGACATCGCCCAAACCATCAAAATGATCGGGATAACCGAGGCGGTGTAGCTCAGGTATTGCACGGGAATACCGAAGAAATCCAAAGTAGGTGATGACAAAGGAATACCGGCGATGGTATTCAAAATATGGGCAACCTGCGGATTATTCAGTGCTTCATGCATCAATTGCTGAACCGCAGGATCGGCTGAGTTCACCGTGACGATTTTGTTGGCCGTGAGCATGTTCATATAATCTGGGCTGATCAGCGCACATGCAGTAATAACGGCGGTGAAAGGGTTAACATTGAATTTCTTGGCGGCAGTAAAGGCTACCATCACTGGCAGGAAGGTAAAACCGGTCCAGGAAACAAAGTTTAGAATACGATAAGTGCCGCTGGCGGCATCCATCCAACCTATCGCGGCAAGGAAAGAAATAATCCCTTGTAAAATACCGCAAGCAGCCAGTGGATAAAGGAACGGCGCAAAAATACTCGAGATAATATCCATTAAGCGACTAACAATACCGACTTTAGGTGCTGCCACCGGCGCGCTTTCATCAATATTAATCAGGTTCATCACATGCTTATAAGCATCACCGACGTGGTTACCAATAACCACTTGCATTTGCCCACCCGCTTCAATGACGGTAATAACCCCTTTAACACGATTTAATTTTTCTTTATCGACAGCTTTATTATCTTTCAATATAAAGCGTAAACGCGTTGCACAATGTGTGACGGTAATCACATTATTATCGCCGCCGATATATTTAATAATTTCTTGGGCGGTCAATGAGTAATCAATTGCCATTATTAGTCTCCTGCCACGAGTGCTGAGTATAAGATAAACAGAGTGTTCCCGGGTTATTATTAATATTCTTTTTCGATTGAGGCTGAAGTTTAACAAAAAGAAAAGCGAAGTCACGATATAACAAAAACCGTGACTTGGAATATGTAACATGTAAAAAACACCCTGTTTTATCGAGTGTTTTTATTAATTAACTTGGAGAGTTTCTTACCGATAGTCTCAATAATATATAATACTGGAATCTGAGTGGTAATATTATATTGGCCTTCCAATACAATAGGTGGCATATGGTAGGAAATATTTAAATCCGCCATCTTAGCCAATGTTGAGTTATCACTGTTGGTTAAGCTAATAATTTTGCAATTCTGCAAGCTGAACTGATTAGCAATACGAATAATTTCCTCGGTCTCACCAGAGACAGAGAAAATAATCGCAATCGCATCCTGATACATGTCACTATTAATCGGATAATAGGGATCGTCAATATAAGTGCTGTACTTACCTATATTAGAGAAGAAACGTGCGCTGTATTTCCCTAATGCACCAGATGTTCCTATTCCAACAAAAATTATTCGGCGTGTAGCGGCTATTTGAGCTGCTACCGTATCAAGTAACTCATCAAATTCGCTATTATTGATACTTTTAAAATAGCTAATTATTTCACTGATACCAAAAGTAACAGGTGGTTTTTCATCATGTTCTAAATACAGTTTAAAACGAATACGGAATTCAGAGTAACCATCACAATTCATTTTTTTGCAGAAACGTAAAACCGTGGTCGTCGATACTCCCGCAGCATCCGCCAATTCTCTGATGGTCATGTACATCACTTTATCAGTATTTTTTATGATGTAGTTATAGACGATCAATTCCAGTTCGTTCAGCGATGATATTTCTTTATATGTAAACATACTGGTACCTGAAACGATGCTATGGCTTGAGATGGGTAAATTTAGCATGAAATGAGCGGACTCACGAGGGCGTTATGCGGGAATGGGGAGGGGGGGGCGGCGAGTGAACATACCGGGCCGTTCAGCCCGGTCTATTACAGTAAATAATCCTGCATTATTACTGTGGCGTGACAGGCCGATTGATATCAGGGGCGGTTGACAGGTCGATTCGGCTTAATAGCACACGATAAGTTTTCCATGCTGTGAGTTGTTCTTTATCATCGCCAGTTGCTAATTAACACACGATATTGGCATTGATTTGGTCATTGAAGTCACTGATAGAAACGCCGCCACCGCCCCAACAACTTTTTTGCGTCGCATTGGGGTCATGTCAGTCCTCCATTTTGTGTAATGCGTCATAACATACCGCAATGGCGGCTGGAATATTTTCTACTGTTTTATTGCGCAGAAAATCTCGTAACATTTCAGTTCTACGTTGTTCTTCTTTAATTATTGCGTCTTTTTCTCGTAAATTAACATAATAGGTTTTGACAGTAAAAATCATGCTAATCACGGTGCCGAGAATAAAGATATAATCTTGTAAACTCAGGGCCGAGAATAATGCCAGTGACCCAGTCCACCAATACGGAAGCTGACTTTGTTCATTCATTTATGACCTCTCTCCATTACACTGGCGTGTATGACTAACAGAAACAGGAAAGCCCCGGCAATGCGGGGCTTTCCTGTTATTCAATCAGTGTGTAACTAACCAGTGATATCACACTAATACACTTTTTTCAGGCCACGTTAATGTTTTTTCATAAATATGTAAGTTTTCTATCAGCGGGTTCATTTCTAGTTTCACATTCAGCACCGCAGGTAATTTGATATTATTGCTAACGGTAATAAAATTGACTCATGAAAAAGAAGCCATTAACGCCAAAATAATTACCAGTATAAACAAGTAGATAAGATATCATCTAAAAACAATTATTTAACCTCATTCTGCACTAACATGGTGAAAACCAGGTTGTTTTACACAAAATAGAACTGTATATTAACACAGTATTTTTAACTTAGGAAAGAAGCGATGCGAGTTGAATTAATTTATGACAAACGGAATGTCGCCGGCCTGGCTAACGCCAATGAAATGATCAAAGCAGAATTGACCAAGCGCGTACACCAAGTGTTCCCCAATGCAGAGGTTAAGGTCAAACCAATGCAAGCTAATGGCATTAATACCGATGCGAGTAAACAAGAGAAATCTGTGCTCAATCGTTTGGTAGAAGAGATGTTTGATGAAGCAGATCAATGGTTAGTGAGTGAGTTTTAACCCCGATTAAGCCGGGTAACCCAGCCCGGCTCATATCAATTTTAATTGATCAGTCATCGTTATAATTAATTATATTTAAACACTTAATTTTATTTTAATCTTTAATTAACAATTTTAAATCCCTCTCAATGTTAACTTCCGCATGAAGCTTTAAACAAATTAAAGGTTAATAATGAAAGTTAATATTACAGTAAAAAAAAACCTCAGCATATTCATGCTACTCGCCTTATCTCACTCTGCGGTAGCCAGTTATCATACTAAGATAACTGATAGTTTGACTGTCAGTACCTCACTGGGGTTATTAAATACAGAATCAAATGAATATGTTTATGACCGAAACAGCCGAAAAATAAGTCAGTTAGATTGGAAAGCTGAGAATACCCCGATTGTTAAAATAGATATCTCATGGGATGTGTTATCACGTTTAACTTTCACCGCTCGCGGGTGGTCTACATTATCATCAAGCAAAGGCACTATGGATGATTATGATTGGAATCAGACAAACCAAACCAAGTGGACGGATTGGTCTCATCATGAAAAAACCCATTTGAACTATGCTAACGAAATTGATCTGAATGCAAAGTTTTGGTTTTTAAAACAAGACAATTATCGTATTGGTTTGATGAGTGGCTATCAACGTAATAACAATGATTGGACCGCCTATGGTGGAAACTATCATTACAACAATGGTAACAATATTTTTACAGCTTCAGATACCGTTGCAGCAATCGGTTATAAACAAAATTTTGATATGACCTACATTGGTTTAGCTGGAAGCTATCATTATCAAAAATTTGAGTTTAATACCTCGCTGAAATATAGCCGTTGGGTCAATGCCAATGCACAGGATGAACATTATTCACGCAAACTTTCCTTCAAAGACAGCAGCAAAAACTCGCGCTATTACGCAGTCGTGGTGGATGCGGGATATTATATCACCCCAAGGACCAAATTATTTGTAGAAGCTGCCTGGAATCAATACACCGAAGGGAAAGGAACAACGCAAATCCTCAACCGGAATACCGGCACATCACAAAATAATCTTGATGGCTCAAGCATCGCGCAGAAAAATCAAACTATCGCCATGGGATTTCTGTACACTTTTTAACCCATCGATATACAAGTAATAACAAATCATCAGCATCAGTGTCGTGTGAAATAGCCTATTTCAGCGGTATTGATGCTGATTTTGTATTTTAAATATCACTATTTTTTTCAACTTTATTTTAATTTTTACGGCTACGTTAGGTTTGCAAGAATAGTCAAGTTTCTGTTTTTATTGAATATCATTATCAACAAAATTCTCCTACCTTGTCACCATTACATAAAGAAGAATTAACAATGGTGCATAAATGGAAGTTTGTTACTGTGACTCACCTCAAGTTTTTCTATATCACGCCGTTACTTGAATTATGCCCTCCCCTACATTTAGGACGCTCTATGCTTGATTCCATTCGTTCACGTATTCTGGCTGCCTGTATCATCATCGTGGCTGGTTCGCTTGCCATTAATACTTATTTTAACTACTCCGTTGCCAACAAATATAACAATAGTGCTATCGATAATACCTTGAAGGCGGTAACTGCCAGCCATGGGGTTGGGATTGCAGATTGGGTGGCGATGAAAACACAGATGATTGTGTCGCTTAAAGAAAGCGCATTGGCAGCAGACCCTATTGCAGCTTTACGCCAAGTGGCTGCGGCGGGTAACTTTATTAACGTTTATATCGGTTACGCAAATAAGACGGCTATTTTTTCTAATCCAGATGGCATTCCTGCTGACTATGATCCCACCGGTCGCCCTTGGTATTTACAAGCAGTGAAAGCGGGTAGCCCAGTGGTGCCCCCCCCTTATATTGATGCAGGAACTAATCAATTAGTCGTGACTTTTGCCTTGCCTATTATTCAGGATGGCAATGTGAAAGGGGTATTAGCTGCCGATGTCACCATGGACAGCGTGATTACAAACGTAAAATCTATCCATCCAACAGAGGGTAGTTTTGGTATGTTAATTGATGCTAACGGCACAATTATCGCCCATCCAGACGTGCAATTAACCCTAAAACCGCTGAGTGAAATCGCGCCGACATTGGATCTTAAAGCCCTGTTGACCGCAACCGCCCCTACCGCGGCTGAGATTGATGGCAGCACTAAGTTGTTACTTGCACAAGCGGTCCCCGGCACTCAGTGGTTTACTGTCGTCGCGCTGGACAAAGCCCACGCCACTGCCGGTATGCGCTCATTATTGACCACATCCCTGGTAACCCTGATTGTCATCATCTTAATTGCCATTGTCATTATTAGCCTGATTACCCAGCGCGCCCTGACACCACTGAATCATGTCCATAAGGCTATGGATGCTATCAGTTCTGGCTCGGAAGATTTAACCCAGCGCTTGCCGGTAGAAGGCCGTGATGAAATGGCCAAAATAGCCATTTCATTCAATAAATTTGCTGACAAACTCAGCGGCGTTATGGCGCAGATCCGCAATACCAGCGAATCTGTCAGCATTGCGGCGAATGAAATTGCGGCAGGTAATCAGGATTTGTCTGGCCGAACAGAGTCAGCCGCTGCCAGTTTGCAACAAACCTCGGCAGCACTCGAACAAATCTCAGCAACCGTGGCGCAATCTGCCAGTGCGGCAAGGCAAGCTAATACCGCGGTTCTCTCAGCCGCCAATGATGCTTCTCGTGGTGGCGAAGTTATCGCGAAAGTTATCACGACCATGGAGTCTATTGAGGCGGCTTCGGGCAAAATCGGGGATATTACCAGTGTCATTGATGGCATCGCTTTCCAGACCAATATTCTGGCACTGAATGCGGCAGTAGAAGCTGCGCGCGCCGGTGAGCAAGGTCGTGGATTTGCCGTGGTGGCGGGAGAAGTTCGCACCTTAGCGCAACGCAGCGCACAAGCGGCAAAAGAGATTAAAACCCTGATTGACTCGACGGTGAGCAGTGTTGCCTCTGGCTCCGGTCAGGTGCGGCAAGCCAGTAATACCATGACCGAGATTGTGAGCAGTGTATCTGATGTCACGACAATTATGTCAGAAATCACTAATGCGGCAGATGAACAAATGCGCGGTATTAATGAGATAAATAGCGCAGTGACTCAATTGGATACCATGGTGCAACAAAATGCCGCATTGGTGCAGGAATCAACCGCGGCCTCTGCTGCATTACAAGCCCAGGCGGCTGATTTGACCAGTGCCGTGAACCAATTCAAGATCTAATGCCCTTTCGTTGCAGCGAGTGACATTCAACCCGCTGCAACGCCCTACTCAAGCATTATCCTACTCAAGCACTATCCGCGCGCCAATTTTAAGCGGTGCGAAATTGTCTGGCGCAACCCCGGCTTCTGTCAACGCGAGCTTCAGCTGTTGTGGCGGTTCATCCAGAGATTCATCGGCCAACTCAAACACCCCCCAGTGGATAGGCACCGTCACAGGTTGCTGTAATTGTTTAAATAACTGCACTGATTGCTGCGGATCCATATGCTGCGCGTTCATAAACCAACGCGGGGCATAAGCACCAATCGGCAATGCCGCATAGTTAAATGGCCCCAATCTTTCACCAATGGTCAGTAATTGCGGGCTATACCCCGTGTCACCGGTGAAATAGAAATTGATTTCATCGCGCTTAACCACCCAGCCCGACCACAAACTTTGGTTACGATCCCAAGGTGTGCGCATGCTCCAATGCCGCGCGGGCACACAATGAAACTCAAATTCGGCGGCAAGATGGCTATCCCACCAATCTAATTCATGAACATGGCGAGCACCATGCTGCAGAAACCAACTTTTCAGCCCCAGTGGCGCTAAAAAAGTCACGTCGGGGAAACGGCATAATAATTGGGTAATGGTTCTGACATCCAAATGGTCATAATGATTGTGAGAAATCACAACTACATCAATATGCGGCAACTCCTTTACGCTGGCAGGTGCAGGTGTCCTGCGCTCTGGGCCGTAAAAATTGAGCGGCGAAGCCCGGCTGGACAGCACGGGATCAAACAGCACAGTTTTGCCACTTACACGCAATAATAACGAAGCATGTCCCAGCCACCACAAAGCATCTTGTTGGCCGCTGAAATCTGCCGGTTGCCACCAGTCAGTGACAAACTGTGCATAACCTTGCTGCGGGGGTTTCGGTAAGGACTGGCGCTTTCGCTCCTCACGCCAGCGTTTCAGATCCTGCGAATGATGGACAACTGGCTCCAGATTCTGAAATCCAAACTCTGTATGGTGTGGCTTACTGGCATCATAATAAGGGTTTTTCTTCGCCATTTTACGTCCTTCACTGCTAGCCACTCTTGCAGCCAGAATTCATTCATGGGCCATGCCCGTAACACTTCACACTTCACACTTCACACTTCACACTTGCCCAATATGAATACTTTCACCCGGTGGGCAAGTTGTCAGAATAATAAGATTTAATGCCAATGATGATATTTCAGAAAACTGATTTAAATCTTGCCACACTTATCACGGTCACGATTGTCATAAGCAGGCATTATCACTCATTCATATTCTTATAGATATTTTGTTTTTTACTGAATATTTCCACCTCTCTACTAAATTGATTCATATCAATTTTTACTGTGATACGCGCTATTTCTGGCGACAAAACCCTTTTTCGTGATCCAACGCTCATTTTTAACGGCAACACTCCTTTATAAACAAAACGATTATCCATTATTAATGAAACATTGTTTTAATTTGAGGTGGCGGTAAGAATGAGTAAAGCTATTACAACAAGACATACGTTGGCGTATGGGAGCGCTAACTTACTGGGGAGCGGGGCGCTGGCAATCAGTGGTGCCTGGCTGATGTATTTCTACACCACCTTTTGCGGGCTGTCGGTGGTAGAGGCGGCCACTATTTTTTCAATCGCCAGTATTCTCGATGCAATCAGTAACCCGGTAATGGGTTATATCACTGATAACTTTTACAATACCCGACTTGGCCGTCTATTTGGCCGCCGGCGCTTCTTTATCTTGCTGGGTATTCCACTGGTATTGGTCTATCCAATGCTGTGGATGAGCGGATTTGGTTTCTGGTATTACTTGCTGACCTACGCATTGTTTGAACTGATTTATACCTCCATCATGGTGCCGTATGAAACACTGGCGACCGAGATGACCACTGATTTTGCCAAACGCTCAAAATTAACCGGTTCTAAAGCTATTTTCGGCAAGGTCGCCAACTTCCTGGCGGCTTTTATCCCCGGCCAGTTTATTGCTATTTATGGTAAAGATTCCGCAACGCCTTTCCTCTATACCGGTATCGCCTACGGCTTGATTATGTGCTGCGCCATGATTTGGCTTTACAGCTCATCCTGGGAGCGCCCGGCCAGCGAAGTGGTGAGAGAAACCACTAGCAGTTTGGGCCAAGCCTTGAAAAAAATGTGTGTGGATATGGCCTCCACTTTCCATCTGCGTATTTTCCGCAAACATCTGGGCATGTACCTGTTCGGTTTTGGTGCTGAATGGTTGTTCGCGTCTGCATTCACATACTTTATTATTTTTGGTCTGGGCCAGGATGCAACGCTGGTTTCTCAGCTCAACAGTTTCAGTTCAATCATGCAGTTGATTTCTACCGCTATCTTTATCGGTATTTGCGTCAAAATGGGCTTTGCTCGCCCGTTCCGCATTGCCTTGCAAGTGGTGATTGTCAGTGTGATTGCCTATGCGGCGCTCTATTTCACCGGTTGGTCTCAAGCCACGACAGTGATTGTGTTGTTCTGCATCACTGCTGTTTTCGGTTTAAGCACCGGCGGTATCTACTACATTCCATGGACGGTTTATACTTTCTTGGCGGATGTGGACGAAGTGTTGACGGGGCGTCGCCGTGAAGGGATTTATGCTGGCGCCATGACATTCGCTGGCAAAATGGTGCGCTCAATTATTGTCTTCGCTATGGGCTGGACATTAAGCCACTTTGGTTTTGTTTCCGGCCAATCCAGCCAGCCAGAAATGGCAGTGCAAGCCATTGTCGGGGTGTTTGCTATCGGCGTTATCTCACTGGCACTGGTGGCAATCTATTACACTACGCAGATGAAACTGGACCGCAAAAATCATAAGATTCTGCTGGAAGAAATTGATCGGATTAAAAACGGTGGTGCCATGGCAGATATTCCGGCTCATGCCAGAGCGGTAGCGGAAGAGCTCACCGGCTGGAAGTATGAGCAGTGCTGGGGGAATAACCCGCTTGGCATGAAAGAATCATCCAATGTGATCCCTAAGCCGGTCACTGAAAGTTAATTAATCTCGATAGTTACCCCAAACCGCAACGGCCCTGCCCGCTGCGGTTTTTTATCCCCGTCCTTATCCCCGTAATGTAAATTATTCGTCTGTTTGAAAATTTCAGCATGTTTTATACAAATATCCGATTACTATAAGTCTATGACTGTTATTTTGCTTTTTGATCATGGACAAAAGATTGCTGAAACATTTTTCTTCCCCGTTACTGGCCGCGGCTCTGTTCACTATCCCACTGCACGGCTACGCCAACACCGAGCTTTTGACATCACAAGTTGTTGATCAATATGCCGAACATATCTTCTATAACAGCGGGGCCATGGGGATGGCGCTGGTCGTTATTGATAATAATCAAGTAGTTAACCGCAGTTTTGGCGAAACCAAGCCCGGTAACAATTTGCGCCCACGGCCAGATTCATTGATCCGCATTGCCTCTATTACCAAGCTGATGACCAGTGAGGTGATGGTAAAACTGGCTGAGGATGGCACAGTAAAATTAACTGACCCTTTGCAAAAATGGGCCCCTAAAGGAGCCAAAGTCCCAGCTTATAATGCGAAACAGCCGATGACTTTGCTCAATCTGGCCAGCCACACCAGCGGCCTGCCTCGTGAACAGCCCGGTGGCCCGCAAAAAAGGCCGGTGTTTACCTGGCCGACCAAAGATAACCGCTGGCAATGGTTGAAACTGGCCAATATGACTGTGCCCCCTGGTGTGAAAGCGGCTTATTCCAATTTGGCTTACGATTTGCTGGCAGACGCGCTATCACGCGCCTCCGGGAAACCTTATACCAGCTTATTACGAGATAAAATCACCGCACCGCTGGGTATGCGAAACACCACCCTCACCCCAACGGCAGAGCAATGTAGCCGTTTGATGATCGGCGTGGGCAGCAGCCGCTGTGAAAACACCATAGCGGCGGCGGGCAGTGGCGGGGTTTACTCGACACCAGAAGATATGCAGCGCTGGATGCAGCAATTCTTAGCTTCCAATAACAACGCACGTAAAAGCACAGCCAAACGTGAACAAGCGCTGTATTTCCAACGTCGCGATTTGGTTTCATTAAAAGGGATGGATGTTGCCGGTCAGGCCGATGCGCTGGGGCTAGGCTGGGTCTACATGGCACCAAATGCTGAACTGCCGGGCATCATGCAGAAAACCGGTGGCGGTGGCGGATTTATTACTTATATGGCGATGATCCCCGAGAAGAATATTGCGGTTTTCGTGGTGGTCACCCGCACGCAACTGACGAAATTCACCAATATGAGTGATGGCGTGAATCGGTTGGTCGCGCAGTTAGCGAAGAATAGCTGACTCAATCAGCGGTAGCGAGGAATCCTGCCGCAACTCAAATTTGTCGGAAAGCAAAAAGCCCGTTATCTTATTCAGATAACGGGCTTTTAATTGGTGCCGGCACCAAGAGTCGAACTCGGGACCTACTGATTACAAGTCAGTTGCTCTACCAACTGAGCTATGCCGGCGTAATTTGGCGGAAGGATAGAGATTCGAACTCTAGGACCTGTTACAGTCGACGGTTTTCAAGACCGTTGCCTTAAACCACTCGGCCATCCTTCCAATGAGCGGGATTATCATCTATAGCGTGATGATATGTCTAGTGTTTCATTCAAAAAAAATGGAAATTTAGTTCGTTTGGTTAAACTTCATGCCAAAAGTGGTTAAAAAAAAGCAAATCGCTTAAAAATACGCCCATATATAAATGGGTGGCTCAGCAGACCAACAGCAAATGGCGGGCACAAAAAACGCGGCCAAGTGACCGCGTTTTATCAGAACCTCTCCTGTCAGCAGGATTAGAACTGGTAAACCAAACCAACCGCTACGATATCATCAGTATTGATACCTGCGTTTTTGGTGAAGTTGTTTTCATCCAATAGGTTGATTTTGTAATCAACATAGGTGGACATGTTTTTGTTGAAGTAGTAAGTCGCACCAACATCAACATACTTCAGCAGATCCTGGTCACCATAGCCGTTGCCAAGGTCTTTACCTTTAGATTGCAGGTAAGCCACGGATGGGCGCAGGCCGAAATCAAACTGATACTGAGCCACTAACTCGATGTTTTGCGCTTTGTTAGCAAAGCCTGAGTCGGTGTTATTATTGAAGTTACCGAAGCGAGTCAGGTTGTAAGTCTGGGCATAAGTTGCGGCCAGATAGACGTTGTTCGCGTCATATTTCAAACCACCGGTGTATGCATCCGCGCGGTCACCATGGCCAAATGCCAGTTTATTCTGGTCATCAGTACGTTTAGAACTGGCCATTGCAGCAGATGCGCTCACGCCCCAGCCCAAATCATAAGATACGGACATACCGTAGCCGTCACCATTCTGGCCTTGTACATCACGGCCATTATTGGTTTCAGTACCGCTGCCATTTTTGCCCTGATATTGCAGAGCAAAGTTCAGACCATCCACCAGGCCAAAGAAGTTGCTGTTACGGTAAGTCGCCATGCCGTTACCACGTTGTGACAAGAAGTTGTCAGCACCGTAAGTATCACCACCGAATTCTGGCAGAACGTCAGTCCATGAGGTTACGTCATACAGCACACCATAGTTACGGCCGTAGTCGAAAGAACCAAAATCAGTAAATTTCAAACCAGCAAAGCCAACACGGGTGAAGTTACCTTGGTCTTGGTTTTCCGCTTTATTTAGATTTGCTTGATATTCCCACTGGCCGTAACCGGTCAGTTGGTCACTAATTTGTGTTTCGCCTTTCAGGCCAAAACGCATGTAAGACTGGTCGCCATCTTTGCTTTTGTCGTCAGAAAAATAATGCAGGCCATCGACTTTACCGTACAGATCCAGCTTGTTGCCGTCTTTACTGTAAATTTCAGCCGCGCCTGCGCTACCGGCAACTAATAAAGCAGGAACCAGCAGGGAAAGAACTCGAAGTTTCATCGTTATTATCCTCTAATTATTAGATCTAACTATGCCACTGCTCTTATGAGCATATTTTCCCAATAGGGTTATTCTATTGTGGTAATAATATTAGGATTAATCTATACAGAAAATGCTACGAAGTTTCGGATAATGTTTCATATGTCTATAAAGTATTTCAATATGTTAATATTGGCGAACTTTAACAGAATTTAAAAACACTAAAAAATATAGCACACATAATCAATAAATAATTTTTACCATATTAATCAATAAGATAGTAAAATAATTACATAGCACAAATTGATAAGAAATATCTAACAGTCAAGAACTATAATAAATCCGCTATCATCATTATTTTACTATTTCCTTCATTGTGGCTCGCGCAGCCAGATAATTCGTTAGTGTTACGGCCGGTCTTTTGACCGGCTTTTTATTGCCAGCGACATAGAGTCAAAAATATATTTATAATTTTCACTATAGTTACACAATTAAATTATAGATGAATAATATAGTTTCACACTTATATTTAAGCACAAATAGTTCAGATGATTAAGAATTATAGTTAGCTTTATCGACTAACTATAATCCTGCTGCTCATTGGCTTTTATTCATATATATAGCCATATGATACTAGGATGCGCCCACCATGTGGCACAAATAAAGGTGAAAAAATGCGCCATAATATTAGCGCTCTCGTAATGATTCTTTCACTTTATTCAGCGGCTTGATGAGATAATCCAAAACAGTTTTCTGACCCGTTTTAATCTCCACACTGGCCACCATACCC